>CAWUTK010000032.1:0-24375 GCA_963924785.1 uncultured Opitutales bacterium
GATAAGGCAATCAATCCATTGCTTCTCTCGATTGATTTTGCCACACAACGAAGTTTACAATTCATTAGATGGCTTAGGTCCCAACTAATAAAACCAACTTCATGGGACCATGCCATGCAGCTCCTGCTTCCCCTTCAGCTCGAATATCTCAAGTGAAAAGCGAACACCGTTCGTCAACAAAATAAGGGTCTGTCCCTTATTTTGGTATTCCTTATTTTGGTATTGTATTGTTAAATAAAGTTCCAAGGGACACTAAGCAATGTGTTTCAAAAAGGGCTCTTTTTACCGTATTTGATTACGAGGTAGGCGAGTCTTTTTGCTTTCCAATAGCGTGGAATGAATTTCTTAGGGTTTTGTAGGCAGCGGAACAACCACCCAAGGTAAACGTAGTCAACCCAATGGGGAATGCTGACTTGTGCATTTGTTAAAAAGGCAATTGCAGCACCCGTACAGATGATGGTTGGATTGCCGTTGAGGTTTTCCTTTAGGTAATGTCCAAGTCTTTCCTGGATGCCGCCCCCAATATTAATGATGATGAATTGAGGTTGATGGGCTTTTATTAAAGTGAGCAATGTTTCATCTTCGAGTTTCCCTTGTTTAGGGTACATCGGGGCGAGATAAGTATCTTTATTTTGGAGAGAAATGCCTTTTTCGTTTTTTAACCATTGAATGTTTTCCTGTTTTTCAACCTCGGAAGGCATTATCCAAAAGCTTGTGCCTGTCTTTTTGATTTCTTCAAGATCGATGAAGCGTTTAAAAAAGTTGAGACCCGACAGTCGTTTGAAATTATTTCCATGGAAAATATTCCATAACAATACCATTAATCCGCTATCTGGAATAACGATATCTGCGGCGAGTAACGATTGACGATAATTGGGGTCTTTTAGATCTATTGCTAGACCTGGTCCGGATGGTGCGAGCATTAAGCCGCCTTTTTTTGTGACTTCAATAGCATCGTTCATGTTTCCACCAAAAAAAGGAATCCCAAGAATCGTGGTTTTTTGGTGCATGCTATGTTATATAATCGTTTGCTTTGGCTTTTTTAATTGCGAAATCGCTTCCATTATTTTTTTTGAAGCGAGTTCGTAGCGTTCTTTTCCTTTGCCTATCTCATAATCCACTGGATATAAGGGCTTTCCGTAGACGATGTGCATTGATGGGCCAATGATGGGCTTTTTGTGATGTTTTCCAAAGCTTTCAAAGCTCCCAAAAATTCTAGCTGGTAGAACGGGGACGCCTGTTTTGCAAGCAATTAGGCCAACGCCCTTTTGAGGTGTTCGAAGATTTCCGTCAGTGGTTCTTGTTCCTTCGGGAAAGATTAGTATCCCATCGCCAGTTTTGAGTACTTTGAAAACTCTTTTCATAGCGCCAATGTCAGAGTCACCGTCGCGAGCGACAGGAATCGTATTCAGCCGAGGTAATAACCAGGCAAGTATGCCCTTGAAAAGGCTGTTACGAGCAAAGAAATAGATATCTCTAGGGATGCGGCAACCTAAAGCGGGAGGGTCATAGAAGCTAGCATGGTTCGCTGCGAGTATGAATCCGCCTGTTTTTGGGGCTAAGTGGTGGCCGGATGATTCAAGGTTATATAACCAACTGTAGTAGGAGTTAGAGCCGGAATGTGTGATGCGATAAAGAATATTCATGAAGTGGCGAGTTCGCAAACCTTGTCGATGACTTCTTGGAGAGAGAGCAACCCTGTGTCAATTTTCACAGAATCTTCAGTGTAGATAAGAGGGGCTATTTTTCGTTTACTATCAATTTCATCTCTTTTGGCGATGGAGTCTTGTAGTCCGTCGTTGGCTCGACGCAACCTTCTTGCTTCTTCGTCTGCATGTAAAAATACCTTTAGGTTAGCCTTCGGGAAAATTACAGAGCAAATGTCTCTGCCTTCCATTATAAGTCCGTTAAATCCTTTTTCTTGAGCAACTTGCGCTTGTTTTTTTTGGTAATCCAGTAAACTTGCTCTGATTTCAGGAATCGCTGCAAATAATGAGACATTCCCATTTACCTCAGGGCTTCTGATAGCGGCATCATCTGGAACGGATCCATTTACTTTAAGATTCGCTGAAACGCCTGAGATTTCGGTTTCAAGCGTTAAGGCTTTGGTTGACATGATGATGTCTGCTTTATCGCCAGGGCTGATGCCTGCATTTATTAGTGCTAGGGTAATGCTTCGATAGTGAGAGCCCGTGTCAACGTGCATGTAGTTTAAAGCCTTCGAAACCCCCTTTGAGGTAGAGGACTTTCCAGAAGCGGCACCACCGTCGATAGCGATAATTTTAAAATCTGTATTTTTCACGATGGCGACATATTGAATGGTAAGGCAGAATTTGCACGTTTATTTCATTTATTACTGAAATAAAATCGGGTTAAAATTCTCATTGACCCTGCTCTATATACAGTTCTTACTATCCATTTTTTCTTTCGGGGGGTGAATCCTGATATAACTAATAGACTTTAGTACAGTGAATATTGCAATAGAAGATAGTGGTAAAACAAGTAAGACGGTAACGATTGATTTCTCTAGTGAGGAAATTAGCAAAGAATGCGGTAAGCTTTTGAAGGAGTTTTCGGCACATGCTAAGATCCCGGGTTTTAGACCGGGTAAAGCTCCAGCTAATATGATTAAGTCTCGTTACATTAAAGAGATCAAAGAAGACTTGAGTCGTCGGGTGATTTCAAAAGCCTACGATGGGGTTCTCGCTGATGAGAAGATGGATATTTATTCTATAATGAATATTGATAGTGATAACATCGATCCAGATGGTGTTGCTAAGATCATTATGGAAGTTGAAATTTATCCAGAATTTACACTTCCTGAATATGCGGGTATTAATTTGGAGCTAGCTTCAACAGATGCGACGGCGGAAGATTTAACTGAAGCAGAAACAAAATTAAGAGAACAGAGAGCGAGCTATGATGTGGTAGAACGCGTGGCTGAAAAGGGAGACTATGTTCGTTGTTCTTATGAAGGAAAAATTGGAGATAAGTTAATTTCCGAGATTGTTCCTGATCGTCCAATTTATTCTGCCCAGTCTTCGACATGGGAAGAAGCTGGATCGGAAAATTCTCCTGGAGTTCGTGCTATTGTTGATGGAATCATTGGTATGAAGGCAGATGATAAGCAAGATGTAACGATGGAATTTCCTGCTGATTTTGAAGAAGCGGCTTTGGCTGGTAAAAAAGCAATTTATTCTCTTGAAGTATCAGAGGTTCGTGAAAAGAAATTGCCAGAAGTTGACGAGGAATTTTTCAAAGCGAATGATGTAGAAAATAAAGAAGGTCTTGAAGAAAAACTTAAGAAAGAAATCGTTTCTACAAAAGAAAATGCCAACCGTTCTTCGAAACAAGAGCAAGTCGTTAAGTTTTTATTAGATAATGTTGAAATGGCGCTTCCTGAGCAATCAGTTGAGCAGAAAAAGCAACAGTTCATCGTGAATATGATGTCGCATTCCATGCAACAAGGGGCAACTCAAGAAGACATGGAAGCAAGGAAAGACGAGATCAACGAGGAAGCTCTGAAAGCAGCGAGTAACAAAATTAAGCTCGATATGATTTTAGAGAAAGTTGCAAAAGACGAAAAAATCAAAGTAGAGAAAGAAGATATTTCCCACGCGATTATGAATGAGGCTATTATGGCTAGAACTTCTCCTGAGAAACTTATTAAAGAAATGAGAAAAGATCAGCAGCAAATGTCTCGTTTAAGAACGACTGCTTTGATGCAGAAGACTATGGAATTTATTGTTAATAAAGCAGAAATAACGACTAAATAATTATGAGCTATCTTCCCCTACCAACAGTTTACGAAAAAGACGGCAGAACCGAAAAGCATTGGGACATTTACAGTCGCCTTTTAAAGGATCGTATTGTCTTTATCGGTACACCAATTGATGACTTTGTTGCGAATTCCGTTGTAGCCCAGTTGCTCTATTTACAAATGGAGGATGCGAAGAAGGAAGTTCATATTTATATTAATTCACCAGGAGGAAGTATTACAGATGGCATGGCTATTTATGATACGATCAATTTCCTTAAGTGTGATGTTGTGACATATTGTATCGGGCAAGCGGCTAGTATGGGGACCGTTCTATTGGCTGCAGGGACCAAAGGAAAACGTTTTTCATTGCCACATAGCCGAGTGATGATTCATCAGCCGACGGGTGGCGCAACTGGCCAGGCGGCTGATATTACTATTGCAGCCAAAGAAATTCTTCGTTGGCGCAAGACGTTGAATGAGGTTTTAGTTCGGCATACAGGTAAGAGCATTAAGGATTTGGAGAGAGATTCGGATCGTGATTATTATATGTCAGCCCAAGAAGCTAAGGATTACGGTATTGTCGATCATGTGATTGAGAATGCTGCAGCAATTGACGATAAGTAAGCGATGGCGAAGTCTACAAAAATGACATTCTGTTCGTTTTGCGGTAAATCGCATAACGAGGTAAGAAAGATGATCGCTGGTCCTGCCGGTGTATTCATCTGTGATTCTTGTGTCACTGTTTGTAAAACTATTATTGATCGCGAGCTAAACAGCGAAGAAGTACCTGAAGAAGTTTCTCCTGATTTTAATTTGATGAAACCTGCTGAGATCAATGCTCATTTGGATAAATATGTCATTGGTCAAGAACATGCAAAAAAGGTTTTATCTGTTGCCGTTTATAATCACTATAAGCGTTTAAAGATTGAGAAGAAAGATCCTGGAGAAGAGCTGATGAATCAAATGTCCTCGGATTTACAGGATGTTGAGTTAGAAAAAAGTAATATTTTGCTGATCGGACCAACTGGAACTGGAAAAACCTATTTAGCGAGAACGCTTGCAAGAATTTTAAATGTTCCTTTTGCGATTGCAGATGCAACGACTTTGACTGAGTCGGGGTATGTTGGAGAAGATGTTGAAAACATAGTTTTACGGCTGTTACAATCTGCTGATTATAATGCTCAAGCAGCAGAGTGTGGAATCATTTATGTGGATGAGATTGATAAAATCGGCCGCAAGACTGAAAATGTATCAATCACCCGCGATGTTTCAGGCGAAGGTGTTCAACAAGCATTGTTGAAAATATTAGAAGGAACGACTTGCAATGTGCCACCTCAAGGGGGGCGAAAGCACCCGAATCAAGAGTACGTGCAAGTTAATACTGAGAATATTTTGTTTATTTGTGGTGGGGCTTTCATTGGGCTAGAAGATATTGTTGAAAAAAGAACCGGTAGTGGAAATTTTGTCGGTTTTGATGTAGAACTTGAAGACAAAGAGCCTGCTCTTTCTGAGTCACTTAAAGAAGTTCGTCCGGAAGACTTGGTTCGCTTTGGCTTGATCCCAGAGTTTATTGGACGATTACCTGTCATATCTGTTCTTAATGATTTAAAAGAGTCAGATTTGGTTGAAATTTTAAAATCCACAAAGAATTCCCTGTTGAAGCAATACATGAAAATGTTTATTGCGGATGGTGTTAACTTGAGATTCACAGATGGTGCGATTGGCGAAATTGCTAAAAAAGCAATAGAGTTAAAGACAGGGGCTAGAGCTCTTCGTTCTATTATGGAAAAAATGATGTTGGACATCATGTATGATATTCCCGATGTCGATGGAAACTCTGAAATCGTGATTACTGAAAAGATCGCGAAGGGATTAGGTCAGGCAAAAATCAAGAAATTGATTGATAAAGATGCCGCTTAGTTTTTCAAGTATAGTCTCTTTCCCCAAATAATCCGGTTCCCACGCGAACCATTGTGCTGCCCATTTCAATGGCCGCTTCTAGATCACCGCTCATTCCCATCGATAATACGGGTAGGGATATATCGAATTTCTCTTCGAGAGAGGATTTTAGATTCTGTAAGTTAGCAAAAGTTGTGCGGGCAACATTAATATCGTCGGATAGGGGAGCTATTGTCATGAGACCTTCAATTTTGATATTATCTAAATTGAGAGCAGTTTCCATTAGTTCGTTTGCTGATTCTAAACTTGCCCCAAACTTCTTTGGGTCAGATCCTGCATTGAATTGAAGTAGAATTCGTTGTACTTTATTTATGTTTTTTGCAGAGTCATTGAGCTTCTTTACTAATTTAAAACTATCGACCGTTTGTATACGATCAAAGTGGGTAACTGCTAGTTTAACTTTGTTGGATTGAAGGTGTCCGATGAGTTCCCATTGTATATTTATTGGACCAAGGGTATTTATTTTGTCGATGGTTTCTTGAATTCTATTTTCCCCAACATTATATGAACCAGCTTTTTGTGAAAAGACTATAGCTTCCTTTGGATGGTTTTTTGTTACAGGAAGAAGCTCTACTTCATCGGGATTCCGATTGTATTTAACGCAAATGTCGGCAATGCGTTTTAATGTGCTTTTGTAATTCGAGTTGAATTTTTCTTTATTTACCATTACCTTTAATTTAAAGACAAAACATTCTTTATAAGAATCATTAATTTTTTTGTTGAAAATTGTTAAAAACTATAAACTATATAAGCATGCATATCGAGAATTTCAAAGTGTTTTGTGACTTGGTTGAGAGTCAGAGTTTTTCTAAATCAGCCAAGCTGAATAATGTAACTCAATCTGCAGTGAGTCAACAATTGAGGGTTATGGAGACACATTTCAATAGCCTCATTATTGACCGGAGCCAAAAGCAGTTCAGGTTGACACGTGAAGGTGCGAAGGTTTATGAAGTGTTTAAGAGCATTTTGTGTCAATATGAAGATTTAAAGAATGATTTGCTGGAAATGAAGAAGGTTGTTAGTGGTGATATTCGTATTTCTACCATTTACAGTATTGGTTTACATGAATTGCCGTCTTATTTGAAAGACTACATGAAGAAGTATCCATCGGTAAATGTTCATGTAGAGTACCGGCGTTCGAATTTAGTTATCGAAGATGTTTTATCAAATTCAGTTGATTTAGGATTTGTTGCGTTTCAGGAACCTATAAATGAGATTGAATTTGTTCCTTTTAAAAATGACCGTTTAGTTCTTGTTGTGAGTCCGAGTCATCCATTGGCGAAGAAGAGTGAAATAGAGTTTAAAGAACTGGAAGCGACTAAATATATTAGTTTTGATAAGGATATTCCTACACGTAAAGCAACTGATGAGCTTTTTAAGAAAGAGGGTTTGGATATCACTCCTGTTATGGAGTTTGATAATACTGAGACGGTGAAAAGGGCGGTTGAAATTGATGCGGGCGTTTCGCTATTGCCAGAATCGACAGTGATAAGGGAAGTCAGCCAAGGCCAGTTGGTGAAAATTGGGATAAAGGATCAAGAGATAACTAGACCTTTGTTTATAATTCATCGAAAGGGCCGTTCTTTGTCCCCTGCAAAAAGGCGTTTTATTGATTTGTTATCTAATGTTTCAGAGAAGGATTAAGTTCCCTGATGGACCTATTTAAAAGGTCATTTGATGAATAGTTCTGTTCCCTGAAGTATCCTGTGCTTCAATTAGTAAGCTCTGCTCGCCACTGGGTAAATTAGTGAGATTAAGAGTAAATGATTCATCTTTAGAATCGAAAAGGTTGTCATCAGGAAAAGCTCTTAGCGCATCCTTTCCATTAAGTTTGTATGCGGAGACGAGGATATTTGAAGCGGTATCAATGATTGAAAACTGGACTCTGGATGTGCGGTTAGTCGTATTAGTTTCTACATTATCAATTGTGATCGTTGGGGATGAAGTGTCTACGAGGAACGGTTCACTTTCTCTAGATGATTCTAGTGCAAGGTGAGCTGGATTATCTAATGAGTCGGTTGCGGTGACTTTAATTTGATAGTATCCGTCGTCAAGGCCACGAGTCGATGAACTAAAAATAACAGCATCATGTTTGTCTGCAAGTGTTATCCATTTATCGGATGTTAATTTTTTGATCATGACTTTGAATAGTAGATCATCTTTATTTGGGTCTTCTGCTTTCCATGCCGCGGTGAATGTATTACGTGTGCTTTCTAGCATAAGTTTATCCGCTCCTGGTTTTGGATCCAAGTGTCTCATGGGATCACCTTTGTCTTGGAGTTTATCAATCCCCATATTTATTTTTTGAGGCATTCCTTTAATTAAGCCAAAACCTAGCGGGACTACGTTTATTCGTTTAATGTCTGGAGCAATATTATTTAAATGGTAGTATGCATTTAGGCTTCTTATTGCAGGACTGTTTGCTTTGAATTCTATTTTATACTGGAGGTAGCGACCTTTCCCGCTTTTAATTTTTTGATTTTCAACAGCAACCCATTCGCTCCAAGTGGCATCATGTTTTTCAACATTACCGGTTCGTGTCATTAAGGATATAGCCACATCATCTTGATTGTTTTCATTGAAAACTTGAAGGCTACCCCAGTTTGCAATTTGTTTCGCATCGACTACGGATGATTGATAGGAGCTAGTGTTTTCTTCTGCTGGGTTTAATTTATAAACGCGAGAAGGATTGCTGGTAATAACGAATAAATCATTTTTATCGGCGGTTTTGACATTTTGAAGAGAGGTTACTTGTCCACCTGTAGCAGTTTGTTGAAAAAGTTCCCAATCGTTGGTATCTTTAACTTTATATATTTTCCCGTTGTCGCCGGATCCAACAAGCCATGAATCCTCGAAAGGGGTTAGCGAGAAGATGGAAGTATTTGGAAGACGCCAAAATAATCGGACAAACCCATTTGGTTCCATTTTGAAAATTTTGCCATATGTTTCATTCTTTTTTACAGCAGGTGCTGTTGAACTGTTAGAGTCTTTTGAGTCAGAAGTATGGGGAGCGCTTTTTTTGGATTTCTTACTCGAAAAAGTAGCAAAAAAGACCGAACCGTCTTCTTTTGGGAAGATATGAGAAATTTCTTTGCTACCGCTATTGTATAGAACTTCTCCCTTGTTTTGTTCAGGGATTTTATAGAGATACCCATTGGGGCCACTTCCCGCATACAGTTCATCGTTCGGCCCGAAAGCTAATGTATTTAAATGGGTTTGCGTTGATTCAAACCAAAGGATGGCATCTTCATTTTTCTGGTATTCCGCAGTGAGTTTATAGATCTTCCCTTTGCCACCCGTTGCGACGAACATGTTTCCAGTAGAATCGAATTGAATGTCCCAGATGTATGTTTCCGCAGGGTCGAAATAGATTTCAGGTCTTCCGCCTTGTTTTATTTTATAGACGCGACCATTTGGGGATGTCCCGACAAAAAGGTTCCCTTCTTTATCAATAGCTAAGGCTCTTGATAAAATTTCTTCCGGATCAAAAATTTTCGTCGTTTCGCCTTCTATTGATAGGTCGTAAATAATACCGGTGTTACCTGTTCCAATATAGAATCCTCCTGTTGGTTTGTGGACTACTTTCCATACGATGGGAGATTCAATTGTTGAAATTTCTGTTAGGCTTGGCGCTTTTTTTAATACACCATAATTATTTAGTGATACGTTCTCGAGTTCGCCTTGGGCAAAGAGGTCGTAGCCTTTATTTACAAAGAGGTGGGTTTTTATGCCGAAAGTTGTATTTAGCAAGCAGGCGGTTAGAAGAATATTTAAATACGCTAATTTCATTTTCATAACTGTTAATTTTAAAATAGTAAAGTTGTGGGTTAGTTTATTCAACGTAAGCTAAAAGAGTTATGCTCCCCCGAAATTCACCTTCTACTGGGATGATTGCTTCCCAAATAGTTTCGTGATCAATTTCATGGTAGGCTTGAATATTTCTCGGTGAGGAATAGAGGCTTATGAGCGATGGGGGGAGGCTATTAAGTGTTTCGCCTTGAATCCGAAGACCGGGAGATTTTCGAGTGACTTTAACATAGATGTTTTTAGCACTCCGTTTATTGGTAGCTTGTTGCAATATATCTTTGAGATTTTTCAAGTCATAACGATTGGACCCTTTATCTAGAGTATCCATTGTGCCCGCATCGGCAATTATGATTTGAACGTCCTCACCTTTGAGTGTTTCTGGAAATGGTATGCTGAGAGGCAGTTCTGTTTTTTCTTTTAGGTGGTTTTCTAGCGTTAAGGTGAAATCAGTTGTTCCACCGGCTTTGACTGTCTTACTATTCATGTTAATGGCAAGGACGTTGCTGACACGAATTTCATTTTCTAAGCGTAAATCAAAATCGACATATTCGACTCTAGGGAATTCAAATGGATTATTTAGAACGCTGTGATATAGGAACATGAAATCGTAAACTTGATTCATTATCCCTTGGCGATCTCCTCCAACCGTACTGGTTTCTATAACGTCGTGACCTTTTACTTTGAATTTACGGGTTAAGTATAACGTTTGTTCATCTTCATTTTCCATACTGGAAAATAGCGATTCAACAAGTGCCATTGCTGAAATCCAAGGAGAGTAGTCTTTGTGTTCAAAAAGATCACCTTGGTAGGTTTTCGAGACACCGTTGGGTGCTTTAATATTAAATTGTAAATGAGTGGTTGGTGCAACACGGCCGATTTCGCCAGCGATTGCGGTGAGTCTGTCTTGGTAGATGGATCCTACGATAGGGCCAAATTTCGACATTTTGAAAGAACTTTGTAGGTTTCGAACAATCGTGATTGTTTCCCCTCCAGCCATTGGAATTTCAACCGGGCCTGACCCAAAGAAAGGGTGTCCAAATGCAAGCAGTTTGTTTCCGTCGCGCCAAGTGATCGTACCTGTTCCTGCCATTGAAAAATCGCCACCAAGTAGGACGCCAGCCACTGGGTAGCCTGCGTCTAATTTGTATTTTTGATTAGACTTTTTTGTAACTGTTTTTCTATGAGAACCTGAGCCTGCCATTGGGGAAAAATTGAAGCCGCGCATTTTCATTTCACCTCCAAAGGCAGCGAGTGTTTTATTTGAAAATCCTGAAACCGCAAACGTGCTTTGGGACGATGATAGGCCAGAGGTGCTGAGGGTCGTTGGCACCATGCTGCCTGAAATAGGGTATGATACACCGTCGAAAACCAGTGAGAAATCTTTCTGCTCTTTGCCGATTTTTCCAGTGGAAAGTTGTTTGGAGGAAGGTCTCCTTTCTTTTGCTGGTAGTTGTTCTAATACTTCGAACATTTGGTCTATGGGTGTGACACCAAATATGGATTGTTGCTTTGGCCATAAATATCCGTAGGCATAAGCCCCAATTAATTTTCCGTTGATATAGACTGGGCTTCCACTCATCCCCGAAACAGGACCACTGAGTATATTTGCTTTGTCTAAGGCTTCGCATATAATGACGTGGCGCTGTGGGCCTACGAAATTTTCCGAAACACCTAAAACTTTCATTGGGAAAGATTCTAGTTCTGTGCCCTTAATAACAGTTTTCCAATGTCCCTCATCCCCAATTTTTACATCTGCTAATGGAAGGGTTTTTTGTTTTGAAAAGACTAGGGAGGTAGTCGCGATAAAAAGGAGAGAGAGTAATGATAAAGTCTTTTGCATAAATATGTTAATCAAGAAATAATATTTGTATTAGTATTGCAATAAGGAAAATGGAGGTGAATTAATCTCGGTGATATTTCGAATGGTTCAATATGGAGAAGGCTCGGTAGAGTTGTTCTGATAAAAAAAGAAGAGCCATTTCATGGGGGAACGTCATGGGGGAAAGTGATAGTATTTCGTTGGCTTCAGACTTAAAAGCTGAGTCGAGTCCATCCGGTCCCCCAATGATGAAGTTAAGAGATTGAGGGATAGATTCGATTTTTTTAGCAAACTGTCTTGAATTGAGAAGCTTGCCTTCTTCACCGAGTGCAACCGTGTAGCCTTTTCTTGATTCTAGGCATTTTCTGATTTTTTTTGCTTCAGACAAAGGATTCGAGTCTTTTATTTCTGTTATCTCAATAGAAGTATAGCGTTTTAGCCTTTTTATATAATCTTCTGTTAATGATAGAAAGTGAGGTTCTTTGGTTCTACCGATGCAAATGATGTTTAGCTTTATCATGAACTTTTAATGCTCAAGGAGCATTATATCAATAAGCGGAATGAAAAGGGGAATGATGTTTAAAATAATACTGAGCCGATTCTCATCGACTAGATGTCTGGGTGGATTTTAGCTATACGCTTTGGCCTTTATGTCTACCTCTCGTGCCCCTGGCTTTTTCGTAGGTTGATTCTGCTAGAGTGTCAAAAAGTTGGTGTATTTTAATAGATTCTTCCTCAATATTATCTTTATCGCTTGAGGCGAACACGCACGCTGTAGACTTTCCTTGATTGTTGGTTAGGAGGCACTTGCAAACAAATGGCTCTTCGTCTTTTGAAACTTGTTCGATCAGAACGCGACCGATGGGAGTATCTTCCCCGTCTTCTTCTTCTGAGACAGACTTAATTACAAAGCGAGCTTTGCGATTATAAAAATTGAGAAAACGCGTGAAAGCTAGTGTTAAAGACTCTTTTTCTTGAGTTTTAATAACGAAATTGGCTTCTAGAATTCCTAGTATTTTTAAAACATTAATCATAGTTTTATTTAACTTATATTGCGACATTAGGGTGCTTGCGCAGTATGTTCAAATTCTTTTTTACTTACGATTACAATTATAGTGTGGCATTACGTAATGGGAGTATGTAGTTTGTGGAAGGTCGCAATTGATGTCTTCCTAAATTAAATCCCCCAATTTTATTAGAATATGAATGAAAGTTTTAAAGATTTACTCGTTCTACAAGATCGAGATATTCAGCGCACGGAAATTGATGATCAGATTAAGAAAAATCCATTAGAGGTGACTGCTTGCCAAAAAGGAATTGAGGCTGAGAAGGCTGATTTACAAAGTAAGCGACAGAAATTGATGGAAATGGAGGCGAAGTCTAAGCAATTGGAGGGAGATGTAAAATCCATTGAAGATCAAATCGTTAAGAAGCAAAATCAGCAATTAGAGGTAAAGAAAAACGAAGAATATAAAGCGTTGGATGTTGAAATGGATTTGTTGCGTGAGAAAACGGAAGAAATTGAAGAAGAAGCGCTCACCTTACTGGTTGAAATTGATGGAGCGAAATTAGAATTCTCTAGTGAAGAAGGGAAATCGAAGACAAAAGTTTCTGAGGCAGAGAAGTTTATAGAAATCTTAAAAAACAAACAGTCGGAATTAGAGAAGTCACTGTCTGGTGCTGTAGAGAGGTATGAGTCGGCTTTAGCTAAGGTTTCGGAGCGTTTTCAGAGAAGCTATTTGCAGATAAAAAAACAAATTAAGCGTTTTCCTTTTGTTATACCGTTGAAAGGCCAAGTTTGTACGGGGTGCAATTTGAAGGTCTCAAATGAGGTGTATGATACTGCTAGTAAATATGATGCGTTAACTCATTGCGATCAGTGCCAGCGAATAGTCTATAGAGATTAGCAGTTTCCATTTAGACTGGTTCTGTCTTTAGAGTTGATAAGTTATAATTGTTATTTTCCTAAGAAAAATATTTTAGGTAAAATCCACTAACTCTAAGCATGGCAATAGATTAGCATTGCCATTGCCGTAAGAATATCCGAGTATTATGCTATCTTTTCATTTACTAATGAAGTTGCAATTATGGCATTTATTCAAAATTTAAATACAAACCTAAAGGAATATCTTTCGGATTAAGTTATCCGATTGTTTTAGAAGACCCAGTCGTGAAATGGCGTAATGGCCATTGTATTGGAATTTCTAAAGTTAATTATGGCAACAAGAACGCTTCATTTTGAGAAACCTCGCCTTTTGCATCAGCTGTATTGCGGTAACGAGGAAAACCTTCGAGTTGTAGAAAAGCGATTAGTCGTCGATATCGTTACTCGAGATAATTGGATTGAAATTGAAGGCGACGAGCCCGCTTTGGACAAGGTCGAATCTTTGTTTGAACTACTGGGAAAAGGTAGGACCCAAGGTTTAGCTATCAAAGACGCTGATTTTTTGAAAATGTTGAATGCTGTTGTAGATGGTAAGACTAATGAAGTGTTAGCGCTTTTTGAAAACAAGATCGTAGTTAAGATAAAGAACAAAAGCATTGTTCCTAAAAATATTAATCAGAAGCGATACTTGGAAAGTATTCTTAAAAACGATGTGGTTTTTGGTGTTGGGCCTGCCGGAACGGGAAAAACGTATTTGGCGATTGCACTAGGCTTAAAAGCCTTGCTAGAAGGCGATGTGGAGCGATTAATGTTAACTCGACCTGCAGTCGAAGCCGGTGAAACATTAGGCTTTTTACCGGGAGATCTAGAGGAGAAAATTTTACCTTACTTGCGTCCACTTTACGATGCAATGGAAGATATGCTCGGGCGTGAAGGGGTTCAGAAATTGATTGAAAAGGGACAAATTGAAATTGCACCTTTAGCATACATGAGAGGGCGAACCCTTTCCAATGCATTTGTCATTTTGGATGAGGCGCAAAATACGACACCAGAACAGATGATTATGTTTCTGACACGTTTGGGAGAAGGAGCTCAAATGGTAGTGACGGGCGATATTACCCAAATAGATTTACCCAAATCAAAGTTATCTGGATTGAAGCAAGCGTCTGAAGTCCTGAATGATATAAAGGGAGTTGATGTGTTTTACTTTAATGAAGGTGATGTTGTTCGACATCCCTTAGTGATGCGGATCATTAAGGCATATAGTGCATTAAAGGAATAGCGAAATGGCTATCTTACCAAATAAATCAGTGAAGGAAGGAGTGGGAGAAAGTCGCCAGAAGCGACGTGCGGGAGAGCCGTCACCTCTAAGTTCCTTTATCGACTCGAGTAAATTTGTTTATTTTGGACTTATTCTGTTATTTTGCCTGTTAGTTTTCTTTTTATGTTCGGTTCAACAGTCGGCTTCAGTTTTACAAATATTGCCAGGAAAAGAAGCCCGTAAAAATGTAACGGCTCGTATTGATTTTGAGTATAAGAGTGAGATTAAGACGAATGCATTGATTGAGATTCAGAAGCGACGAATTATCCCTATTTACAAAATTAATTTAGAGGATTATGAAAAGTTTGAGGCTTCAATTGTTGGGTTATTGACGAATTTTAATAAGCTTGATGAGGGTTGGCGAGAATTAGCCGATGATGGTAAAAATGAGGCAGTTACACAGTTAACAGATAGTTTGGCTTCGCATGATAATATTCATGAAGAGGTTCGATTAATACGTTTAATTTACGAAAAAATGGATTCAGTTGCCCGTGAGCGTATATTTCGTGAAGCACTAATGGTTCTTTGGGAAATTTACTCTGTTGGAGTTGTTGGCACTGAAAATATGGATGACCTAAATTTGTCGAATAAAGTTTCACTTTATCGCTTAAAGGAAAATGTTGGATCGGCTGAGACGGTTAAGGTCCTTTCTTATGTTTATGCAATGAGACGATTGAATGTGAATTTGCGAGCGATTGATGCACCGAATGAGGTCCTGAATTCATTGTACCGAATTTTTCGCCAAGGTTTATCACCCAACTTAGTTTATGATAATGAAGCCAACCAGGCGAAGGAAGAAGAAGTTTTGTCTAAAGTCGTCCCTGTTATTGTAGCTGTTAAAAAAGGCACGATGATTATTGAAGGTGGAAAAGAAGTGACCGATCTTGAGTATGAAAAATCGACTTATTATTTTAAAGAGCTTAAGCAGAGGAAGCGTGAAACATCATTGTTTAATCCAGAGTTTTTTGAAAAGATGCTTCTTGTTCTAGCAATTGTTATTATTGCGCTGATTTATTCACATGCCGCTATACCTGAGGTAGTGAAGAACAATCGTTTGCTGGGTATCATTGGATTGGCAATAATTTTGAACCTAGTTTTCTTTCGTTTAATTTTCGAGTTGGGTCATACGGGTATTTGGAAGAATCAACCCGAACTTGTTTCGATATTACCTTACATTGCACCGATAGCCTTGGCTCCATTAATAATTGAAATTATGATCGGTTCCGCAGCAGCGGCATTAGTTGCCTTTATGATCGGTGCTTTTTATGCAGTTATGCAAGGGGGCGGAATGGACATGCTTCTGATAGCGTTCCTTTCGTCTTTGATTGGTATTTATATTTGTCGGAATGTTCACTTTCGAACGAGTGTGGTTCGGGCAAATTTCTTCTCAGGGCTAAGTATGGCCTGCTTCGCAATATTACTGGGAATGATTAATAAAATTGAATATATTTATATCTCACAGCATTTTGTAGCAGCGATATTAGTAGGAGGCTTGAGTGGTATTGGAGTTATTGGGATGTTGCCGATATTTGAAAGCGTGTTTAATCGAACCACAGATATAACCTTGTTGGAGCTTTCGGATTATAATCATCCATTGTTAAGGCGTTTACAATTAGAGGCTCCTGGAACTTATCATCATAGTTTAATGGTAGCTAATTTGTCGGAAAATGCTGCGTTGGAAATGGGAGCGAACCCTTTGGTCTGTCGTGTTTGTAGCCTTTATCATGATGTCGGAAAATTGGTTAAACCTAATTATTTTATGGAGAATCAGGTTGATGGAATTAATCCTCATTTAGAGCGTAATCCATCTATGAGTGCATTGGTTATTAAAGCGCATGTTAAAGAAGGAGTTGAGCTGGCTCGGAAGCATAATTTGCCAAGAATTATCACAGATGTTATTCGCCAGCACCATGGAACGTCTTTGATTCAATATTTTTATTATGAAGCTTTGAAAAAGCAAAATGCAGCAGGAGGTTATACAATGCCGAATGCACCAACGGTTAAGGATGTTGATGAAGCTACTTATCGCTATGACGGGCCTCGACCCCGTTTTAAGGAAAGTGCTATTATTCATTTTGCCGATTCTATTGAGGCTGCGAGTCGCAGCTTGAAGAAAGTGAATAAGCGAAATATCGAGGAATTGTTAGACCATATTTTTGAGTCACGAATTAAGGATCAGCAGTTGAATGAATGTCATATGACGATTAAGGAAATATCTCAGATTAAGAAAAGTTTTACATTTACCCTTTTAAATATGCTGCATTCTCGAATTGAGTATCCAGAGGGAAAACCCTCAAATGGAGAATCTAAGGAAAATAGAGTTGAGCATGGAAAAGCTACAAGTACAGCTTAATAATTGTTATTCTTCTCTTAATTTTAAAGAAGAAGCCGTCATGGACTTACTTCAATGTTTATATGAATTCCCTTTAATTCGTTTACTTGGAGGAGAATTGTCTGTTGCGTTTTTAAGCGACGATAAAATTGCACAAGTTCATCAGGATTTTCTTAGTGATGAGACTCCGACAGATGTGATTACCTTTGAAGGCGATCAAGATATGAACTTCGCCGGTGAAATATGTGTTTCGATTGATCATGCGATTAAGGCATCTAAGGCGCATGGGACGACTTTTTCGGAAGAGTTAACGTTGTATCTTGTTCATGGGTGTTTGCATTTAACGGGCTTTGATGATCTCAAAGAGGATGATCGAAAGAAGATGAGAGTAGCAGAAAAAGAATGCATGAATCATTTGAGTGAATTGAGGAACACTTCTTGTTTTGAGTTATCGAAATAAATGTTTCGCAATAAGGTCCAGATTGAATCGTTACTTTTTTTAATAAAATGGCTTGTTATTGCTATTTTTGCAGGGATTATTGGAAGCTCTATTGTTCACCTTTTTATATTTTTCTTAGAGCGAATTCATGATACATTAAGCCTGTCTCCAGTCCCGATTGTTCTCCTACCCGTCATTGGAGCTGTTGTCACAGGCGGCGTTTTTTATTATTTACAACCGGAAGCCGCAGGCGAGGGGATCCCTTGTTATATCGGAGCAGTTAACGAAGAAGGAGGAAGGTTTTCGTTTTCGGTAACTGTTTTTAAATTTTTATCAGCTGTGGCTACTTTAGCTACACAGGGAAATGGAGGCATTATTGGACCACTAGGCCGCGTTTCATCTGGGTTGCTTTCTCTGATACAGGAAGGGTTAGCTAAGTTAAAAATTGGATTTAATGAAGGAGATATTCGGACCGCTTCAATTTGTGGATTAGCGGCAACTGTGAGTGCGGTGTTTCATGCACCGATTGGAGGAGGTATATTGGCGGTAGAAATAATTAAGCGCGATCATATGGATTATAGCGATCTGTTCCCTGCAATATTGGCGAGTGCCACATCGATGTATTTTTGTAATCTTTTGGGGTGGGATGGATTTTATACATTCGAAGCGCCTCATGTGTTTATGGACATTTCATGTATGTTTTATGTTGTCATACTCGCTTTTTCGACGGGGTTTAGTGGGGCACTTTTCACATGGTTTTATATTAAAACAACGCAGGTTTTAAAACGAAATGAAGGGAAATTCTTTCGGAAAGTCACTATCTGTTCATTTTTGTCAGCAGCATTAGCACTCTCTGTTCATCCAGAAATCTTAGGAACGAGCCAAGGGTTGATTAAAACACTACTTTCTGGAGACTTAACGTTGATTACGGATCAAAAAGGCCCCATTCCGATCTTTTTGTTTTTACTTGTTATAGCGTTAACAAAAGGCATTTGTAATTGCATCACGGTTGGTTCTGGTATGAGTGCAGGTTTCTTAGGACCTGCAACGATTATTGGAATGTTGCTAGGCGCATCGCTGTCAGTGATGGTAGGAGTGGAGGTTGGGTCATCGACTTATTACGCATTTGTTGCCGCAGGTTTTGCGGGGATGCTGGCGAGCACCATGAATATTCCTCAAGCCGCAGGAGTTATTACTTTGGAGGTCTTTGGATTGTATTATAGTTTGCCTGCAGCAATCGCGATAGTTGTTGCTTTTCAAATAACAAAACATCGTACTATTTACGATTTTGTGGTTAAGGGAGAGAAACAGCGATTGGTTAAAATCTATATGCAAGAAGAGGAAAAGCAGTATGAACGTCGAATTAAGAACGATTCGAAACAATAGGCATTGAGAAAAATATGGATACAATTAGCTTATTTAGCCCAGCGAAAATAAATTTATTTTTACATATTTGCGGTCAACGCAATGATGGCTTTCATGAGTTGTTTTCTTTGGTTGCACCGCTAGATTTTGGGGATGATTTGGTGATCATTAAGGATTTAGACTCAACTTCTTCATCGATTAAATTAACCTGTAACGATTCAAACCTTTCATTAAGTGATGATAATTTGATTATGAAGGCTGTTCGTTGTTTCCAAAAAGTAACTGGGACGGATGACGGGTTAAGGATTGAACTAGAAAAACGGATTCCGATGGGAGCTGGTCTTGGAGGTGGAAGTAGTAATGCAACCACTACATTACTAGGTCTAAATCAACTATATGGCGGGCTGTTGGAAGAAAAGGAATTGGCTGATTTGAGTGCTTCATTAGGATCGGATTGCCCTTTGTTTTTAGACAAAAGAGCCCAATTGATGTCTGGAAGAGGAGATGAATTGGAAAGGTTACCGAAAGTACTGCTGGATAGGATTCGAAACCAACGTTTATTGCTAATTATCCCTCCTTTTAGTATCAATACCGCCTGGGCCTATGATCAAATGAGGGATAATCCTGGTGTTTATATTTCTAAGGCTGAATCGAATAAGCATTGGTTGAAATGGTGTGAATCATCCAGGCCTTTGTCTGAACTATTGAGTAATAATATGGAGATCTTGGCTTTTCGTAAACACCTTGCCTTACCGGTTTTACTGGAGTTTTTGAAAGAAGAATTTGATCTGAATTGCGGGATGACGGGAAGTGGCAGTTGTTGCTTTGCTTTGTATGGTGACCGGGAGCATGATCTTGGGAGAATTGATGAAGCGATTAAGTCTTTTTGCGGAGAAGGGTTCCGTTTGCAAGAAACGGTTATATTGTAATTTATCATAGATTGTAAATAGCCTTGTAGGAATCAGGTTTCATTTTTTCCTTGTACAGTACTAACAAATGTGAAGAATTGGCGCTATTATTATGTCATCCCATATTAGTGAAGAAATTGAGTTAAAAGGTATACCTGCATCTACGGGTGTTGCGGTTGGTCCTGCCTTTGTCTATTTGCATTCGGAACCAGAAATTCCGGTGTATGAAATCTGTGAAGTCCAGTTTAAGGAGGAAGAGGCGAGATTTGAAGATGCATTATTAAAAACGCGGATGCAAATATCAGAGATTCGCAATGAGGTTGCCGAGAAGTTGGGCGAGAGTGAAGCGCAGATTTTTGATTCTCATTTATTGGTTATTGAAGATCAGGCGTTGATTGAAGAGACCATTAAAGAAATTGAGGTCACGAAACGAAATGTTGAGCATTGTTTTAATAATGTGTCTCAGCGGTATATAGCATTTTTTGAGCAGTTGGATGATGAATATTTCAAGGAACGCTCTTCGGATATTTTTGATGTAACTAAGCGTATTTTAAAAAATCTGCTGGGCCTTGATAATAAAGGTCAGTTGAATTTTGAAACGCCTCGATTCATTATTACGGATGATTTGAATCCATCGGACACAGCAGGTTTGGAAAAAGATAATGTGCTCGGAATTATTACTGAATTTGGCGGAAGAACCAGTCACTCTGTTATTTTGGCTAGGGCATTGCAGGTTCCAGCGGTGGTTGGTATTGAAAATTTAATTAGCAAGATCAAACCAGAAGACAATCTATTGATTGATGGTTACGAGGGATTGGTTTATATTAATCCTAAGGAAAGCACTCTGCATCGCTATGGAAAGTTTAAGCAGAAACTAGAGAAGTTGCATAAAGTCTTTAGCGAATTTGCTCAAACCAAACCGGAAACAATTGATCATGAAAAAATCGTTTTAATGGCGAATATTGATAATGCAGAAGATGTTGAGACGGTTAAAGTAAATGGGGCAGATGGTGTTGGATTGTTCCGTACGGAAATCATGTTTTTGCGCAGTAACTCATTTCCTTCAGAGGAAGAGCAATATCAAGAGTATAAAAAATTAGCCTTAGCTATGGCTCCTCAAACTGCGGTTATTCGAACACTTGATCTCGGAGGAGACAAAATGCTGGATAAAGGGCTTGGGGGGAAAAAAGAAGAAAATCCATTTATGGGATTTCGTGCGATTAGGTTTTGTTTAAAACACACGCAGGTGTTTAAGGATCAATTGCGAGCAATACTAAGAGCTAGTAGTGAAACAAGGAATTTAAAAATCCTATATCCCATGATTTGTGGTTTTCGTGAATTAGTTCAAGCGAATGCACATTTAAATGAGGCCAAGAATGAACTGAAAGCTGAGGGACTCGCTTTCGATGAAAATATTAAAGTTGGTTGCATGATCGAGACACCTTCTGCGGCGATGATCAGTAATATTCTTGCAGAGGAATGCGATTTTTTCAGTATCGGAACAAATGATTTAACGCAGTATACATTGGCTGTGGATCGGGTTAACAATAAAATTGCTGATCTTTATGAGCCATGCCACCCAGGTGTTGTTCGTATAATGTCATTGGTTTTAAAAACAGGTAAAGAGAAGAATATTCCTGTTAGTATTTGTGGGGAGATCGCTAGCGATCCTGTTTACGTTCCATTGTTGATGGGATTGGGTTGTACTGAATTCAGTGGTGCCCCGAGCATGATACCGGAATTGAAGTGTTTGATTAGTCGTATTAAAACAGCTGACGTAAAGCTTTTAGCGGAAAAAGCTTTAACTTCTCGTAGGAGTAGAGAAATCTTAGCGCTTATGAGGGACTATCAGTCGAGTGTGATGGATGATTTAATGTTTGAAAAGGAATCTTAATTCTAAAATTGAAATGAGTGAAAACGAGTTAATTGCAAAATTTAATGACGCTGGCCAAGGGCAGGTGTTTGAGTTTTATGAAAATTTATCCGCTGATGAAAAATCAGCATTGATCACACAGGCGGAAACGATTGATTTAACCGAGATTGCTTCATTGTCGAAGGAGTTGCTCAGTGGAGCTTCCGACATTGGTGTTGATTTTGATAGTTTACAAGCGGCACCATATAGTGCACTGCCAGAAAATGGAGGAGATGTAGGGCTTTGGAAGAAAGCTAAAGCTTGCGGGGAAGAGGCATTGCGAAAAAATAAAGTAGCTGCCTTTACTGTAGCGGGTGGTCAGGGAACTCGATTGGGCTATAATGGACCAAAGGGAACATTTCCTGTTACACCAATAAACAGTAAGCCGTTATTTCAAGTTTTTGCGGAAAAAATACTTTATGCGATAAAGCGTTATGATTGTTCTTTGCATTGGTTTATAATGACGAGTTATTTAAATCATTCTCAAACCGTTGAATTTTTTGAAAAGAATGATTACTTTGGTTTGAATGAAGCAGAAGTCCATTTTTTCTCTCAAGGACTCATGCCTGCGTTGACCCCAGAAGGCAAAATCATGTTGGAATCAAAACATCGTATCGCAATGAGTCCAGATGGTCATGGGGGCGCATTGAGAGCTTTAGTTCGAAGTGGTTCGGTAAAGATAATGCAGGATGCCGGTGTGGAGGCATTGAGTTATTTTCAAGTCGATAATCCATTGGTGCATTGTATTGATCCAGAATTTGTTGGCTTTCACCTTTTAGAGCAATCGGATATGTCAAGCAAGATGGTCCCTAAGGCCTACGCGAAAGAGAAGGTCGGAAATTTCTGCAAACAAGGTGATACTTTTTTAGTTGTTGAATACAGTGATTTACCAGATGCTTTAACTGAAAAGAAAGATGATGCGGGTGAATTGTATTTCCGCTCAGGTAGCATCGCTATTCATATTCTATCGCCGAATTTTATTGATCGAGTTGGTTCTGATACTGCTGGGAAATATAAGCTTCCTTTCCATAAGGCTTATAAAAAAATTTCCGCTGTAGATGCTTTAGGCAAGACAGTAAAACCGGATTCGGAAAATGGCTATAAAATGGAGATGTTTGTTTTTGACGCATTACCATTAGCGAGTAAGCCAGTGATTATAGAAACCGATCGAAGCAGTGAGTTCAGTCCTGTGAAAAACCCGGAAGGCGTAGATTCTGTTATTTCTTGTAAAGAGGATCAGCAGAAGCAGTTTGCTCGATGGATTCGTGCAGCAGGAGCTCAGATTGAAACTGATGCAGATGATATTCCAGTTTCTAAGATCGAAATCAGCCCTTTGTTTGCAACAACTGAAATTGAGTTCGCTGAGAAGTGGGCTAGCTTGAGCGAACAACCTTCATTGGATAACGATTTATACATTAAACCATAACATAATAGAGAATAAGAGAATGAAAGATTTGATTAAAAAGGCAGGTGAAGATAACGATCTTCTTGAGAGCACTGTAGAGCATTTATGTGCCTGGTTGAAAGATGATATTTTGCCGGCATGGGCGAATGAAAGCATTCGTCAACTTGTAGAAAAAAAAGAGTGGAATGAGTTGAATGATCGTTTTTTCAAGGAACTCACTTTCGGTACGGGTGGATTGAGAGGTAGAACCATAGGGAAATTAGTTACTGATAGTGAAGCCGGATCAGGGAAAGGCTGTCCCGAATTTCCTGCGGTAGGTAGTAATTTCTTAAATGACTTTAATTTAATTAAAGCCACAATGGCTTTGTATAAATATACGAAGCAATATTTGGATGAGGCAGAGGATCGTTTTGAAACACCTCGTTTGGTTATCGCTCATGATGTTCGCCATTTCTCAAGGCATTTTTGTGAACTAGCCGCTTCAACTTGGACCAAGCTTGGAGGGAATGCTTTTATTTTCGATGGACCTCGTTCGACACCCCAGTTGAGTTTCAGTGTTCGTTATTTGAAAGCACATGCAGGTGTGGTTATCACTGCTAGTCATAATCCTCCGCATGACAATGGTTTTAAGGCGTATTTTGAAGATGGAGGGCAGTTGGTTTCTCCGCATGCGGAAGCAGTTGTTGAAGCATCTTCTAAAATTGAACTTTCAGAAGTGATTCCCTTTTTAGGCAAGAATGTAGATGCAGTCACCGTATTGCCAGAATCTATAGATGATGCTTACTTGTCGGTTGCTAGTGAAACAGTCTTGCAACCTGATTTGATTGTAGAGTATTCACCTAAAGTTGTTTTTACTCCTATTCATGGAACAGGGGGTATATCGTCAATGCCTATAATGGAAGCATTTGGGGTGGATGTAGTAGAAGTTGAAGAGCAGGCAAAGCAGGATGGTGATTTTCCATCTGTGAAATCTCCAAATCCTGAAAATCCAGAAGCGCTTGCGATGGCTTTAGCTAAAGCAAAAGAAGTCAATGCTGATTTAGTTTTAGCAACAGACCCAGATTGCGATCGCTTAGGTATTGCAGCTAGAAATGTTGAGGGCGAAATGGTGATCTTTAGCGGTAATCAGACAGGGGCAATGTTGGCAGAGTATCGTATTAATACCATGAAGGATTTAGGTATTTTGCCTGAGGAAGGCCATAAGAATGCTGCGATGATTAAAACGTTTGTAACATCGCCAATATTTGAAGCGATTGCTAAAGGACAAGGAATTAAGTCGATTAATACGCTCACTGGTTTCAAGTGGATCGGTGAAAAGTTAAACATTTATGAGAAGCAATTGAAAAATGCTATTTATGAAGAAGAAGGCTTGGGGCTTAGTTATGATGAGACAGATTTTGGTACACGTGCTGAGATGCTTCTGGATTATAGTACGTTTTATGTCTTTGGGGGCGAAGAAAGTT
>CAWUTK010000033.1:0-49922 GCA_963924785.1 uncultured Opitutales bacterium
ACTTGGAGACAGTATCAATGGCTTCTTGTGAATTGTCTTGTGGTGTGACAAAGCAGGTACCTTTTTCAAAAAGTTTTTCATCGGCGAATTCCATTCCTGATTTGTCGGAACCAGCCATTGGGTGCGATCCAATAAATTCAAATCGGTCGTTTGCTACTTTCTTTGCTGAATTACAAATTGCTTGTTTAGTGCTTCCAACATCAGTGAGAATGGTTCCTTTTTCAACATGAGGAATGATCGCTTCTAGTAAGGGGTGGATGACTGAAACGGGTGGGCAAAGAATGATGAAGTCTGCTTTTTTAACCGCTTCTTCAGGGGTTTCGAAGACGGCGTCGCACCAGTCTTCCTTTAGGCAAGCAGCTCTTGTTTCTGGTCTTCTCGCCCAGATGACCACGTTTTTAGCGAGCTGTTTCGCTTTTATTACTTTAGCCAGCGATGCCCCTAGAAGTCCTGGAGCAATTATTGTGATTTGACTAAACATATTGATTCTAAACTTGTTATAATGTGTAAAACGTTCATTATTCGAAAGTATTGAATATTTTCAAGTAAACAAAAAAGCTAGTGGATCAACCCGTTGAAATAACACCCGAAGAAAAGGAAAAAGGCGAAAAGGCGAAAAAATTGCTTTTTAGACTAGTGGCTCTTGGCATTATTTTTCCTTTGGTTCTATTTTACTTCGTGGTAATTTTTTAAAGTGAAAATGTTAAGAAAAAATAGGCAGCCGAAGTTTGGTAAAGCAGGAGAAGCACTCGTTGGCTTAATTATTTTGATCGTAATCTTGAGTATTTGTGCATTGTTGGCAATTCCGGTGTATAATAGTTATTTTAAGAAAGAGACTGAAGTGCCGTTTTTAGACATCCTTGCAGAAGAGCTTGTTGTCCCAAAGGATGAATTGGGCGGAAATTAAATCATCGGATAAACTCCGAGGAATATTTTTCAAGTTAATTGCTTTAGGGGTATTAGGTGTGATCGGCCTTGGGGTAGCGTGCTGGTATTTCGAGTTATCTTTTTTTGACTTAAAGGGTTTTGTTCTCGATCATTTAGGTGAAACGAAGCAATACGCAATGGATAGTAAAGATTATTTGAGAGATCATTCTTGGATTTTGTTTATAGCGTTGGTGGTTCTCCCTGGTCTTTTTGTACCCGTAAGTCCTATGTTTCTGCTCAGTGGTCCTGTTTTCGGAGATGGGGAAAATTATTTTAAGCCGTGTTTGATTGTGAGTGTTGCGTTGGCGTTAAACATTACTTGGACTTATTGGCTGGCAAAATCCCCTTGTCGTAAATTAATAGAATATATGTTGAAGGGAACGCCGATCGAGTTGCCCGATATGAAAGATGGTGGGTATGTCGGTGTCATTCTTTTTCTAAGAACAACGGTTCCACTGGCTATACAGAATTACTTTCTAGGACTTTTAGGTATTCCCTTTAAGCCGTATTTTTTCATTTCGATGCCACCCCTTATCATTGTTGGTTGCGTTTATGTGGTATTAGGAGACGCTGTTTTTCAAGGTGACGGGAAGTTGCTTTTAACAGGCATGCTGGCTTTAGGTGTGGTCTCCGGGATATCGAGTTTTATTCATAGGAAATTTGCCAAAAAGAAAGTGGCTAAAATCGCAGAGTAATTATTTGGGTCAAATATTTAGTGAACAAAAGAACCGTCTCTGTTTGACAATGATCAAAATTAGTTTCGAATAGTTTTTTCAGCCAATTCCCATTATGTTTTTTAAGCCTTCACTTCCCTTTGTTTCAGATTCTTCTCGAATTCACTATTCGGAGTTTAAAGAGAAATTATTGGATAGATTGCTGTTTACTTTGATGATAACCATCGCCCCTGTTTATTTACTCGTAGTTAACCGCTCAGTAATTACAGGTTGGACTCCCGTTCATACCTTTCAGTCATTTCTGTTTTTATTTTTTATCTCTATTACTTTGTTTAGAAAAAAAATCGTCTATACGGTTAAAGCTTATTTTTTAATAGGATTTTGGATATTGCTTCTTATTGCGGGTTTTTATCGGTGGGGACTGTATGGAGCAGCGCCAATTGGTTTAGTTGTTATACCTGTTTATGCATTAGCTTTTTTACAAAGAAAAGAAGCGGTCATTGTTTCTTTTCTTTGTATTTTCATCAGTGTTTCTTTTGGTTTATTGTATTCGAATAGGATGATTGAACCCTTACTTGTAGGGGAGGGGTATATATTCTCGGGCAAGTTCTGGGGGGTTATCGTTGGTGCTTCTTCTATGTTCATTATCTCTATTATTTATATTTTGGGAGAGTCTTTTAATGAATTGATCAGTCTTATTAATCAGGTGGCTAAAACGAAAAATGATTATCTTTTATTGAATAATAGTTTGGAGCGGAAGGTCGCGGATCGGACAGATCAGCTAGATGAAGCTTTACGCACAAAAAACGATGAACTGGCAATTGTTATTCATGATATACGAAGTCCTATTGGGACCATAAGGTCTATTGGACAACTTCTTGATAAACGAGTCAGGCAAGAGTCCTATGATGCGATTCCTAAGCTAAGTGGTTATATTCAAGAGGCCACTGATAAGGCATTGGCGATGGTTAATGACTTAATGGTAGAGGAAAAGGAGCGGAGTAAAGATGATTTAGCGGCTTTTGATTCTGTGGATTTAGAGAGCCTGTTAAACGAAGTGGTCGTGTCTCAACAGTATGCTGCGGTTGAGAAAAATATTAAGGTATATTCTACTGATTTCACTCAGAAAGTGACGGTTCGGGTAGAGGAAGTTCGTTTTAGTCGAGTGCTTGAAAATCTTGTTGGAAATGCTATTAAGTTTTCTAAAAACGATAGTGAAGTTAATATAACTCATTTGGTGGATGAGGAGTTTATCACTTTATCTATTAAGGATCGAGGGGTGGGTATTCCGGAAGATCTTCAGAAGTATTTATTTCATAAAAATTCCAAAGCAGGCCGTTCGGGAACGAGTGGAGAAATATCTAGTGGACTTGGCCTGTATATCGCGAAAAAAATCGTTGAAGAATACCAGGGTGAAATTGGTTTCGAGAGTGTAGAGAACCAAGGCGCGACTTTCTTTGTCAAACTGCCAATCGTTAGGACGACGGAGTAGCGATTGGGGGGCCTGTGCGACTTTAAACTATAATTGAGATAGATCTCTGACCGCACCTTTATCTGCACTCGTTGTGAGTTTAGCATAGGCTCTCAGTGCAGGAGTAACGACGCGATCCCGATCAATAGGTTGCCAAGCTTTGTCGCCTTTAGACTCCATTGCTTTTTGTCTGTCAGCAAGAGCCTTATCGCTGATTTCAACATCGATACTTCTGTTTGGAATATCAATGGCGATAATGTCTCCATCTTCGACTAAAGCAATCGGGCCACCGCAGCCAGCTTCGGGAGAAACATGACCAATTGATAAACCGGATGTTCCGCCGGAGAATCTCCCATCTGTTACTAGTGCGCAAAGTTTGCCTAGTTTCTTGGACTTAAGATACGTAGTGGGGTAAAGCATTTCTTGCATTCCAGGGCCACCTTTTGGGCCTTCATAGCGAATAAGAACGACATCTCCTGGAGCGATTTTATCACCAAGAATACCCTCGCATGCATCGTCCTGGCTTTCGAATATACGAGCGGTTCCCTTGAATTTTAAAATAGATTCGTCCACACCAGCGGTTTTAACAATGCAGCCGTCGGGTGCAATGTTACCCGTTAAAACAGCAAGTCCACCATCTTGGCTGTAGGCATGGTCTTTACTGCGAATACAACCCCCTTCACGGTCCTCATCAAGCGAATCCCATTGTTTGTTTTGGGAGAAGGCTTCTACGGTTGCGACATTCCCGGGAGCCGCCATATATAGTTCGCGAGCCTCTGTGTTTTCTTTGTTTAGGATATCCCATTTATTGATAGACTCTTCGATTGTGTTACAATGAACGGTTGAGCAATTTTTATTGATTAAGCCCGCCTTGTTTAGTTCTGAAAGGATTCCCATTACACCCCCTGCACGATGAACGTCTTCCATATGATAGAGTTCAGTTGAGGGTGCTACTTTACATAGATTTGGAACTCGGCGTGAAATTTCATCAATATGGCTCATATTGAAATCTACTTCTGCTGATTGAGCCGCTGCGAGCAAATGAAGGACGGTATTTGTGGACCCACCCATAGCCACATCCAAGGTCATCGCATTTTGAAAGGCATCGAAATTTGCAACGGATCGCGGTAGGACGGATTCGTCATCTTGCTGATAGTATCGTTTTGTTATATCGACTATTGTTCTCGCTGCTTCAAGGAATAGTTCTTTTCTGTCTGCGTGTGTTGCTAGAAGTGAGCCATTGCCAGGTAAGCTTAAGCCAAGGGCCTCGTTCAAGCAGTTCATTGAATTTGCGGTGAACATGCCCGAACATGAACCACACGTAGGGCAAGCACTTCGCTCCATAGCTAAGCTATCCTCGTCGCTGACTGTTGGATCGGCTCCTGCCATCATGGCGTTAACTAAATCAAGCTTTTGTTCTACACCCCCAATAATAGCTTTTCCTGATTCCATCGGGCCACCTGAAATAAACACAGTTGGTATGTTTAATCGCAAGGATGCCATTAACATGCCTGGCGTAATTTTGTCGCAATTTGAAATACAGATAAGCGCATCCGCGCAATGTGCATTCGCCATATACTCAACAGAGTCAGCGATCAGTTCGCGAGAGGGTAGGCTGTAAAGCATTCCGCTGTGTCCCATTGCGATACCATCATCTACTGCAATAGTGTGGAACTCTCGGCCAATGCCACCTGCTTTCCCGATTTCTTTCGCAACCATTTGGCCTAGGTCTTTTAAGTGAACGTGGCCGGGAACGAATTGGGTGAAGGAATTGGCAATGGCAATAATGGGTTTCCCAAAGTCTTCTTCTTTGACGCCAGTTGCTCTCCAAAGAGCGCGTGCGCCCGCCATGTTTCTTCCCTTAGTTGTCGTGTCTGATCGGTATGCTGGCATAAGATTGTCTTTGTTAGATATTAAAAAATGTGTTTAATATTAGTTCGGCTGAATGAATCAAGGCTTATCGTTTCAGAATGAAAAATGTTTCTCAAGCTTGAATTATAGAATGCCTTGAATGTTCAGTATTTGATTGCGCGGCAGGTAGTAGTTGTTCTTTTCGGATAGAAACAGGGTAAAAATAGGATACTTTTGGGAAAAAGTAATTGTTAAATCGGGATTAAAAGACCCATTTTGCGGGATAAATTCACGCTTATGGACTGCTGCCATTTTTAGCTTATATTATTCTTTTGCAATTGGTTATGATGATCTGAATTGTTTATTTTTAGGTATTTTTCATGTAAATTTGACTATGGGGTAAAAAGATGCATGTTAAACTTATGGTAAGTGATTATACTGGTTACGATATAGAATTTGAATGTTCGATTGGCAATGGGAAGCTTATGCGTGAAATAAAGGAACAGTGTGAGAGAGAGTATTCGGGCGCAAAGACTATTTGGCACTATACGGAATCGGCAGCTGATGTTCGTTTGTTGAGAGCTCATGTTCCACATAGCCATCCATTGGCTACAGTGGAGGAGATTAGTCCTGAAGGTGATGTCATTCAATCATTGGGAAATAGAATGTTTATGAATCAGATTAAAGCCAAATTAGGCTTATAGTATTAAAATTGAAAATAGGAGGAGTATTATGAATATGAAGATTAAGAAAAATATAGAAGATGCAGGCGTTAGGGCTGGAATTCAGGAATATTTGGATGAGCTGACTTCAGTGGAGGTCACGTTAACAAGACGGGAGCATGAGCTAATGGAGTTCTTTGCCTTAGGTATGGGGAATGAGCGAATCGCGAAATTGATAGGACTTGTTCCGAAATCAGTTCAACGGCATAGGCAAGCAATAATGGATAAAGTGAATAGGGTTTCTGATTTTAAATTTAACAGTAAATTGTTAATGGTGTGGGGTCGTGCTTGCGGTTATGGAAGTTCTTTTGACGATGATGTGACAGGTTAGGTTGTTTTACTTTTGGCTCGCCCTTTCTGCTGAATGCCTATTTTTTGTTTCCGTAATGTAGTGCCATAGGTAATCTTGCTTGTGTGCAAATGACGAAAGATTCTTAAATCCACTCAACAGCCGATGAAATATTTAGGGTTTCTCACTTCTTTTAGTTCTTTGGAATAATGAAAACGGTACTTTACGATGGTGAATGTGGTTTTTGTAATTCATCGGTCACGTTTATTTGGAAGAGGGATCCCAATGCAATATTTACATTTGCAACAATTCAGTCGTGTAAAGGACAGAAGTTATTGAAAGCCAGAGGTGTTTTTAATTCTGATCTTGATACTTTTTACTTACTTGATGGAGATCGCGTCTTTGTAAAGGGTGATGCCGCTTTCCGAGTGGGTATGTGTTTGGAAGGGTGGTCGTTTATCGCAAAATTATTAAACTGGCTGCCGAGTTGTATAAAAAATGGGCAGTATGATATAATTGCACGAAACCGCAGTAGATTCAGTTCGAAGAAGAAGTGTTTGATTCCACCGATTGAAATAAGGGATCGGTTTTTGGATCTAGATTAAAAAAGTAGTAATGTGAAAGTTGTTTTAAGCGTGCTTTCATGAACAACTAACGCTTGCGATAATTATAACTATTCTTATATTTCTTAATTATGAAAGTTACAACGAATGTATTTAAGCAAACGGGAAGTGTCTCGAAAGGGGAGATTTCAGCGAACACCTTTAACCTTGTGATCGGAGCCTGTCTAACATGGGGCTTTGGATTATCTGCGATTTTGGCAAAAACTTTTGCTAATGTGGACTTTGGGATTATGGGAATAATTATCTATTTTGTCTGCGTGTTCGTTGGTATTACGATGGCGACAAAAAGCGACAATCCTGCTATTTCATTTCTTGGTTTTAATTTCATTGTTGTGCCTATGGGCGTGATGATTGGGCCATTCGTTGCAAGTTTTCATCCGCAACTTGTGTATCAAGCGATTCTATTAACGGCTGGAACAACAGTAACAATGATGATGATCGGGACGGTGTTCCCTGTGTTTGCAAGAAGTATCGGCGGGGTTTTGTTCGTGGCCTTAATTGGACTAGTGATTGGCCATATCGTTTGTATGTTTATGGGAATCGCCCCTATTTGGATGGCTTATTTAGGAGCAGCCATTTTTTCACTTAAAATTGCCCATGATTGGAGAAAGGCACAAGACGTACCTAGAACCGTTGATAATGCAGTCGATGTCTCAGTTGAGTTATTCTTGGATATTATAAATTTATTTCTATCTTTATTAAGAATTCTTGGTTCTAGGAATTAACCATTAAATTATTCCGGTTGGTAAAATCGGAGAGGAGTGAAGTTTGGTTGCTTGATCTGCGGTAAAACTCTGATTGCAACTGCACTTAAATTACAGCTGTTTAAGGATTTAAGTATATCTCATTTTCTAACTTGCCATTTATACCTAAATTTCCTTTCATAACCGCCTAAATTCATATATTTGAATTTATTAGACTCGGAGAGGTGGCAGAGTGGTCTAATGCGCTAGTTTGCTAAACTGGTGACTGGAGAAATCCGGTCCGGGGGTTCGAATCCCCCTCTCTCCGCCATTTAAGTTTGACGTAGTCGAAATTAAATAAGGAAAGATAGGGGAGATGAGAACCCCTCGGGGTTTGACGAAGCGAATGCAGTGAGCGAAGAAGGGCGAACCCTTTAGGTTCGGGATGAAGGTCCTGAGCACAGCGAATCAACCCCCCTCTCTCCGCCAATTTTATATAGTGCTTATTATTCAGGAAGTTATAAGATATAGGAATACCGCAATACCCTTAATTGGAGGTGCTTTTCCAATCAGATTTCCAAGTGTAACGCTGGGAGACGTCGATGTTTTATTAATTTTAATTTAGTCAGATACTTGATTTCCTGCAATTTTCTTTGATAGGCCTTTTTCTTTTCTTGATTAACGCCTTCACCTAGAGTGCTAATTCCGCTTAATTCTAAACCGATAGTTTTTGTATGAGTATCATTATTAATTTCGATATATCTATATTGGATGATAGAGTTCTCCCTTGATTAATTAGCCTAAAGAAGTAATTGCATACTGGGATGATAGGGAACAATATTAATGATAGCTTAAACTTCATGTGAAATTATTAAGGGAGAGCTCGCCTTTTATTTTGCGTATGTTTCCGCCCTAAATCAATAAACATTAACCTCAAATCAAATTATACATGAAAGCATCAGATTTACTTGTACAAGCACTAGAAAACGAAGGAGTTGAATATATTTTCGGTATACCAGGAGAGGAAAACCTAGATTTCCTTAACTCTTTGCGGTCATCTAAAATTAAACTTATATTGACCCGTCATGAGCAAGCAGCAGGCTTTATAGCTGCTACGCTTGGTCGCCTTACGGGGAAAGTTGGAGTCTGCCTTTCAACTTTGGGGCCAGGTGCGACTAACTTTGTGACGGCTGCTGCTTATGCTCAATTAGGGGCTATGCCTATGCTTATGATTAGTGGTCAAAAGCCAATTAAGCAAAGTAAACAGGGTCGTTTTCAAATTGTAGATGTAGTTGAAATGATGCGGCCATTGACGAAAATGTCTCGCCAAGTAGTAAATGGAAATAATATACCAACTCTTGTTCGTGAGTCATTTCGTCTTGCTCGTGAAGAAAGGCCAGGTGCGGTTTATTTTGAGCTGCCAGAGGATATAGCCCGTGAAGAAATAGATCATACTTTATTTGTTCCCAGTTCCAATAGGATTCCTATTGCTGATGAAATCATAGTGAAGAAAGCAGCGGAGCGCATCAAAAAGGCAAAAAAACCATTGCTGCTAATTGGTGCTGCAGCTAATCGCAACCGCACTTGCCATGCTTTGAAGGATTTTATCGAAAAAACAGGGATCTATTTCTTTGACACACAATTGGGAATGGGGGTTGTTGATGAAAGGCATCCGCGCTTTTTGGGAACAGCAGCCTTATCGGATGAAGATTATCTGCATTGTGCTATAAATCGAGCCGATCTTATTATCAATGTAGGACATGACGTTATCGAAAAACCGCCGTTTTTCATGGAACCTGGCGGTAAAGAAGTTATTCATATTAATTTCCTTTCAGCTCAAGTAGATGATGTTTACTTTCCTCAAATAGAAGTGGTTGGAGATATTGCGACTAGTATTACTCATCTTACTGAGGAAATAACGCCTAATCCTGATTGGGACTTTGATTATTACGAACGTGTTGTTACATCAATCAAAGAGCATATAATGGAAAAGTCCGATGATCCACGATTCCCTCTTATTCCTCAGCGGATTGTTTCTGATATTCGTAAAGCAATGCCTTCTGACGGTATTGTTACACTAGACAACGGTATCTATAAAGTTTGGTTTGCTAGGAATTATCCCGTGCATCAATCAAATACTTTACTGTTAGATAATGCATTGGCTACTATGGGAGCGGGACTGCCATCCGCAATTGGGGCTAAAATAGTGCATCCAGAACGTAAAGTATTATCCGTCTCTGGCGATGGTGGCTTCATGATGAACTCGCAAGAATTGGAAACAGCAGTAAGGCTTAATCAGGACCTTGTAGTCGTAGTGCTTAGAGACAACGCCTATGGTATGATTAAATGGAAGCAGGCAGACATGGGATTTCCAGAATTTGGATTGGATTATGGCAATCCAGACTTTGTCAAATATGCGGAATCATTTGGAGTAAAAGGATATCGCATAGAAAAGACAGATGATTTCTTAACTATATTGAAAGATTGCCTAAATGCTAAAGGCGTTCACCTCATTGAATTGCCTGTTGACTATAGTGAAAATGAAAAAGTATTAATTGATGAACTTAACGCAAAAACATGCATTCTCTAAATATTCCATAATATGAAAGATACATTAATAGTAAAATCTCCGTATGATTTATTAAAAATTGCTGAACTTGAGTACAACTCAGAAACAGAAATCGAATCAATGTTATCTGTTGCCCATCAATTATCGCAAAAAAAATCGCTTCCGATATATGAGCGAACTAAAATACTTAATATAACTGCGAAATTATTAGCTTCCGCTCGCGATAGCTTTGCGATGACAATTGCAAGCGAAGGAGGGAAGCCTTTGATTGATGCAGAAGTGGAAGTTGATCGTGCTGTGCAAGGTATTGAAAATGCGATAGAAACTCTTAACCATTCCGGTGGCCAAGAAGTCCCGATGGGGTTAACCCCGAGTTCAGATAATCGAATGGCCTTCACTACGCGTGAACCTATCGGAGTCGTTCTGGCCGTTAGCGCCTTCAATCACCCATTGAATCTCATCATCCATCAAGTGATTCCAGCGGTAGCGACAGGTTGCCCAGTGATTGTTAAGCCCGCTGGCACAACTCCACTATCATGTGTCAATTTTGTAAAATTACTACATGAAGCTGGATTGCCTAAAGGCTGGTGCCAGGTAGCAATCGTCGGCAATGAATTGGCCGAAAAGCTTGTAATCGATTCACGCTTGGCTTTTTTCTCATTTATTGGATCAGCAAAAGTGGGCTGGATGTTGCGTTCAAAACTTGCTCCTGGTGTGCGTTGTGCACTGGAACATGGAGGTGCTGCACCAGCCATAGTTGAAGAAGATGCAGATATTGATCGGATTACGCCATTATTAGTAAAGGGTGGATTTTACCATGCGGGTCAGGTATGTGTTTCAGTACAGCGTATTTTTGCTCACAAAAATATTGTGGATAAATTAATTGATTCATTAGCGGAAAAAATTGAGGCATTGCGTCTAGGCGATCCCAAAAAACGGGATACGGAAGTCGGTCCACTTATATTGCCAAGAGAGGTTGACCGTGTTGCATCATGGGTAGCCGAAGCAAAAAAAGAAGGAGCTAAAATTGTTCTTGGCGGTGATTGTATTTCGGAGAGCTGCCTTATTCCGACTCTTATTGCAGAGCCTTCATTGAATTCCAAAGTTTCAACTCAGGAAATATTTGGTCCTGTTGTCACGGTTAAGTCATATGATGAAACGAGTGAAGCGATTGGATGGGCCAATAGCTTAGCTGTTGCTTTTCAGGCTTCTGTGTTTACGCAAGATATTGATCGTGCTATTAACGCTGCAAAAAAGATTAACGCATCTGCAGTTATGATAAATGATCATACCGCATTTCGGGTTGACTGGATGCCTTTTGCGGGACGTAAGTCTTCAGGTTTAGGAACGGGAGGTATACCGCATACCATGCATGAGATGACGCAGGAAAAAATGATCGTATTTAATTATAAGGAAAATTTATCATACTGACGAAGTTAACGCATTCCTTGAACTGTGCCTCTTTTGTTTTAGAAAGCACAGGCTTGCAGCTGGGCCATTTTTTTTGCTAGTATAGATAAAGAAACGTATGCTCCAATAGCGGAGATGATTAATTCTGATGATAGCCCAGTTGGGATAGATGCAAAGAAAACACATGCCTGGTATTGCATAAGTTGATGCATAATCTCGGAAATATTGAGTTGGTTCGCTTTAGCAGGGAATATTATAAAGCCAATTGACTTATGACTTAGCCTAATATTCAATTGAAATTAATCAATATGAGTTTAGCCCTTCTTGACCCCACTATTGGCTGCAATAAGATCAATACTTCTATAGGCTGTGCCTATTTGATAGAAGTAATAATCGATTGATTAATATATACCCCCATTCATACCAAACAGCAGAAATCAGGGTATTAAAACCAAAGAGAAATGACCTATGCCTAAGAATAAAACAACTATGATTTCCGGAATAACGCTCTCTCCTGGTTTAGGTGAAGGGAATATCTTTGTTTACCGGGACATAATGAACCGCTTAGACGAGTTTTACGATATTGACGATGCACACACTGGACAGGAACTGGAACGTTTAGAGCTTGCTCTTTCAAGGATATCAAAAGACTTAAGGAACCTAGCAGACCGAGTAGAGACTGAAATAGATGCTGAACTCTCAGGTGTATTCCATGCACACCTTGCCATGGTGAAAGATGCCAGTTTAAGAATAGAGGTAGAGCAAGAAATTGAACGTGAATTAGTAAGTGCAGGGAGTGCTGTAAGGACGGTGTTTCGAAGATGGGAACGTCGATTCCAATCCATAGATGCGGAGGTGTCTAAGCAGAAAGGTGATGATATGCGGGACTTAACTCGACGAATCGTCTCGGCACTAGCTGGTGTTCACGGTCATGCTCTGGAAAAAATGCCTAAAGGAAGTGTTCTTGTGGCTAATCGTCTCTTACCTTCAGATACGGTATTCCTTGCACGGAACATGGCTACAGCGGCTTTACTTGAAGTTGGGTCTAAGGGTTCTCATGCTACACTATTCGCGAACGAAATCGGGCTACCATGCGTATCCTGTATTCCAGGTCTACTAGAGACTGTATCTGAAAATTCTTATGCGATAGTCGATGCCGATGGGGCTCAATCGATAATAAACCCAACTAAGTCGCAACGTGATACTTTCCTGGAAAAAACCGAACAGAAGATGCAGGTCAATAAAAAAGCCCGCTCCCTCGCACACAAGTCAGCTATTACAAAAGGTGGACTAAAAATACCCGTTCTTGCCAACGTAGGCGACGTAGAAGATACACGAATAGCCATTGCAAGCGGTGCTGATGGAATTGGGCTTTATCGGCTCGAACAGATTTACTTAAGTAGGCAACATCCTCCAAGCGTCGCCGAGTTGCTTAAAGAAATGCAGACAACCTTACGGCCAGCCAAAGGTTTACCCGTCTATGTTCGACTACTTGATATTGGAGCGGACAAGCAACTTCCATTTATTGACATGCCAAAGGAAAGCAATCCTTCTTTGGGACAAAGAGGAATCCGCTTCCTTCTTCAATATCCTGATCTCCTAGCAACACAGTTAGACGCATTGCTTCAGCTTTCAATAGATTTTGATGTGCATATTTTAGTGCCCATGGTTACGCTGTCGAGCGACATGATAGCAGTAGAGGAAGCCCTAAAAGGTGCAACTTTTAGAAACAAACAATCAAGCATTCCTAAACTCGGAGCAATGATCGAAACGCCAGCTGCGGCCCTTGCTGCAGCTGAAATCTCAAAGCATACATCTTTCCTAAGCTTTGGAACAAATGATCTCACACAGTACTCATTTGCCGCTGATCGAGAGAATCCGTCTGTTGATTCTTATTTCGATGATGCCCACGAAATAATTTTTCGTCTAATCCGTATGGTCCATGAAGATGTCCCCAATATGCCACTTTCGGTTTGTGGAGAATTGGCCAGACGGTCAATTGCAACTTCCAAGCTTATTGATTGTGGCGTCACTTCCTTGAGTGTAGCACCACTCTCCATTCCGACAGTCAAAGAAACTGTTCGAAATAGTCATTGCGCATAACGATGAAACATCTTTTCTTAACGATGCAGCGGTAAATGATCAACGAATTTGTTTTTGTTAATCCCTGAAACCAAATTAATGGAGACATAGCTTCCTTGCATGAATTGAGGCAAGGGGTTAGCAATAACTTTTACAACCCTGCTTCAATTAATGCCGCCAAGTAATAAGTTTAGTATGAAGCATTTAAGTCGTTCGTCTTTCGCCATCCCAAGCAGATGGCAGGTTAAAGGTACAGTTAAAAATCACTGCTTTTAGAATTTATTCTCCCCGCGCTTTTAGTCACACCACGGGTAAAACGCTAGAATACATTAGTGCTGGCCATTGCCCTTGTTTAATTTTGAAACCTAATGGTATAAGAATGCAACTATTGCCTTCTGGGCCTCCTTTGCGAATTGATGCTGATTATGAATATACCGTTGATCGGCAATTATTGGCAGAAGATGAAGGGGTATTGTTCGTTTCGGATGGGTGTTATGAGTGGAAGCAAGGAAATGATATTTTTGGTTGGGAGCGATTCGCTTCTTTTGTTGAGCAATCATTGTATAAGGATCCGAAAGGTTTCTGGGTTGATTTACTTAAAAAAATACCTTTTTCACCTAGGGATCAAGACGATGTTAGTATGATGTTTTTTCGAAACGGTAAGAATCTAAATAAAGGAGGATTTGATGGATGATGAGAATTTTATAAATAGTAGACCCTTGAAAGTTGCTGTGGTTGATGATGATATTGTCATGATTCGATTGCTTGAGTTTCATTTTAAGAAAGAAGGGATAGCGGGTGATTACTTCAAATTCTGACAATGAGCTTTTAGGTAATTTGGAAAAAGCTTCATTTGATTTGATTGTCTTAGATCAAAAACTCCCAGATGTTTTAGGTATAGATCTTCTTCGCCAACTACGGGAAATGGATAAATGGAAAGATGTGCCTGTGATCTTTATCACGAGTCATGCAAATCCAGATGTTCATAGTAATATTGAAGAGTTGAAGGTGGCGGATATTCAATTTAAGCCTTTCAGTCCTTCAGTTTTAATTAGAAAGATTAAAGAATGTCTGTAGGGAAATCGTGTTATGATAACTAAGGGCGATTGCTTAGAGTCGATTACTCCGTTAATGATAAAAGAGTCCATTTGGGAAAATCATACCCATTTGGCCATGGGTGATATTCGACCGATGCTGAATCAAGACAAGGAGGGTGTCGCTGATGATACTGCAAAGTATTTTGTTCATGGTGGAGACGGAAATTTATTCGCCGTGTTGATTTGTTCTAATCCGAATTCTCCAAATTTAATTTCTCGAAGCATTGAGCGAGCGACGATAGCTCAATCAATATTGGCAAATGCAGGATCTGTCATTATTGACCCTATCGCTTGTGGAGAGGTAAACGGCTTAAGCTATGCCATATGGCCACTTAAGGAAACATTTTCTACAACAAGAATTAAAAGATATTTTCAGAAAAGAAAAATTGTTCCTGAGGTCTTTTTCTGGTTACGGGATGTTGTGAGTTTAACTAAGGTTCAAGTTGATGATTGCTCTAATTATGTGCAAACGTTCAACTCAATTGCTAGAGATGATGAGCTTCCTGATGAGGTTCGTGTAATAGCTCGTAAGGCTGAGAGTCGTATGGGAAATAACCGATTTACTCCTTATTCGGTTTTAGAGCATGGTGATTTGTGGGTGGATAATATACTTCTACCTTTAGGACGTAGCTTCTTGCCTAATGCTAAGTATGGATTCTTTGTTATTGATTGGGCAGGATCTCGCACTAATGGTAATCCTTTTTATGACCTCTTTCGATTCGCTATATCTGCAGGAAAGCAAAGGGATGTATTGAGAAGCGAAATAGAAATCCATTGCACATTGTTAGGGTGTGATGTGTCAGATGTTGCCTGCTACTAAGTCGCAGCGCTGGGAATGATCTCTATGGATTTAGAATATTTTCCTAAGGAGAATTTTAATGCAATGACTGTTGAGGTTTTTAATGTATTAAGGGAACTGTCTATCGATGATATTTGATTTATAGGGGTAGTGGTTTGTTTATTTAAAATTTAGGATATAGGCGTCATTACGTTTTTAAATTTTTGGTAATGAGGTTTTTATTATCTGAAGATTGTTTCTTTTTATATGATAAGGGACCAATGGATTTTTTAAGGTTTGTAATTGGTTAAGGAATTCCTCCTCCTCGTTTTCTCCCGTTTATTTAATGCCTTCGTTGATTCTTGCTATTATTTGCCAGACGGAATGATCTCTCCATTTAGTTTCTTTCAGTTGTGCATCCCAAATTGCTAGTCCAATAGAGCTTTCTTCGAGTATCCACTGAAGATGCTCCTTCTCTGAATTGCCTTGCCATTCGTAGGCATTGCCGGGGATCCCAATGAGCAATTTAGATGAGTGTTTGCCTGCGGCAATTTTAATGAATTTATAAGATCTCCAATTGGAAGCCCCTTTTCCGGTTTCGGAATAGCCCATCACGTGTAGCCCATCGATGTGTGGGAGAAGATCCTGCCACCAAGTTTGATTTGGAGCATTCCATTTGTAGGCGAAGCTATCAACCGTCAGTTCTTTGTTCTCTGCTCGAAGAGCTTTTGACAATTCTTTGATGAACTGGACAAAAGCCTCTTTATCTTCGTTGAGTTTTCCTTTCCCTGCAAAATCGATGTCAACCCCATCGAGTTTTAGTCGAACGGTTTCATTGACTAGAGCCTCAATGAATTTTTTTTGGTGGGTGGAGAAAGCTGTCTTCGCTAGTTTCCAGTCCCAGCCAGAAGAGGTACTATTGTAAACGCACAGCAGAATCTTGACTTCGTTCGCGTCGCCCCACTGTCGGAATTCTGAAACGGTCGATTCATCAATTGGACCAAATCTTTTAACCATTTTAAGTTTCCCGTCCTCGGTAGGATTCCAAAACTGGAGACCCAAGTGCGTCAGACCGTCTTTCATTCCGATGCCCTCGAATGATTCATTCAATCTCTCCTTGCAAGCACTTATAGCGTAAGGGGGCACCCATGTCATTACTCTCGTTTGCTCCCTTGCTCCCTTGCTACTTGGCTAAAGCCAATCGAATGAAGGACGATGGCAGAGATGAAAATGGTGGTTAGGAGCAAGTGAGTCATGGATGGAGTAAGGATAATGTAACTGAATCTCAGTTAGATGGAACATGTTTGGTCGAAAATGTCGAGAATATCAAGGCGGTGTCGAATTTATGCTGGTGAGGTAAAATACGGTCATTGATCTTAAATGTATTTTTTGCGAGTATAGTGAAATGATAGACATAGACAAAGAGACGTATGATGAAATTGCAGAGATGATAAATTCTGACGATAGCCCAGTTGGGATAGATGCAAAGAAAACGCATATTTTGATATTGCATAAATTGATGCAGATCGAGAAGCGTTTAGGGCAGCTAGAAGCCAAGTCTGAATCGTAGATGAAGTGCTTTTTATCGCTTCTCATATTTCTGGCTTAAATTCATTGGTCATACTTGGGTTGATCGGAATGTATTCAATTAAGTAAGTCTAAGGTTGACGTAATGTTCATTAACGCATACGTTAATTGGTTTATTGATTGTTATAATGAACATTAATTAAAATGAGACCCGTTTCACCATTGCCTATTCCTGTTAAAAAAGCTTTAAGGAAGCTTGGGAGTGATATTTACGATGCAAGACGTAGGAGACGTATACCTATGGTGCTAATGTCAGAAAGAGCTATGATTAGTCGAACCACGCTTGGTAAGGTGGAAAAAGGAGATGCATCAGTCGCATTAGGAATCTATGCAAATGTTTTATATGTTTTAGGCCTATCACATCGATTATCAGATTTAGCTGACGTTAAGTTTGATGAAACAGGACTCGTTTTAGAAGAAGAGCACCTACCTAAACGTATACATTTACCCTCTACCAAATCCAACAAAGGGAAATGAATAAGCGTCTAACTTATGTTTATTTAGATTATGAATGTGATGAGCCATGTTTAGTCGGAAGGCTATGGTCGCACTGGCGAAACCAAAAACAAAGCGCTTCTTTTGAATATGATAAGAGTTGGTTGAATTTTCCTAATAAATTTTCATTAGAGCCTTTATTGCAGTTAACTGAAGGTGTTTTTCATACAGGAGCAGGGAAAGAATTATTTGGTGCAATTGGTGATTCTGCTCCTGACAGATGGGGTCGAATATTAATGCGACGTGCGGTAAGCAATGAGGCTAAAGCAGAGGGTAAAATATCTCATGCGTTATCGGAAGTTGATTATCTATTAATGGTCAACGATGAATCGAGACAAGGTGCGCTAAGGTTTAAGGGTGCAGAAGGGGGAGTTTTTCTTTCGGGAAAAAACAGTGTCCCGATTCCTCCGTTAGTTGAGTTGCCGAGACTCTTAGACGTGACAGAAAAGCTATTAAACGATGAAGAAAGCAGTAATGATTTAAAATATCTATTGGCACCGGGATCATCTTTAGGAGGAGCACGCCCCAAAGCTTCAGTTAAAGACAATCGGGGCAATTTGCTGATTGCGAAATTTCCACACAAAAATGATGAGTTTAAAACCGTTTTATGGGAGGCTGTAGCGCTTACTTTAGCGAAGAAAGCTGGAATTAACACGACTGAATGGAGAATATGTACCATCGCCGGTAAAAAGGTAATACTGTTGAAACGCTTTGATCGTATAGGTGAAAAAAGAATCCCGTTTTTATCAGCAATGAGTATGCTTAACACCGTGGATAATGAAGACCATAGTTACCTTGAAATAGTAGATGCTATTCGACAATATGGCGCAAAACCGAAGGAAGACATTTCTCAGTTGTGGCGAAGGATTGTGTTTAGCATTCTTATTTCTAATACAGATGATCATTTGCGAAATCATGCTTTTCTATATGAAAATCAACATGGTTGGCGACTCTCCCCTGCTTATGATATTAATCCTGTTCCAGTTGAAATTTCACCTCGGATTCTTTCTACGGCGATTGACCTAGACGACAGAACGGCTTCGTTAGCACTTGTATTATCTGTCGCAAAAGAATTTGGTTTAACAAATAGTGAGGCCGTTAAGATTGCAACAGAAGTTGGAAAAGCCGTTTCCACATGGCGTAAAGTTGCTGTTAAAATAGGAATCCATAAGCAAGAGATTGATAGTATGGCATCAGCTTTTGAACACGAAGATCTACAATTGGCTATTGGGTAAAGACGGTTATGAAAACGAATTTTAGTAAAAATATATTTTTGATAGGAGCCCCGGTGATAGCAATTATTGTTGGCTATTTCATGTTGTCAAATGGGTGGGATATAAAGGCTTGTTGTGCGGTTGGAGTGACAATTGTGTGCGCTATTTGGTGGACGACAGAGCCTATTCCAATTCCTGCTACGTCTTTGTTGCCCTTATCGCTATTTCCACTTTTTGGGGTATTAGACAAGGATCAGGTGGCTTTGTCCTATGGGAGTCCTTTAGTTTTATTGTTACTCGGTGGCTTTATTTTGTCGACGTCGATGGAACGAAGTGGGGCACATCGGAGAGTTGCGCTAATTATGATAAATTTGTTTGGAGCTAAAAGTGACCGGCGTTTGGTTTTTGGTTTTATGGTAGCTTCTGCGTTGTTAAGTATGTGGATTTCAAATACAGCGACGACTTTAATGTTGCTGCCGATAGCTTTAGCTATTTTGGAAAAAGCAAAAGATAACCGGATGGTATTGCCGCTATTGCTTGGAATTGCCCATTCGGCAAGTGTTGGAGGTATTGGGACGCCGATTGGGACGCCTCCGAATATTGTGTTTATGAAATTTTATACTGAAGCGACGGGAGTGGAATTGAGCTTTATGGAGTGGATGTGTATAGGTGTCCCTGTGGTAGTTGTTTTTCTTCCTCTGGTTGCGTGGTGGTTAACGCGTAAATTAAAAGGGAGCAGCAATGTTTCATTGCCCGATATGGGCGTTTGGCGAGCAGAGGAAAAACGTGTTTTGATTGTTTTTGGAATGACTGCGTTGGCGTGGATCACGCGGAAATCTCCATTTGGAGGCTGGAGCGGATTCTTTGATTTGCCTTATGCTAATGATGCTTCCGTTGCCCTTCTCGCAGTGGTGTGTTTATTTATTATACCCAATGGAAAGGTGGATGAAAATGGTTATAGTGGTCGATTGCTGGATTGGAAAACGGCTGAAAGAATTCCATGGGGGTTACTTGTGTTGTTTGGAGGGGGTATTGCGATTGCGAAGGCTTTTGTTTCCACAGGAATCAGTCAATCACTGGGGGATGCCTTATCGTCAGTCACTGGATTGCCCATTATACTCTTGTTCCTTGTTATATGTTTAGCGGTTACTTTTTTAACAGAGATTACTTCAAACACCGCTTCTACCGTTTTGTTAATGCCAATACTTGCTGCTGCTGCGCTCGCGGTAAAAATGGACCCTGCTTTATTGATGGTGCCGGCTGCAATAAGTGCCAGCTGTGCTTTTATGTTACCAGTAGCAACAGCACCTAATGCAATTGTATTCGGGACGCATAAGGTTTCTATTCAACAGATGATGAAAACTGGGATTGTCTTAAATTTAATTGGAGCTGTGGTGATTACATCGGTATGCTATTTAGTATTGTAGTCGGAACTTAATAACGGAAAGCATGGAATATAAATTATATGGTATCGCGAATTGTGACACGGTTCGTAAAGCTAAGAATTTCTTAAAGAATATTGATGTGGCTTTTGAATTTGTGGATTTTAAGAAAATATCTCCACAAATAGAATGGCTTAAACGATGGGAGTTGTTTTTCGGAGAATTGCCTGCAAACAAAAAAGGACCCACGTTTCGAAAGATAAAAGAAGCCTATGATATTGGATCGAAATCCGAAAAAATGGCTTTATTGATTGCTAATAGTTCAGCTATTAAGCGTCCAATTTTGGAAAAGGAAGGAACTGTTTTGGCAATTGGGTTCGATGAAGAAATTTATCGAAAAATAAAATAAGCGTTCTTACTTTATGCCGTATTTGTCTTTGAAGTAATTGTAAGCTTCGCCGATTTCTCGGGATTTAATTTCGGCGAATGATTTAAAGTCGCCAGCCATGTGTTGAACTTTGTCAGGGTGATATTGGGCCATTTGTTGACGGTAGGCACTTTTAATGTCTTTTTTTGAAATTTTACCTTTTAAGCCTAAGATATCTCCAAATTTTCTTTCTAGTTCTTGTTGAGAAGCTGAAGGGTTTCCTCCAAATGTGTTTTGTTGAGTCCCACCTTTAGTAATTTTTAATAGCAAATTTCTTAATGACGATACGACGAAGTATAGGCAAACAAGAATGATGATTAAGCGAATGACGATACCCATTATATTAGAGGTCGGTGTATTTCTTTGAATTACCTTTTGAAGTTTCTACTGGATATTTATTGTTGTTTATACCCATCTTTCTAGTGATTGCTTCAGAAACGTCAATGTCACAAACATCTGCAAATCGTAAACAGTAGATCATGATGTCTGCCAGTTCATCCGATATGGCTGTTTTTTTGTCTGGATCATTTAATGTTTTCCATGACTCTGGGCTATCTTCCCAGAGGAAATGCTCTTGGAGTTCCGCGGTTTCAGTTGCGATTGCCATGGATAAGTTTTTGGGAGAATGGAACTGTTTCCAGTCTCGTTCTTCCGCAAATTGGCGAATGTTTTTTTGATGCTTTATTATAGAATCACTCATAGATTAAAAAGTTTTTTAGGTTCCAATAGGTTAAGTTTATTCTTAATTATTAATAAAATGATAAAAGGTGTCCATTCGAGCCATAGTCCCCATGCTGGAATGCTCCATATTCCTGTGTTGTCAAAGGTGATGCAGGCTAGAAAGTATAAACAGCTGCATAGGCTTAAGGTCGCCCAAGCTAAACTCCCGTAGATGGCGGCAAAGGGGATTGCCCAATAAATATACCAATAATGAACGATAGGGGAAAATAATATCAGAGCCCCGAAGAGTAAATAGGCTCCCTTGAAAAGTGACTTTGACTTTAAATAGATAAATGCCCCGCTGATAGCTAATGCTCCAGTGCAAATGAGTGAAGTGAGAGCTTTGTCTTTGAGCAAAAATTCAATGAAAGTATAAATCGGGCCGTTGAACGAAGTTTTGCCGCCAAAATGTAATAGCCCGTCGAACATTCCCTCTATTGAACTCGCAAAAAATAGACTTGGAATGATGAGTGCGGGGAGTATCGCCCATGATTTTTTCCATTCGCCTTTAAGTAGAAATAAGGGAACGAGTAGTATGGATACTATTTTGACCTGTAGGCTTAATCCCAGGAAAAACCATGCCCATGCACTCTGTTTTTTGGTGTTCATGAGCAAGATGGATGCAAAAGTGAAACATAAAAATATTGAATCAAAATGGGCCTCTCCAGCTATGCCAAATAAAACGATAGGGTTTAGGGCAAATAGCACGGCATTTCCGATTGGGATATTTGGTTTTGTATAAGCATATTGAAGGATCATACCTAGTGTTAAGAGATCAAATAAGATGAATACTAGCTTATACGCGATGGGGGTATATGAAACCGCAGCAATGGCTGCAAAGATTAATTCTGTCAACGGAGGGTAGGCTGTAAGCCAATCCTTGTGATTCATTTTCTTCCAATACTCATCATGGTAGGCCTTGTATCGTTCGTCTATAGCTGGAGCTTTGTAGGGGCTTTCGCCTGCAAGGACAATTTTACCCTCCCAGAGATATCGGTTGATGTCGTCGGAGGGTGGCATTCCTAACATTAGTCCGCGAGCAACGATAGCGAGAGTTAGGATGAGCATGACTTGCTTTTTTTTGGAAAGCTCCTTGGGGAAGTATTTCCATACTCCGATGAAGCTGGTTCCAATGATGGCAAAATTGATCAGTTTCCAGGTAGAAATAGAGTTAACGGGATTAATTAACCAAGAGCACAGGCATGAGCAAAGTAAGACTAATGTTGAAAGCGCAAAGAGCATATTCGCTTATAGATTTGCGATTTCTTTTTAAATTCTAATTTGGAATATTGATTTTAGCTTAAATCCTTTTTTAAATGTATGTGTTGAATGGGGTAAGGGATTCTTATTTTATTGGCTTTAAATGCGTCAAATACGCTTTGGTTAACTTTAAATCTAATTTTGTGGTATTCATTTGTGGGAACCCAATATCTATAGGCGATCTGTATAGAGAAATCGGCAAATTCTGAAATCCCGATTTGGGGGGTAGGCTGTTTACTGATGACGTCAAATTCCGAAAGCACTTGTTTTAATGATTCAACTGCAATTGCCGGATCACTTTCGTAGGCAATACCAATCATTCCTTCGACTACTTTATTTTCTTTCGAATTAACTAAAATTTCTCCAACAATGTGCTTGTTGGGGATCATGATATCTTCTTCGTCTTCATTGGCGAGAAGCGTGTAGGAAAGTTTGATTTCTTTAATTATACCATGCTGGGATCCAAAGGTAATAGTGTCGCCTATTTGAAAGGGTCTTGTGATGATGATGCAAAGTCCCGCCGCAAAGTTCGAAACAGGCCCTTGTAGGGCTAAGGTAAACCCAAATGCACTAGCGCCGATGGCTGCAATTAGAGGGTCAATGGTGACGCCGAATTTCCCAAGCGCTACAATGAAGCAGAACCCAATGATGAGAGATTTTACAATATTTGCTATAAAGGAACTTAGGGTATGGTTTAGGTTTTTTGCCGTCGCGAACTTAATCATAACCTTGTAGGCATAACCGGCAATTATCCACCCGATACAAAGAGTGATAATGGCTCCGAAAATTTGGAAACCATAATTAATTAACACGCTAGAAAACGTAGTATAAAGTGATTCAAGTTTTTCGATATCTTCTGTCATGATGTTTTTTAGTTGGCTTCGTAATTCCCATCAATTTTTTTAACAATTAATTTTTTGAGTTCAAGCATCATTAAGAGGGTTGATACTTCATGGGAGGTTTTATTGCATTTAGATGAGATTTCATCAATTTGTAGCGATTCTCCACCATTGAAAAGGTTTATGATTTCTAGCTCATCTGCAGTTAAATCAGATTTTGTTTTTTCGAGATGTTGTTCGTTATTGGTGAATAGATCCATTTGAGGAGGATCGAAGTTCAGCTCATCGAGTATATCTTGGACGTCGGTTACGAGTACGGCTCCATCTTTAATGAGTTTATGGCAACCAGCACTAGATGTTTGGTCGATTCGACCAGGGACAGCGAAAATCTGACGATTGCATTCACCAGTGAATCTTGCTGTGATCATGCTTCCACCGTTGTTGTTGGATTCTATTACAATCGTGCCGACACATATTCCTGCCACTATTCTGTTTCGCATTGGAAAAGTCTGCTTGGTCGCTTTATACCCAAATGGGAATTCAGATAGAATGGCTCCTTTTTCTGCCATTTCTTTATATAGATCAATATTCTCTGGGGGGTAAACAATATCGAGACCGTTGCCTAGAACACCTATTGTTTTCCCGCCGGCTTCTAAGGCGCCTTTGTGTGCGGCAGTATCAATTCCTCTCGCGAGACCGCTGACGACGCATATTCCTGCTTTAGCTAAACCTTGAGCCAGTTTTTTTGCGGTGTTGATACCGTAAATAGTGCAACGCCGACTGCCTACGATAGCGATGCAAACTTGTTGTGGATCAAAATTCCCTTTACAGTATAAGCCAACCGGGGCGTCGTAGATCTCTTTTAAAAGAGGTGGGTAGTTTTCATCTGATTTTGTTATGAATCTGGCTGAGTGTGCCTGGATTTTTTGTTCCTCTTCTTCAAAAGAGAAGTGCTCATCAGGTTTTAAAATAATATCAGCTGTATCAGGTCCGATACCCTGAACATTCATGAGTTCGGATCTCGAAGCCTTGAATATACGAAGGACATCGTTATCGAAATACTCAAGTAATCGCTGTAGAGTGACGGGTCCTATTCGAGGTAAGCCGTTGATGGCTAAGAAGGCCTGTTGTTCTGTGAGTTGATCATATGCCATTCAAAGGATTTATAATGTGAAGTATTAAGGGATCAATCTAAAAAGCCGAGGTGTGATTAATCACACCTCGGCCCCTAATACTACTAATACCAAAAAAATCTATTGTTCGCTTCGCCGTTGCTCCATAAATGATTTAACTTTATCTTTCATCATGGCTCTTCGCTCTTCATCAGACTTATCCTTCATTTCTTCTTTGAATGATTTTTTTTCTTCCTCAGACATGTTTTGAAACATTCCATGCATTGCTTTCTTACGCTTCATCATCTTTTCTTTCTCTTCAGGGGACTGTTTTTCAAATTTTTTTTATTTTTCCTTCATTTCTGACTTTTCCTCTTCAGACATGTTTTTAACTTTGTTGATCATGTCTTGAAGTTTTTGCAGCTCATCAGGGGACATGTTGAGAAAGCGATGCATGGCATGTTCGCCATTTTTTTCGCCCCCTCGCTGTTGATCAGAACCCCCTCGTTGTTGACCTGGACCTCCTCGCTGTTGACCGGGACCGCCTTTATGTTTACCTGGACCGCCTTTATGTTGACCGCGTTTATGTCCATCGTGACTGTGTTCATCTTCTTCATCGGATGAATCCCAGTCTCCATCCTCGCAATATCCATTAGTGACACCAATCGATAGGGCGAGAAAGCCACTTAGTAAAATAGATTTAAATTTCATTATATTCGATAAAAGCATAAATTGCCTCCGTTGTTTCTGGTTCAAATGCAAAAGCGTACTCATTTGCAGTAGTTTCTAGTTCGATAAATTCATCCTGGAGTTCAAGTTCATGAACGTAGGAAGTTAGGAAGTCATCATTTGGAATGGGGCCCTGATCGTTAAAGAAAGTCGCAAGGCCAATCATACCGCAAATAACAGCGGCAATAAGGGCGAGATTTTGTTTCCAATTCTGAAAATCAATTATTTTAGATTGATTTGTTGGTTGTTTGATCGTGATCTTTTTAACTTTGGCATCAAAGTTTGCGCTCGAATTACTAACTTTTTTTCCAAGAATTAGATCGAGATCCTCATCTGTTATTTTTTCTTTCATAATAAATTCTCCATTTCTTCTTTTAATTTTTTTCTACCTCTAAATAGAAGTGTCCTTAGAGTGTTTTCTGTAACATCAAGCATTTCAGCTATTTCTGAATAGTTTAAGTCTTGTTGTTTCAAAAGTAATAGTGGGGTGCGGTATTTTTCTGGAATTTTATCAAGTGCCATCATGAGCGTTGATTCAAGTTCGTTTAGGCTAGTTTCTCGTTCAGTATTAATTGGGCTTAAGTAATGTAAGTCTTCCGGCGGTAATGTTGTGAGAGGGCGACAGGCTTTTTTTCTATGCTCTGAAATCAGTAAGCGCCGTGCGATACTGAATATGTATGACGAGAATTTACGTTGTGATGAGTAACGATCAGCTGCATTGTAGACTTTTGAGAGTGTTCTAACGGCTAAGTCTTCTGCATCTTCTCGGGAACCTGTTGAACGGTAAAGAAAACTAATTAGAGGCAGTTTCCATTTTTCGAATAGCTGAGTTGCCGCAGATTCACTACCATCCGCAATTGCCTGCATCAGGTTATCATCTTCATTCATAATGATAGCTTCATCCTTGGTGTCGAACAGGGTAATGTTGGGTATTAGTGTGCAATCGCTCATTACCTAACATAAACGCAGGAAAAATATGATTGTTGCAAAATTGTGGGTGACGTTCGGTTAATAAAATTGATGGAAGAGGGTTTTTAATGCTATAACCTGTTTATATTGATATTCTTATGTGTTTATTTGCTAGATGTTAACCTAGCGCCTTTCCCGGGTTTTGTCATGAAAAATTCAACGGGGTGACCGAATTTTTCAGTGTATTTTTTCTGTATTTCTTCTGCCTGTTCAGTTGTGTAATTAGCCGTTGTCATCGCCATAGAGGCACCACCAAAACCACCTCCTGACAGCCTAGCTCCTAAGACATTGGGTTGTGCCATTAGATTTTCTACTAGGAAATCGAGTTCGGCCGTGCTGTTTTCAAATAAATTTTGCGAACTAAGATGAGAGGCATGGAGGTTTTTTCCGATAAGTTCTATATTCTTTTCGCCTAATAGCTTAAGGACATCTTTCACGCGTTCATTTTCAAAAATAATATGTTCTGCTCTCTTTTTAATATCTCCTGTGAGGGCGTGTTGGTGCTTTTCCCAGTCTGCTTTGTTAAGTTCGCATAAGTTTTTAAGACTAGGAATGTCTTTTTTTAGAATTTTAACTGCGTTCATGCACTCGGTGTGGCGAGTTGAATAAAGTGAGTCCACGAGAGAGTGTTTACTGTGAGTGTTGAAAACCCATAGGTTAACGGGTTGGCTAAAAGGATAAATGTCGAAAAATTCTTTATCGCAATCGATGAAAACAAGTTGGTTTTCTTCTCCGTGTGCGGATACGCCTTGGTCTAGAATGCCGCAAGGCACACCCACGAATTCATTTTCTGCTTTGCGTGATACCTGTGCGAGCGCTTTTTTATCTAAAGGGAAATCGAATAGTTTTGTTAAAATATAGGCTGTAGAGAGTTCCATTGCGGCACTGCTACTCAAACCTGCACCTACGGGCAGATTGCTATCATAGGCTATTTCAAAACCAGATGTAGCGGTCATCCCTTTGTCGATAAGACATTTTAAAACCCCTAGAGGGTAATTAACCCAATTGTCATCGCCTTCAATCGCCTTTATGGAGTCGAGGTTTGTTTCGTAGACTTTCTTGGAAGCGGTGCTGATTAAGCAAATTTTATTGTCGTTTCGAGAAGCTCCTGCCGCTGAGATACCTTCGGTTGTCGCAACGCCTAGAACATTCCCGCCATTGTAGTCGGTATGATTCCCTATGAATTCAATGCGTCCAGGTGCGAAAGATTCACATTGGCTGTTTTTTGAAAATGTATCTGAAAAGAAAGATGATATATTCATGGCGTTCGTTTTAACTAATTGAATTTGAAAAAGTTGGCTAAGCCAACATTTCTTTAGAAAAATCTGCAAGATCAAAAACCGTTGATTATAATAGCATGATTTTCAAAAACGTGTGGCTAAATGGTTGTCAAATATTGGAGCATTGATAGGTTTTTCTCTTAGATGAAGGATTGGAGGGACATAAAGTTACATTTTTTAGATTTTGAAGGAGGTGTTGGGACCGGTGTTATCGAATATGGTTACGTAACTCTTTTAAATGGGAAAATTCAAGAGACTCAGACGGGATTTTGTAAACCAATTTGTAGCGTTCCTGAGATTGAATTTCGGCAACATGGAATTTCTGATACATTTTTGAAAGATGAGACAGAGTTTTTTTCAGAGAAATTCATTGAGTTTGCTGAATTGCGAGAAAGTGGTCTATTCGGAGCCCATCATGCGAGCGTGGAAAGTAATTTCATTAAGCGCGTTTGGGCATATCCACGCAAATCTCCAGATTTTCTTGATGGCGACCCTTCCTATTTCTCTTGGGGGCCGTGGGTGGATACTTATAAGTTGTTCTTAAATACATGTCCAGGGCTAGAGAGTTACAAGCTGTCTGATTTGATTAATTATTTTAAACTGAGTGAGACCTTGGAAGATCTCGGTGCTCGGTATTGTTCCAGTCGGAGAAAGAAATATCATTGTGCGCTTTATGATGCAATTGCTTCAGCTCTTTTATTTATGGCTTTAATTGAATTAAAGAAATCGGAAAAAATTACGCTACGCTGGCTGTTGGCGAATAGTTGCTCTCAATCGAAGAAACAAGCAGATTTTCAGCAAATGGATTTGTTTTAGTGGAGGAAATTATAGAGAGCGGTCGCGGTTTTATCTCCAAAACCATCTATTTTCATAATGTCAGAGGCGTTGGCTTTTTTTAATTTTGCTAAACTGCCAAAATGCGAAAGTAGAACTTTTTTCTTTTTGTCTCCTAGTCCGCTAAAGTCGTCAAGAATGGATTCCTTGATTCGTTTTGACCGTAAATCAGCATTAAATGAATTTGCAAAACGATGGGCTTCATCTCGGATTTGTTGCAGGCATTGAAGGGCCGGGTTCCGAATGGAGAGGTTTAAGTCCATTTTATTATCGGCAAAGACAATGGTTTCCTCCCTCTTAGCGAGCCCGATTATCATGGGTATTTCAGTGGGGATATTTTCGAAGGCGTTTAGTGCGGAACTAAGTTGCCCCTGTCCTCCATCAATAACGATAAGATCGGGCAATGTTTTCTTCTCTCGGAAAAGTCTGCGGTAGCGCCGCCCTACGACTTCTTCCATTGAGAGGTAATCATCATTGCCGGCAGTGTGTTTGATTTTAAATCTGCGGTATTGGTTTTTGTCTGGTTTCCCGTTTCTGAATTGAACCATTGAGGCGACGACGAAAGTCCCGGAAATGTGAGAGATGTCAAAGCATTCAATGTGTTTGGGCAGCACGGGGAGTTTTAAAATATTTTTTAAAGTTAATAGCAGTTCCTTTGGGTCATCTTGAGGTTTTATGGAGCGTTCAAATTTTCGAGTTTTTAAAATGGTTTTTCTTAGGGCATTGATGATGTCGCGTAATTCGGCTGCTTTTTCGAAGCGTAAATTTTCTGAAGCTTTCTCCATTTCGACTTCAAGATCTTTAAGCCATTCCCGCGATTTTCCATCGAGGAATTCGCAGGCCTTTATTACCCGTTCTCGGTATTCTTCGACGGTTACTTCGTTTGGGTGGCCATAGATTTCATTTCTGGCATCAGTATAAAGAACGTACTGGTTATCGTTGATTTTTTTAGGGTTTCCATCGTTTAATAATACGCCGAATTTCCGCCGAATTTCTGCAAGGGTCTTTTTAAGAGGACCGGAAAACGGGAAGGGGCCAAAGTATTGAGATCTTCGATCTTTACGATGTCTTGTTAGTGTAAAGCGAGGGAGTTCTTGAGCCATGTTGACTTGAACCATGAGGAATCGTTTGTCGTCAACAAATTCGGTATTATATTTGGGTTTATTTTCTTTGATGGCTTTGCTTTCGAGTAGCAAGGCCTCAGGCTCCGATAAGACTTCAATGAATGAAAAATCGTAGATGGAGTCGATGAGCGCGGCGATTTTAGGTTGTGATACTTGGGACTTTCTTGAGGCTTGAAAATAACTAGAAACACGAGTTTTTAGATTTTTCGCTTTGCCGACATATATGATAGTCCCTAGGCGGTCTTTCATAAAATAGACGCCTGGTTTTTGCGGTAATGCTCGAACCTTTTCTTTAAGTAAGTTTTTGGAAGTCATTGCCCGAAGGTCTTTGAAAAACTTTTAAGTCAAAAGAATGAATGACAGAGAGAAGATGATCAAAAATATCAGCTTGAATGGCTTCGTAGTTCGCCCAAACAATGTCATTTGTGAAGACATATATTTCAAGGGGTAAGCCGTGATCTGTCGGGGCCAATTGTCTGATGAGGAATGTCATGTCTTTGTGTATTTTGGGGTGGTTTTTCAGATAGGCTATACAGTAAGCCCTAAAGCAACCAATATTGGTCATCCTTCGTCCGTTAAGGAGTTCTTTTTCGTCTATATTGTTTTCTTTGTTGAAAGTGTTAATTTCAGTTTCGCGTTCATTCATGTAAGTGTTGAGAATGGCAAAGTCTTTAAATCGTTTAATTTGTTCGTTGCTTAAAAAAGAGACAGTTTGCATATCAATATCAAGAGAGCGTTTAATGCGTCGTCCTCCTGAAAGTGACATTCCTTTCCAGTTTTTAAAGGAATCGGATATCATTGCATAGGCAGGGATGAAGGTGATGGTCTTATCCCAGTTTTGAACTTTTATGGTGGTGAGAGTTATTTCCATTACATCTCCATCTGCACCGTATTTGGGCATTTCGATCCAATCACCTTTAGCGATCATGTTGTTGAACATAATCTGAAGACCTGCAACAAAGCCTAAGATGGTGTCCTTGAAGATCAACATTAGGATGGCGGTTAATGCCCCTAAACTGGAAAAAATCAATGTGGGAGATTTGTTGAAGCAAATTGAAATGATGTATATAAAGCCGAAAATATTAACGATTATCTTGATCGCTTGAACAAACCCATTGATTGCGAATCGCTTAGAAATATTTGATCGTTGGAAAAACAGGACGACTGAGTTTAGTATGGCGTCTATTATAGAGAGGGTGATGATGATGATATATATGTTTACGCCGGTTGTGATAAGGGCGATAAGGGTTGAAGAGTTGTAAAAGAATATTGGAGTGAGGGCATTGATGACGATGGCAGGGATTAGTCGGGCAATGCGTTCGGGAAGTTTGCTGTTTAATAAAACATCATCAATTTCGGTTTTGCTGTGTTTAACAAATATCCTGAGGGTGTTTAGAAAAAAGTTTTTGGCGATATACCTAGAAATGTAAGCGATCAATATTATCACGAAGGCGCTCAGCGCCAGAATGATTATGTGTGAGACTTGGTCATTCATTCCAAAGTGATCGATTAGAAAATTGTTAAATGTAAGGCTATAACTTTTAAATGTATTCATTGGATACTTTTCGGTTGTGGAAATTAAATTGTTATTAATAATAATGTCTTAACTTTAAAAAAAAATCGAGCAAATGAGTACAAGCCAGTGTTTGTAGTTATATTTAAAGATAACTTATTATGAGTGAAGAGTTGAAGGATAAAGTGGCATTGGTCACAGGAGCAGGAAGAGGAATTGGAAAGGCGATAGCCTTAGCGTTGGCATCGGCTGGGAGTAAGGTTATTTGCGTAAGCCGTTCTGAGGCAAACTGCAAGGGTGTTTCGGAAGAAATTATTGCGAACGGCGGAGAGGCTGATTTTAGAGCAGTGGATGTGTCTGATGGCGCAGCTGTTAAAGAAGCGTGCGAAGTGCTACTAGAAAAATATGAGACAATTGATATTCTTGTAAATAATGCAGGAATTACTCGAGATGGTTTGCTTTTTAGAATGTCAGATGATGATTGGCATGATGTTATGAACACGAATTTGTCTAGTTGTTTCTATTGGACGAAATATTTGGCGCGACCGATGACGAGAAAACGTTGGGGCAGAATTGTTAATATTTCTTCAGTGATTGGTTTAACTGGAAATGCGGGACAGGCAAATTATGCTGCAGCAAAAGCTGGCATGATCGGATTTTCAAAAAGTTTGGCTAAAGAATTTGCGGCCCGTTCTGTGACTGTGAATTCGATTGCTCCTGGATTTATTCAGACCGATATGACGGCTGAACTAGATGAAAAAACAAAAGAAGCTATCATGAAGGTTATTCCACTCAAGCGGTTAGGGAATAGTTCCGATATCGCAGATATGACAAAATATCTTTGTTCTCCTTCAGCAAATTATATCACCGGACAAGTTTTTACAGTTGACGGCGGTATGGTAATGTGAGTAGAAATTTCGTGCAAACTAACTAGATTACAATTATGGCAGATACAAATATCCAAGAACGCGTAAAAAACATTATAGTTGATCAACTTAATGTAAATGAAGAGCAAGTAACTCCTGAGGCATCTTTCATGGATGACTTAAGTGCAGATTCACTTGATGTTGTTGAACTTATAATGGCATTAGAGGAAGAATTTAAAGAAGAGACTCAGGGTGAAATCCCTGAATCAGATGCTGAAAAGCTTACGACTGTTGGAGATGTTATTAAGTACATCGAAGATAAGTCTAATGCTTAATATTTTAGCACTAAGTCTTTAATCAGAATAGGTAACGACTATGAGCGGATCGTTAACTAAGCCAAGGGTTGTAGTCACAGGGATGGGCGTTGTTTCATCTTTGGGTGAGACTGTCGGTGAGTTTTGGGGAAATGTATCAGCCGGAAAAAGTGGCTTAGCCTCCTTGAAGCGCTTTGATTCAACTGGTTACAATAGTACGGTCGCAGCTGAAGTTAGTGAAGAAGTCATTACTCGTCTTGTTGACCCAAAGATGATTAAGCGTAATGATCGTTATACACTTTTTGCACTTATTGCAGCTCGTCAAGCCGTTGCAGATTCTGGTATTGAGGTAACTGACGAAAACCGTAAACGTTGCGGTGTTTTGATTGGTTCTGGGATAGGTGGTATGGAGACCATTGAAAAGCAAGCTAGGATTCTGGCTGAACGTGGCCCGAGAAAAATTTCTCCGTTTATGATTCCTTCCATTATTTCTAATATTGCTGGAGGGATCGTTGCTATTGATACTGGTGCTCGAGGCCCAAACTTTGCAATTGTTAGTGCTTGTGCAACAGGGACTCATACTATTGGAGAGTCATATAAGATTCTTCAGAATGGTGAAGCCGACGTAATGATTGCGGGTGGAACAGAAGCGGCGATAACAGGTTTAGGTTTTGCAGGGTTTTGTTCGATGAAGGCAATGAGCTCTCATTATAATGATGCTCCTGAGACAGCAAGTCGTCCATTTGATAAAAATAGAGATGGTTTTGTTATGGGCGAAGGGGCAGGTGTTCTCGTAATGGAAACATTGGGAAATGCTCAAGCTCGTGGGGCTAATATTATTGCGGAAGTTACTGGTTATGCGACAACTTGTGATGCCTATCATATTACATCTCCAGATCCAGAGTGCGGTGGTTTGGCAGAGTGTTTTCGTTTAGTATTGGAAAATTCGGGTAAAACGCCGGAAGATATCAGTTACATAAATGCGCATGGTACTTCAACGCAATTTAATGATAAATTTGAAACAAAAGCCATTAAAGAGGTTTTTGGAAAAGAAGCTTATAATACTCCAGTGAGTTCAACCAAGTCTATGACAGGTCATTTACTCGGTGCTGCTGGTGCTATTGAAGCAGTGATCTGTTGTAAGGCAATTGAGACGAATATTGCACCACCAACGATTAATTATGAAACCCCCGATGAAGATTGTGACTTGGATTATATTCCAAATGTGAAACGGGAAATGGAAATAAACTCATGTTTGAGTAATAATTCCGGTTTTGGTGGCCATAACGCCAGTTTGATTTTCGATCGCTTTAAAGCGTAGTCAAGGAGAGTGCGAATAGCGCTTTGGGTTTGTTTGAAGATATCAAAAGCTGCATATACGTGTTTTTTAGGATCTTTGGGCCGAATGAAATAGCTTTTCTACCATTTTGTTCAACTTTTCTCCACACATTCCGTTTCAAGCGAGGAGAGCTTTATTATTTGTAGTGAACATTAGGGCTTAAATATCTTTAAGTTTTAGGTTTTTAGAATTGAATCTTTTGGGAGGATTAAATTTACTGCCATGGTAGAATTAAAATTTAGATAAATGCCGAAACGTACTGATATAAAAACCATTCTTATTATTGGCTCTGGCCCTATCATTATTGGGCAAGCCTGTGAATTTGATTACAGTGGAACTCAAGCTTGTAAGGCTTTGCGAGAAGAGGGCTATCGGGTCGTTCTTGTGAATAGTAACCCTGCAACGATTATGACGGATCCCGATTTTTCGGATGCGACTTATATTGAGCCGCTTACGATTGAATCTTTAGAGAAAATTATCATAAAGGAAAAGCCGGATTCATTGTTGCCTACATTGGGCGGGCAGACAGGGTTGAATCTTTCATTGGATTTGGCTAAAGCAGGAATTTTGGAAAAGTATGGCGTTCGGCTTTTAGCGGCAAATGTTGAGTCAATTAACAAAGGCGAGGATCGCCAGTTGTTTAAAGACGCGATGGTGAAGATCGGCTTAGATGTAGCGCGATCCGTTGTTGTTAAGTCTAGAGAAGAGGCTATTGGGGCAATGGAGAAATTGAATGAATTCCCACTTATTATTCGTCCAAGTTTTACACTCGGTGGTAGTGGAGGAGGAATTGTTTACAACCGCGAAGAGTACGAGTCGATGATCGTTAGTGGTTTAGATATTTCTCCAGTTGGCGAAGTTTTAGTTGAGGAGTGTTTGATTGGTTGGAAAGAGTATGAGATGGAGATCATGCGTGATTATAAAGATCAGTGCGTTGTGATTTGCTCTATTGAAAATTTTGATCCTATGGGAGTCCATACGGGTGATTCAATTACGGTGGCTCCCGCGATGACTTTGACGGATAAGGAATTCCAGGTCATGCGTGATGCGTCGTTTGCTTGTATTCGTGAAATTGGGGTTGAGACTGGAGGTAGTAATATTCAGTTTTCTTTAAATCCTGAAAATGGCCGAATGGTTATTATTGAAATGAACCCTCGTGTATCAAGGAGTTCTGCTCTGGCATCAAAGGCGACGGGCTTTCCGATTGCTAAAATTGCAGCAAAATTGGCGGTGGGTTATAGTTTAGATGAGATTAAGAATGACATTACGCGAGAGACGCCTGCTTGTTTTGAGCCAGCTATTGATTATGTCGTGACAAAGATGCCTCGCTTTACATTTGAAAAATTCCCCGGTTCGGATACATCGCTGACTTCTTCAATGAAGTCGGTTGGCGAGGCGATGGCTATAGGTAGAACTTTTAAAGAATCATTTCAAAAAGCCTTTAGATCACTTGAAACCGGTGCATGGGGTTTTGGTTGCGGTGGTGCTTTTGGCGGAACCGATTTACCGTTACGAGAAGAAGTCTTAAGTGAATTGCCGCGGCCTTCGGCAAATCGTGCGTTTTATGTTCGTTATGCTTATTTGATGGGAATGACGAATGAAGAGGTCTTTGAATTGACCGGTATTGACCCATGGTTTTTACAGCAATTGAGAGAAATTGTTGATTTGGAATTATTGCTTACAAAGTGTGATCTATCCACGGTTGATCCTGCCTTGTTTAAGGCGGCGAAATGTGCTGGTTTTTCTGATCGCCAATTGGGGCATGCATTTGGTGCTAGCTTGAATGATGTGACTGCAGAACGTAAAAAGCAGGGAATTAATACAACTTATCGTTTGGTTGATACTTGTGCCGCAGAGTTTGAAGCTTTTACGCCTTATTATTATTCTTCTTATGGTGATGAGAATGAAGTTGCCCTATCGGATAAAAAGAAGGTGATGATTATCGGAGGAGGACCTAATCGTATTGGTCAAGGGATCGAATTTGATTATTGCTGTGTTCATGCGTCCTTTGCGCTGAAAGAAGCTGGCTTTGAATCAGTGATGGTGAACTCTAATCCGGAAACCGTTTCGACTGATTATGACACTTCGGATAGGCTTTATTTCGAACCGTTAACGCTGGAAGATGTTTTAGAAATTTATAGACAGGAAAATTGCGATGGGGTGATTGTACAGTTTGGCGGTCAAACGCCATTGTCATTGGCAACTGATCTTGAGGAAAATGGAGTCCATGTTTTTGGAACAACACCCGATAGTATTGATTTGGCCGAAGATAGAGAGCGCTTTAAGAATATCATTGAAGAACTGGGTCTCCGCCAGCCTGTGAATAAAACAACTATGGTTGCGGAAGAAGCGATTGAGATGGCGAAAGAAATTGGCTATCCTGTGTTGCTGCGACCCTCCTTCGTTTTAGGGGGTAGAGGAATGTTCATCGTATACGATGAGACTGAATTAAAGGGCGTGGTGCGAGAAGCGTTTGAAGTCGCTCCAGGTCACCCAGTTTTGTTGGATAAATTTTTAGAAGACGCGTTTGAAATTGATGTTGATTGTATCAGTGATGGTGAGACAACTGTGATCGGTGGGATGTTGCAACATATTGAATATGCTGGCGTTCATAGCGGTGATGCGGCGATGGTTTTACCGCCTCATGATTTAAGCGATAAGATATTGGAAGATATTAAAAAGGCGACTGAGTTACTTGCTACGGCATTGAAAGTGAAAGGTTTGATGAATGTCCAGTATGCGGTGAAGGATGATGAAGTCTTTATTATTGAAGTGAATCCTAGGGCGTCTCGAACGGTGCCATTTATTAGTAAGGCAATTGGTGTTCCTTTGGCCAAGCTTGCGGCAAGAGTCATGGTGGGAGAAACTTTGAAGGATTTAGGCTTTACTGAAGCGGTTGTGCCTGACCATTGGGCGGTAAAGGAAGCGGTGTTCCCTTTTGCGAAATTCCCTGGAACAACGATTTTCTTATCTCCTGAAATGCGAAGCACGGGAGAAGTTATGGGAATGGACAAGGATCTTGGTATTGCTTTTGCTAAAACTCAAATGGCTGCGAAGCCAGCATTGCCTTCGAGTGGGAATGTTTTCTTGTCTGTTAGAGATAGTGATAAGCCGCATGCGATTGATCTTGCCCGTCGTTTGATTGAGTTAGGGTTTAGTATTTATTCAACCTCTGGGACGTTCGATATCTTAGAAAAAAATGGGCTTTCGGCAAAAAAGCTGTACCGCTTAAGTGAAGGACTTCGTCCAAATGTTATGGATATGATGAAAAATAATGACGTTGCGATGATCATTAATACTCCCGAGGGTCAGATGCCGAGGCAGGATGAAAATGCTATTCGCTCGGAAGCGGTGTTAAGGAGTATATCCTTAATGACAACTCTGGCTTCTGCAAAAGCGGCAGTCGATGGAATTTCAGCGTTGAAAAAACAAGATTTTACCGTTTGCTCTTTGCAAGAGTATTCAAAGAAAAGTTAAAATATGAAATCAGATAAAAAAGATAATGAAAAGCCTCAAGATGATAGGCATCTTGTGGATATAAATAATTCTGACACAGAGTTGAATATTGATGAGAGTTTTCAGGTTTTTTGGGAGAAAAATAAAGGTTCAATCGTTCAATGGATAGTGATTATCTTAGTTGTTTCTGTCGGTTTTCAATTGTTTAAACTTTATGAAAATAAGCAAAATGTGAATCTTCAAGATGAATTTCTTGTTTCATTAGAAACAGAAGACTTGAGGCTCGCTTTTGCAAATAATCATAAGGCAGAACCGTTGGCGGGATTGAATTTTTTAAAGAGTGCCAACGAGGTTTATGCTAAAGCAGAGTATAAGGAAGCTTCGGTTTTATATAAGAAATCAACAGATGCATTGGTCGGTACAGCGTTACACGCAAAAGTGTGGATGAGCTATGCCATTTCTTTGATTAAGTCGGGGGATAAAACGGCTGGCATAAAAGAATTGGAAATGCTGTCTTCTACTGAAACGGCATTTGATGCGGTAAAGGCAGATGCGTTGTTGAAGCTAATTATTCTTGCGGTAGACGAGAAAAATGTATCCGCAGTTGATGACTATATCGCTCGACTTAGTATGATCGAAAATACTGCTTATACGCTTCAGCGAGCGGAAAAAATGAAAGAAGACTATCTGTAGTTTTTTAGTAAAATAAATATGATGCCATTGCCGGTTTGTTTAAGTATAGCCGGGTCTGACTCGGGAGCAGCAGCTGGTGTTCAAGCTGACACGCTTACATTCTCTGCTTTCGGTGTTTATGCCGTTAATGCAATTACTTGCGTGACGGCACAGAATCCAAAAAAGATTTTTGATGTTGAGCCTCTGAGTGCTGATATTGTTTTGAGTCAGATTAATGCGTTGAAGGAGTATTATTCAATCGGAGCAGTCAAGACAGGGATGTTGTTGTCTAAGGAGACTATTCTAGCCGTATCTCAGAGTTTTAATTATTCCGATGTTCCTTTGGTCTTAGATCCCGTTATGGTTTCAACCAGTGGTCGTTGTTTGTTGGAAAAGGATGCGTTAGGTGTTTTAACAGAAAAGCTGTTTCCTTGTGCAAAATTAGTAACACCCAACTTAGATGAAGTTGAAGTTTTGCTAGGGTTTCGACCTTCTTCGGAGGATGAGATGATTGATGCAGTAAATAGTCTTGTTGAAGAGTATGGAGTCGCTTTTTTGGTGAAGGGCGGTCATTTGGATACAAGTGAATTGGTGGATGTGTTAAAGGAGCCGGGATGTGAGCGGGTCATTTTTAGGGCGGATTCTATATCAGATGTGGATACACATGGCAGTGGTTGTACGTTGGCTTCGGCGATTGCATCTGGGTTGTCTAAGGAAGAATCACTCTTAGATTCGGTTCGCATGGCGCATGGTTATTTGCAGAAGGCATTAAAGAAACCATTATATATAAACGATCAGGCGTTCATAAATCATGGGGTTAGGCCATAGGTGTCGATTTATTTATTGTTTAAAGTTTCCGTTGATTTGGATTCTCCTTGCTGAAGTTATTGGCTTTTATTTTGGCAGAGCGTTTTATGTCAACTCATTGATTGGGCCGTTTTTATGTGGGCTGATTGGTCTTTTGGCGAGTTGGCTCTGTTTGAAGAAATATGAAGGAGTATTATCTAATGTGTTCATTGGATTCCTGTTTTTGCTAAGTATGAGTTTGATGTTTTTTGGGTATTATAAATTCCGAGTTCCAGATTTACCTAATGATTACCGAGATTTACCGCCACGTGAGGTTGTTGTTAGTTTGGCAATAATGGAAGTCAAGTTTAGCGAAAAGAACCTGTTTGGTATTGGTCGAATAGTCGTAACCAACAAAGTGGCGGAGTATATGATTGGACGAGAGGTTCGATTTATGCTTAGAAAACCCGAAGAAGGGGAGAGTGTTGTCAAGGGGTCGATTGTGAAAGTAAACGGGGTGTTGAGTGCAATAAGTGAAAATGATTACTATAACGAATCTTATAAAAGATATTTGAAAAGTAGCGGTATATTACACGAAATTCGAAGGGGTAGGGTTTTGCGGGAACAAAAAAAACCTTCTTTTAGCCGGCGATTTTTCAAAACAGTAAATGTGAAATTAAATGAAGCGTTGACTAATGGTGTTGTCAATGAGGAGGGTTTGCCAATTTATCGTGCAATGTTGTTAGGTGAGAAGCAGGTCCTTGTTGGTGCACAAAAGGATGTCTTTCAGAAAACAGGAACAATGCATTTGTTTGCCATTAGTGGCTTACATATTTGTATTGTTGCAACATTGATCGGAGGGAGTTTGTTTTTGTTGCCGTTTTCTTTTCAGCTCAAAGGTGTGCTGGGGCTTGTGGTTTTGTTTTGTTATGTTCGGGTCACGGGTGATAGCGCTTCGGCTTTGCGAGCATTTTTCATGGTATTTTTCTTCGTGGGATCGTTTATTGTGGCACGTCAATATAATGCGTTTGGAGCGTTGGTTGCGTCAGCCGTTATTATGTTGTTATTGAATCCTGGCCAGTTGTGGAGTTTAGGCTTTCAACTTTCGTATTCGGTTGTGATGGGGATTTTGTTTTATGGAGTTCCGTTGGCCACATTTTTGCAAGAACGGTTCGTTTTGTGGCGCTACCTACCAGAGAAAAGTGTGTCATGGTTGCAGAGATTGGTGCGCTGGGTTTGGAAAAATGTTTTAGGTAGCTTTGGGGTAAGTGTGTCAGCGGTAATTCTAAGTGCACCTTTGGTTGTTTGTTATTTCAACATTTTCACACCCTCATCTGTGCTAGTGAATGTTCCACTTGTTTTTATTGCGACACTGGTGATGGGGTTAGGCGGTTTTTCTATTTTTATTCAAGGTTTTGGTTTATCCTCTGTCGGATGTTTATTGAACCAGTTATCTATTCATTTGATCGATTTAATGACTTTTTTTACCTCTAAGGCGGTTGTGTTGCCGGGGGCCTATTTTGTCATGGATGAGGTTTCTGCTTTCGCGACTTATTTAACGCTTGGATTGTTGTTGGCGTTTCTGTTAATGATGGAATTGTTAAAGCCTTTGTTTGTGAAATGGCTAGGGGGTGCCTATCGAAAAACATTGCTTTTATTCCCGCCGTTTACTCTGATTGTATATCTGATATGGCAACGATAGATACTATTCTTAATGAAGGAATTCGGCATCTGGATGGACAGGATTTTCAACAAGCCATCGCTTCTTTTAATAAGGCATTGGATTCACAGCCAGAGCACCCTGATGCGAACCATTTATTAGGTTGTGCGGCTTGTAAGTTGGGGAAGCCTGAAATTGGCATAAAGTTCATATTGAGAGCTATTGAATTGAACGCATCGATTCCTGCTTTCTATGAAAGCGCAGGCCATTATTTTCATAAAATGCACCGTTTTCAAGAGGCGGTTACACATTTTCGAAAAGCCCTAAAGTTTGACCCCAATAATAATGCGAATTTAGCTTCCTTGGGGTCTTGCCTTTTGGATGGAGGGAATTGGAAGCAAGCGTCCGAATATTTTCAGAAATCGATTGATATAAATCCGAGCAATGCGAGTGCCCATTATGGACTTGGTTTTGCATTGCTGTGTGCGGGAGATTTTCAGCGTGGATTTGAGGAATATGAGTGGCGTTGGAAAACAGACAAGTATGGGCAGTTTCAGCGTCACGCGGAATTTTTATTTTGGGATGGAACGACTCAAGGCGGTAAGCGAATTTTAATTCACACGGAGCAAGGTTATGGTGATACGTTTCTTTTTTCGAGATATTTGAAAGAGGTTAAAGCGAAAGGAATGCATGTTATTCTTGAAACAAGGAAAGAATTAATGCCTTTGTTTCAAGATGACGTATCGGTTGATGAGCTTTTTCCCATGGATGCCCCTTTACCAGCCTTTGATTGTCAGTGTTCCCTTTTATCGATTCCTCGTGTTTTAAATTCAACAATAGATGAGTTGCCGGGCACTATGCCGTATATAGCGCCTAGGTTGAAATCGAACATTGAATTGCCTGTAGGCAAGAAAATTGGTTTGGTTTGGGCGGGGAGTGTAAATAATCAGAATGACACTGTCCGTTCTGTTTCCCTAGATCATTATTTGCCGTTGATTGATTGCGGCACAGATTGCTCGTTTATTAGTTTACAGAAATCACCGAAGAGCAAAGACATTAAAGAGTTGAATTTATCGAGCAGGGTTCTTGATTTGGATGATCAACTGAACGACTTTCTTGACACGGCTTCTGTTATTAATGAATTGGATTTATTAATAACGGTTGATACGGGGGTGGCTCATTTAGCTGGAGCGATGAATAAGCCAGTTTGGGTTATTGTTCCACCTGATCCAGATTGGCGGTGGTTGATAAAAAAGAACCATTTACCGTTAATGATGCAAGGATGGGATACTTCGCCTTGGTATCCTGGATCAAGGATTTACCGCCGTTCTGCGATTCAAGAAATTGACGGAATTATCGCTTTGATGTGTGAAGACTTGATTCGTCTTTAAGCTACATTTGTTTAACAGAGACGAACATGTTGAGTAGGTTGCTGTTAGAGCTTTTACCAAACACGGTTGGTCCAAATAGCTTAAAATAGTCATTTTCGTCATTTTTAATGACTTGCCCCGCATTAATTCGTTCCCCTTCTTTTAATACAAGCACTGTTCCGAGACGTTTAATTCCGACGGCGTGTCTGTCCCCGTTTTTATCGATGAAGCTTATTTCGGGATATATTTCGACTTCTACCATTCCGTTATCCATTGCTTTAGGTAGTATTTTTAAAGCGGATCCAATTTCTCGCATTTGGACATCTGGAACTTCACTTGTCATTACGATTACCTTACCAGAGTCTGATATGGCGACCTTATGCTTGCGGAAAATTTCATTTAACTGAATTGGGTTGATTTGTTCTTGTCCGGCAAAGAGATTTGCGGAACGGCCACTTTTGGTTACCAGAAATAAGCTGTCTTCGTTTGAGCCGGTTGTTTTGGATATGTTTCCGTCTATATCAATCTGTGAGAGATCTGGAAGTTTCATTTTACCGTTTTCAACAGAGATAATGCCTCGGTTTCGAGGGATATTGAGATCGAGGCTTATTTGGCGATCTTTTTTCTCATATTTTTCAATGAATTCGATGCTAACCTTAATGTTGGGGACTTTTTTGTCTAATTTAGCTAAACGTTCAGCGACTTTATTGACAATTTCCTTTCGGTCATAAACAACGATAGCATTTCGATAGTCCATGTATGTGAAAGCACCGCTTTCAGAGAGCAAGGGTCCGCAAACTCTTTTTGCTGTTTTAAAGTCGATGGAGTGTAACGGGATTATCTCAGCTACTTCTTCATAGTCAATTTGTGATAAAATGGTTTTCACTTTAAGTATTACCGAGTTTTTGTCGTATATTAATACCGAATTCTTAGCGGCTTCGTGGGCAATGATTCCTTTTTCGGAAAGCATTGGCTTGCAAACCTTTTCGAATGTTACGAAGGAAATGCTGTAGAGAGGAAGTAGTTCGGCTCTTTCTTCATCTTCTGCTTGAACGCCGTTGAGTGGTAGGATTAAAGAAGAAGCTATCGCTAGAAGCACATAGAGTGTTTTTGTCATGCGAACATAATAATAAGGAATTTAATTTATTGTCGAGAGGGAAGTCGTGCGATTTTGTATTTGCTTTGCGGGGAGGAATAGTATTTTTTATATGGTTTTTCCAGGAAATCACACATATATACAATGAAAAATTTAAAGTTAGACGTTCGCACAAGAGAGAGAAAAGGAACCGCACATTCCAAGAAGCTACGTAACGAGGGTGAAATTCCGGCTGTTGTTTATTCTAAGGCAGGAAGTTCTACTTACGCAATAGGGGCGAAAGCTTTTGCTGCTCTTTATAAAGAAGCGATGGGGACGGCAAGTATTGTTGAAATTACCGATGAAGCTAGCAATAAAAAGCTGACTTTTATTAAGGAAATTCAAAAAGACCCTCTTTCTTTACAATTTATTCATGTTGATTTTCAAGAAGTATCTGAGGATGCTCTGTTTACAGCAACGGTTCCTGTTGAAGTGGTCGGAGAAAGTTACGGTGTGAAGAATGAGGGTGCGTCAATCGAAGTTCTTATCCACGAATTGGAGATTAAATGTAAGCCAAATGATTTGCCTTCGAAAGTGACTGTTGATATTACCGATATGAAAGCGGGTGATACTGTTTCAGTGAGTGGTTTGACTGGGTTTGAGGGTGTTTCTTTCACTATGGATGAAACTCAACCGGTTGTTATGTGTCTTGCTCCTGGTAGCGAAGAAGAGGAAGATGAAGTAGAGGTTGTGGCGACTGAAGAAGTTGCTGAAGAACCTGCTTCATAAGTAATTTCGTCTGAATAAGTTTTTACAGCAATTTGCTAAAATTTGTTCCAGTCGTTTTCCTTCAAAATCTTCTGTAAGTGAAGGTCAGGATGCGATTGTTATTACAGGCTTAGGGAATCCGGGACAAGAGTATCAAGGGACGAGGCACAATATCGGCCATTTTGTTCTGGATGCATTCGCTGAAAGTTTAGGGGGAACTTGGAGTTTAAAGAAGAATTTATTAGCTGAAGAGTGTCGAGTTGATTTAGGAGGACAGAAGATTTTTTTAATTAAACCTACTACGTATATGAATCAAAGCGGGCTTTGTTTGAGTAAGGTATTGCGATTTTATAAGATAAATGTGGAGAAGTTGATAGTTGTTTATGACGATATCACCTTGGATGTAGGTGGTTTGAAGCTCGCTACAACAGGCGGAAATGGCGGCCATAATGGAATTAAGGATATTTTAAAGTATGCAGGAGGAGGTTTTGTTAGATTTCGAGTTGGGATTGGTGGGAAAAAGCATCCAGAAATGGATTTAGCCGATCATGTGCTTGGGAAAATAACGGAGAACGAACGAGTGATTTTCATGGAAAAAGTGAATGAATTTATAGTAGGATTGAAGCTGGTTGTTGACAAGGGCGCTAATCTTGCCATGAATAGTTTAAATAGGAAAAAGAAAAATAATGACACAGATAAAAGATAGAAAATATTTGGCCACATTTGTTTTGGATTCGCGAGAAATCACGGATTCAGTTGATAGTGTGGTTTCGCAAATCACAGAAGTTGTTGAAAAAGCTGAAGGTGAGGTTCAAAAAGTTGAAAATAAGGGAACGCAACAGTTTGCAAGAACTCCTGATAAGGGTTTATCTGCGGGTGTTTATTTGCAAATGGAATTTGTTTCTGGTGCAAAGGGTCCTGAGAAAATCAAAGAATCGCTTCGCTTGGAGAAGGTTGTGAACAGGATCTTAATCCAATCAATTTGATTGAATGGCCTCTTTTAATAAAGTTGTTTTAATGGGCAATTTGACACGTGACCCAGATGTCCGTGTTACAAGTAATGGCTTGAGCATATGTAAGTTTGGCTTGGCGGTTAATCGCTCATATACTGATGCCGGAGGAAATAAGAAGGATGAGACAACTTTTGTAGATCTCACTGCTTTTGGTAAGACTGGAGAGGCCCTCTCAAAGTATGTGTCAAAGGGGAGTCCGCTTTTTATCGAAGGTCGTTTGAATTTCAGTTCTTGGGAAAGCAATACTGGCGAGAAAAAAAGTAAGCTAGATGTTATAATAGAGAACTTTCAATTTATTGGAGGCAAGAATGAAAATTCTTCCTCGAATAGCGGCGGTGGTTATGATCAGTCAGCTCCACCTGCAAGAGAACAGTCAGTGGCAGCACCTGCTGCAAAAAGTGCAGATATTGACGAGGATGTGCCTTTCTGAAGAGGCAATGCTAATATTGTTATTTAAAGAATAACATAGAATAAATAATTAAATATAAAATAAGATGGCTACAGCAAACGTATTATTACTAGAACAAGTTCCATGTCTTGGTTCTGAAGGCGAAGAAGTTCGTGTAAAAGCGGGTTACGCTCGAAATTTTCTATTCCCTTTTAAAAAGGCAATACCTTTAACGCAATCCAATAGAAAGCAGATTGAATCGTTGAACCAAGCTAGATCTGTAAGGTTAGCAAAAGATTTATCTACTGCTGAAGAACTTGCGACTAAGTTGAAGAAAACAAGTATTGCAATCGCTGTTAAAACTGGCGAGCAAGGTAAGTTTTTTGGAGCGGTAACGGGGCGAGAGATTTTAGAGCGTTTAGTAGAAGAAGGCTTTGAATTGACAAAAAAGCAATTGAGTTTGCCGGCGCCTATCAAGACTTTGGGGAAACATTCTATTGGACTCAAATTGCATTCTGATGTGACTTTGGATTTTAATTTTGAAGTTGTTTCGGAAAACCCTCTCGAAGAGTAATGTTACGAGTCCTTTGATTTAACTGGTCTGATCGGAACTATTTATCGATGCCTTCTTCTCAAATGAAGTCAAAAGGGGGGTATTCGAAGAAATCCTATGGCGGAAGTGGTTCTGGATCACAGGGTTCATTGCGCGTTTTACCACATAGTATTGATGCTGAAGAGGGACTCATAGCTTCTTGCATACTCGATGGTGGACTGGAGGTTTTAAATGAATGTATTGAAAAAAGAATCAGTGAGGATTCTTTTTTTAAGCCAGCTCATAAATTTCTTTTTGAGGCATTAAAGGAGCTTTATGAAGAAAATATACCGGTAGATGAGATTGTTCTTTTTGATAAATTACAAAAGCTAGGACACGACGAAGATGTTGGTGGTCTTGCTACGATCAATAGAATTACGGATCGAATTGAGACTGTTGCCCACGCGTCCCATTGGTTGGAAATTGTTCGAGAAAAAGCATTGCTGAGGAGCTTGATCAAAACCTCCTCTGGTTTGATTGAGAAATGTTACACTCATGTCGATGATATGGAGTCGTTTCTGGGGCAAGCAGAACAGGATATTTTTAAAATCAGTCAAGGTCGTATTGTTGATGCAGCTCAACATATTAAGGGGCCGATTGAAAGTGCCGCAAAAATGGTGAATTTGTTGCTTCAAAAGAAGCATTCAGGTTTTGGACTGAGAAGTGGCTTAAAAGATTTGGATGCGATGACTTTTGGTTTTCATCCAACCCAAATGATTGTTTTAGCTGCGCGTCCCTCTGTTGGAAAGACCAGTTTGGCGATGAATTTTGTAGAACGAGCGATTATTCCTCATGTCAATGAAGGGGATCCGGCGAATGTTTTGGTTTTTAGCCTGGAAATGGGAGCTGATCAATTAGCAATGCGTATGCTTTGTGGTCGTGCAGGTGTTGACATGGAGAAATTGAGAACGGGTTTTTCTGATAAGGAACAGTCTCGTAATTTGGCTCAAGCAGCGAAAGAATTGCAGAGTACAACGCTTTGGATTGATGATTCAGGGCACTTGACTATATCTGAACTTCGAGCCAAGGCACGTCGTGTCGATGCGAAGCACAAGCTGGGTTTAGTTGTTATTGATTATTTGCAGTTGATTGCGGGATCGGATAATCGGATGCCTCGCGAGCAACAAATTGCCGAGATTTCTCGTAATTTGAAAGGTATGTCCAAGGAGTTGAATCTTCCGGTAATTGTGCTTAGTCAGTTGAACCGAGCTTCAGAAAAAGATAACCGTGACCCTCGCTTGTCTGATTTGAGGGAATCAGGTTCTATTGAGCAGGATGCTGATGTCGTTTTTCTTTTACATCGTACTCAAAATAGGTCAAGTTTAGAGGATGATGGAAATGAGCAGTTTGACCCCAATTTTGAACCGATAAAATTAATTGTCGCTAAACAAAGAAATGGTCCAACTGGTGAAGTTCCTTTAACTTTCATAAGAAATCTAACTAAATTCGAAAATGCAGCTAAAGATTATGCGTCTCAATAAAAGCTATTTACTCTTGGTGTTCCTATTAACCTCTTTTACTGGAGGTTTAATTGCTCAACCGCATAAAACTAAACTCCCTCTTGTTAATGAGATTGAAGTTGTTTTTAAAGGGGCGCGAAAGGTTAGTGATCAATATATTAAAAATAATTTATCGATAAAGAAGGGAATGGTTTATAACCAAGGGTTGATTGATCAATCTATCCGCTCGCTCTATAAGACTGGTTTATTTGAATTCATTGAAATAGATATTAACACGAATGCAGATGATTCGGTTAAGGTTACATTTTTAGTTCGGCCCAAATATGAATTGGAGAAAATTCATTTCACGGGTAATAAGAAACTTAAGTCGACCAAGCTACTAAATAAAATTGAATCTGTTGAGGGTGAAACGCTTGATGAGTATAAATTGAAAAAAGATACGGATGCGATTAAAGAATTTTACCTAGAAAAAGGTTATTCTAGTATTGATGTCTCTTATGAAATTACCCGTTTCCCAGAAAATGGAAAAGCTGATGTGACTTTTGATGTAGATGAAGGTAAGAAAATCACTATTAAAAAAGTTAAGCTCGTTGGAAATTATAGTGTTAAGAGCCGAAAATTACTTAAGTCAATTGAAACAAAAAAACATAATTGGCTATCTTGGATGACCGGAAATGGGAAGTTTAACGAACTTACTTTTCGAGATGATTTAGATAAATTGAAAGATTATTATAAGAATTCCGGCTATTTAGATGTTGAGATTCGTGAATCAGAAGTGGTTTTTGATTACCCGCGTCCTGAAAAATTAATTATTTCAATCTATATTAATGAAGGGCAACAGTATCGTGTAGGAGATGTTTCAATTGTTGGTAATTCGCTTTATACAGAAGAAGAGTTGAAAAGCGTACTAAGGTTGAATTCAGGGGATATTTTCTCGCCGCGCCAGGTCGATTTTGATCAAGAAAACTTGAATGACTATTACGGGAAAGAAGGTTATCTTGATACCCGTGTAAGGCCTGAGAGGAAGCCGAATTTATCAACTCGTGCAATTGATTTGGTTTATCAAGTAAGAGAAAGTGAGAAGGTTTATGTCGAATCAATTAATCTTCAGGGTAATACGAAAACAAAGAGTGTTGTGATATTGCGCGAATTGGCTTTAGCGCCAGGAGATGTTTTTGATCTAGTTCGAATGAAGAGGAGTAAGAACCGTCTTCACAATACGCGGTTTTTTGAAGAAGAAAATTTGACCCCTGAACCGACAAATATTCCACATCGTAGAAATTTGAGAATTGCGGTTAAGGAAAAGAGGACAGGTAATCTTACCTTTGGTGGTGGGTTTAGTTCACTCGAGCAAGTCGTGTTCTTTGCAGAGATCTCTCAGAGTAATTTTGATTTATTTAATTGGCGTTCTTTTTTTCAAGGTGATGGGCAGAAGTTTCGTTTACGCTTACAGTTAGGTTCGAAGAGTAGTGAAGCCGTTCTTTACTTTGAAGAACCTTGGTTGTTTGAAAGACAGTTGGCTTTGACTTTTGAATTGTTTCGTAAGCAATCAAATTTCAATAGTTCTTTATATGATGAAACTAGAACGGGGATGAATCTTGGTTTAAGGAAGCGTTTATTTGAACTCGTTGAAGGTCGTATTAATTATGGTTTAGAATCGGTTGATATTTCAGATGTAGATATTGAGGCTTCTTCAGCTATTCGATCTGAAGAGGGTTCTTCAACAACTTCTAAAATTGGGCTATCCCTATTAAGAGATACTAGGGATAACTTGCTTTTCCCTACAAAGGGAAGCCGTTATGAAATTAGCTCTGAATTGGCTGGCGGTGGGCTTGGCGGAGATAATGACTATTGGAAGGTTGAACTTCGTGGTTCGAATTTCTTTAAAACGTTTGATTTATTAGATCAAACAGCATCAGTAATTTATAGAGTGGGAGGAATTACTCCTTACGATGACAGTGTCGATGTGCCTTTCTTTGATCGATTTTTCTTAGGTGGCCCTAATACTCTTAGAGGTTATGATCATCGTAAGGTTGGCCCGAAAGATGAGTTGAATGAACCGATTGGTGGTGATTCATTTGGAATGTTGAGTTTTGAGTACACCTTTAAATTAGCAGAGCCATTAAGGGTTGCTGCTTTTTATGATGGTGGATTCGTCAATTCAGAAGACTTTGATTATTCTTTTGATGACTATAATGATAACTGGGGCTTTGGTGCGCGTATAATGGTTATGGGCGCTCCTTTGAGGCTTGATTTGGGTTTTCCTCTTAATGCTGAAGAAGAGAATGATGGGGGCGCGCAATTCTATTTTTCTTTTGGAACTCGCTTTTAGTTTTAGTTGAGCAATTTCGTTTATTGAACGCTTAATCTATTTAATAATAACACTTATTCTTACAAATTAAAAAATATGAAAATTAAATTATTACTAACACTTCTTTCTTCACTCACATTGTTAAGTGGAGTTGCTCAAGCGAATATTAAAGTTCTAACGATTGATATAGATAAGACTTTTAATGAGTTTCATAAGGTTCTTGAAGCTCGTAAGAAATTTGACGAAAAGATTGCCAATGCAAATAAAGAGGTGCAGTTGATGGTTGAGGAAGGGCAAGGCTTGTCTAAGCAATTACAGGAATCTGTTGCAAAAATTAATAACCCTGCATTGGCAGATGGTGCGAAGGTGAAAGCTAGAGAGGACGCGACTGAAATTCAACGTCAATTGAAACAGAAAGAGAATGATATTAATCAATACCGCAAGAGAATGGCGACTACTTTGAAGCAAAGGCAGCAGAATATTATAAATCTTCACATGACCGATATTAAAGATATTATTAATCAAGTAGCTGAAGATAAGGGAGCTGATTTAGTTTTAAACAAAAGTGGTAACAACGTTTTCTATTCACGTGAATCTTATGAGATTACCTCGGATGTAATAGGTATTCTTAATGCAGATGCGCCAGTAACTAAATGACCTTCTGTGTTAAATAGGGTAAAGATTTAGCAGAGAGTTTTTATGAAGTACACTTTAACTATTGATGAAATAAGAAGTGTGCTGGATGATTGCGAGGAGAAGGGGCAATACGCAGATGGTATAAGTGGAATTGCTTCTCTTTCGGAAGCCATTGAAGGAGATTTGAGTTTCTTGGGGAATTCAAGGTATAAAAAAGATGTGGAAGGTTGTAGTGCCTCTGTATTATTTTTACCTAAAGGCTCCTCTGTTGAACCGAAAGAGGGACAGTTGATATTTCTTGTTAAAAATCCTTCGTATGCGTTGGCACTCGTTTGTGGATTACTAGAGAAAAAACATTATCCTCAACCGAAAGCAGGAATTCACTCAACTGCAGTTATAGAAGAAGGAGCCGAGGTTTCCACTTCGGCTTTTATTGGTGCTTATACTGTTGTTTCTGAAGGATCGGTCGTTGGCGAGAATGTGGCGATTGGTTCTCATTGTTATTTGGGGCGACACACTAAGGTAGGTGAAGGATCGGTAATAATGTCTCGTGTG
>CAWUTK010000034.1:0-7068 GCA_963924785.1 uncultured Opitutales bacterium
TTATGAATATCTTTAAAGAGGAGAGGCAGCAATTCTGGTGCACGTTCTCTCATTTCTTCTGGTGGAAGGTAGAAATGACTTTGCAAAAATTGAGTAATTTTGTCCGGAACGAGTCGACTGGCGAAGTCACCCGCTTTTTCTCCTCCCATTCCATCGCTTACAGCAAAAAGAAGGTCTTTGCCCCGAAGTGCCGTTTGTCCTTCTTTTCCGAGTCTTTTAACTTCCTTGTAATCAAATTCTAATGAGAGAAATGTGTCTTCGTTTTTTTTTCGAAAACGTCCAGGATCTGAAAGTCCTGACCAGTTTACTATCGTGGTAGTGGGTTTACTATTTGATTTCATCTTTTAAATCTAGGATCTTCGGTTGTTAGGCCTTCCCCCGTTTCGGTGAGGGTCGCAAACTCAAAGTCGATAATGCAAAATCGGCCTTCACGAGGATCGTAAGTAATATTTCTAGCAAAGGCATCTTCATGCTTAACTCCATATCCTTCAAGCTCTTCAAATAATTCTTTTGTTCGTTCGCTACTTATTTTGTCAACAATTGCCCCGCAATTAGAGGTTACTAGTATTAATTCATCTCGGTTCACTTCTAACACACTCGGGACAAAACGACATTTTTGATCATCTAGGTATTCAAGGACTTTTACTTCGTTTTCAAAGCGTTCCTTTGCAAGTAAGCCATGATATTGCTTGTGAACCCTTCCATCGTAACCCATCCTGACGGTTGAGCGCTGAGTATCTTTAACTTCTCTCATTTTAGATGATTTTTGCTCTCTTTTGGCAAAAAAGGGCTAAATTTCGGCTGTTATTAGCCGTTTTTTCGAATTGGCGAGCTTTGTGCATAATTATTTATTGTGAAATAATAATATATACTATAATTCTTAGGGTATATTAACCAATAATAATCTATAACTAATTAAATATGTCTAAATACAAGCTTGAATACATTTGGCTCGATGGTTATCAGCCGGTACCAAACCTTCGCGGAAAAACAAAGATTGTTTCTGATGAACCAAAAACAGTTTCTGACTGTCCTGAGTGGGGATTCGATGGAAGCTCTACACAACAGGCTGACGGTAGTGATTCTGACTGTATTTTAAAGCCAGTTGCTTTATATCCAGATGCAACACGCACAAATGCGTTTCTCGTAATGTGTGAGGTTATGCTTCCCAATGGCGATGTTCATCCATCAAATGGACGTGCAACTATCCTCGAAGATGAAGACACTTGGTTCGGTTTTGAACAAGAATATTTCCTTTTCCAAGATGGAAAACCTTTAGGTTGGCCTTCAAGTGGTTATCCGGATCCACAAGGTGAGTATTATACGGGTGTTGGTTTTGAAAATGTTGGTAGTGAAGCTCGTGATATTGTTGAAGAGCATCTTGATCTTTGCTTAGCAGCAGGTATTAATCATGAAGGAATCAATGCAGAGGTTGCAAAAGGCCAATGGGAATTCCAGGTTTTTGCAAAGGGATCAAAGAATTGTGCAGATGACATCTGGGTTTCTCGTTATATTCTTCAACGTTTATGTGAGACATACGAAGTTACTGTAGAATACCATTGTAAACCATTTAGTGGTGACTGGAATGGTTCTGGTATGCACTGTAACTTCTCGACTAAGCATATGCGCGAAGTCGGTGGAGAAGCTTATTTCTTGAAACTAATGGATGCTTTCGAAAAATTCAAAGATGAGCACGTTGCTTGTTATGGACCCGAAAACCATTTGCGTTTGACAGGACTTCATGAAACTCAGTCTATTGACAAGTTTTCTTGGGGTATTGCAGACCGTGGTGCATCTATCCGTGTTCCTCATGCCTTTAAGAATGATGGCTGGAAGGGTTACATTGAAGATCGTCGTCCGAATTCACAAGGTGATCCATATCAGATCGCTTCTAGAGTTCTTAAGACGGTTGCAACCGTTCCTACTAGCTAAATTTATTTTAGAGAGTTTATTTAAAAAGGCAGAAGTTCGAAAGGACTTCTGCTTTTTTATGTCTATTAATGTTCTAGTTTTTTAATCGACTGTTCGACCTTTTCCCAATCAGCATAGGCTGCATCAATGTTCCGTTGCAAGGTATCGTGTTGTTTCATTTTATCAGTTGTTTCTGCCCCTTTGTTGAAAAAATCAGGATCAGCCATTTCCGTTTCTAACAGTGATTTCTCTTCATCCCACTTGGAGATGGATGATTCGAACTGTTTTATTTTCTTTTTTAAAGGGGTTAGGTGGGCGGACTTTTCCGCTTTTTGCTTCCGTCTTTCTTTTGGAGATAAATTGTCGTGTTTACTGACGGTTTTGCCTTTTCCTATACTTGGCGCATCAGGTTCATTGCCTTCTGTTTGAGATAGGTAATCGGTAATGTTTCCTAGATAAATATTTATCTTTTCGTCTTTTACTTCGATGACTTTTGTTATTAATGGATCAAGGAAAGACCTATCATGAGAGACAATAACGTAAGTTCCTGGGAAATCTTTAATGGCAGATTGTAACACTTTACGTGTTCTAACATCAATATGGTTGGTCGGTTCATCCATTAGGATGAAATTGGCTGGCTGAGATAGCATGCAAGCCATTGATAATCTACTTTTTTCACCCCCTGAAAGCACTTTGACTTTTTTGAAAGCATCGTCTTTTTCAAAGAGAAATGTTCCCAGTATGTTTCTCAATTGTGTTTGATTCTTGGTAGTCGCAGATTGCTCAAGTGTCTCAAGTAGCTCCTTGCTCGGATCAAGTGATTCGGATTGATGTTGAGAGAAATAACTCAGTTTGGTGTTGAATCCTTCTTCTCTTTCGCCGCCTTGAAAGGATTCAACCCCAGCTAAAATTTTAAGTAGGGTCGATTTCCCTGATCCATTGTTTCCAACAATTCCAATCTTATCACCTTTAGAGATGACTAGATCTATGGCATTTAAAACAGACAGTTGGTCGTAGGATTTTGATAACCCTTCAATTTCTAACACCTTTTCGCCACTTTTTGGACATGTAGGGAATTCAAAGTGTATTTCAGATTCCTCAGCATCAATCTCTATTCGTTCAACTTTTTCAAGCGCCTTGATTCTACTTTGAGCTTGTTTTGCTTTACTCGCTTTGTATCGAAATCGATCAATAAATTCCTGTGTGGTTTTTATCATTTTTTGTTGCTCTTCGTATTCCCTAACTAACTGCGCTCTACGAATTACTTTTTCCTTTTCGTAGTAACTATAATTGCCAGCGTATATTTCGAGTTTACCTTTCGAAAGTGCGAATGTCTTTTTGCAAAGAAGATCGAGGAATGAACTATCGTGCGAAATCAGCATGAGGGCGCCGTCGTAATTTTTGAGGTATTTCTCTAGCCAACGCTGTGAAGTTATATCTAAGTGATTGGTTGGTTCATCTAGGAGAAGTATGTCGGGGGAGGTTAGAAGCAGTTTAGCTAGAGCAATTCTCATCTGCCAACCTCCACTGAATTCTCCTGTATCGCGAGTCATGTCTTCTTTCTTAAAACCAAGTCCAAATAGAATTTTTTCGATTTTTGCCCGTAGCTTATGAACTTCGTTTTCTTGAAGCGTATGCTCCAATTCTCCAATTTCGTTTAAGAGTTCAATATAACGCGGAGACTCGGTATCGAGTGCGTCTAGTTCATCGTTCTTTTCGGAGAGTTGACGTTGCCAGGATTTTATATCGCCGAAAATACGTTCTACATCTTCGTAGAGTTCTATCCCTTCTGAAATGATTCCTTCCTGTGGAAGGTAGCCGATGATTGCTTCTTTGGGAATATGTATCTTACCGCTTTCTGGAGAGTCAAGATGCTTAATCATCTTAAGTAAAGTCGATTTCCCCGCACCATTTGAGCCCACAAGAGCGATTTTGTCTTCTTTGTTTATGGTTGCACAAACATTCTGGAATATCGTCTTACTTCCATAGCGAAGTAATAGTTTATCAATTGTAATCACGTAATAATTTTTTTGATGTTCCCTCTAATTATATAGAGTAGGGAAAGAGTGCATAAACGTTTTGAGGATCATTCATTGAACTCATTTGTTTTAATAATGCCTCAAGCTGTTTGATTTGCTTCATAAAGGTGTTTTCTTTTAAAGGAACAGTAGACGCATCAGGTCCAGCGAGGAAGTCTTGTATTAATTCATCAGGTGTTTTCTTTTTTGGAAATTCAACCGCTTGCCAATCATCTTTGTAATCTTGGGTTTTAACAACATGGTTAATCGCGTCTTCGAGTCCACCTATTTGGTCTACTAAACCTATTTCTTTTGCTTTTTCGCCTGTCCATACTCGTCCTTGGCAAATTTCATTAATTTGATCCATTGGGATATTCCTTCCTTCAGAAACTTTAGTAATGAAGGCTTGGTAAATTTCATCGATGATTTCTTGAACTTGTTTCATTTCTTCATCTGTTTTGGGACGAACGATAGTTAATGTGTCTGCATATTTCGATGTTTTGATCGTATCCCAGGTGATCCCTAAGTTGTTGCCTAGCTTTTGAATGTTAGGCATTAAGCCAAATACACCAATGGAGCCAGTGATCGTTTCTTTCTCAGCAAAGATAATGTCGCTGTAGGCAGAAATCCAATACCCACCAGAGGCGGCCATTGAACCCATTGAGATGATGACGGGGATGCCTTTGTCTTTTATGAGTTTAACTTCACGCTGAATGATTTCAGATGCCGTTGCACTTCCACCTGGACTGTTAACTCGAAGAATAACGGCACTGTATTCACCGTTCTTCCTGATTTTCCTTAGTTTTCTTGCAATTTTGTCACCGCCGACATTCGCAGCATTATCACCTTCGCCATCTACGATGACACCGTCGACATATACGATAGCGATTTTGTTATCAGATTCCTCATTGGGGGAAATTGAAGGAACTAGGTCGACATAATCAAAAAGGTTTATCTGTTTAAAGCTTTTCGACTTTTCATCTAGTTCGCCTAGGCTTACTAAGTAATCAAGGACTTCATCGAAATAAAGCGCGCTATCTACTAGACCGAACTCTTTAGCTACCTCTGGTTTAAAATAAGGAGCCGTATTTAATTTTTCAATAATGGAGACTTGGTCAATATCGCGGTTAATGGCTATTTTCTTTGCAACATTATTCCAACGGTTGTCTAGGAGTGCTTGCAGTTGTACGCGATTGGGTTCACTTAGTTTGTCCGATGTGAAAGGCTCAATCGCTGCTTTATACTTTCCGCTTCTTGGTGCTTGGATTCCAATGCCATATTTTTTAAGTGCTTGTCCAAAAAAGGTAACCTCACTTGCAAAGCCATTCAGGAAAAGGCCTCCAAAGGGGTTAATGAATATTTCGGTCGCACAAGACATTAGATAGTAGTCTTTCAAAGAAGGGGAAACGGTATAGGCAATAATTGGTTTCTTTGATTTTTTGAAGCGATCAAGTGCTTTCATGACTTCTTTTAGGGCGGAATAACCAGAACCATATTGCTCAGGCATTAAACTGCCTGTCATGAATATTCCACTAATACTATCATCTTCCTTGGCGTAGTTAATGGCATTTACCATTTGGATTAAATTGATGTTCTTGGTCGATTTTCCTTTGATGATTTCTTCTATTATTTCCTCTGGTGAGATGACACTAGGAGCATCAGAGATGTTCATTGAAAGATCGATTACTAGAAATGAGTGCTCTTCCAGCGCAGGAGCTTTATCTTTCAAAGATGAGGCTATGAATGAAAATAGCATAAAGCTAATAAAGAGCATAATCATTAAGGATATGACCTGTGATATAATATTACTAAATACTTTTGTTGCTAATTCTTTCATGTGTTAAATTTGAATGTTCTATTTTTATTTCCTGCTTTCCTTGTTAAAAAGGGAATTCTATTAATATTTCAAATAAGGAAATAAAGAATTAAGGAAGTTGGGTGGAGCTATTCTCTTAAAAGTCTCCCCACTTAAGTTTACTTTGTAGAATGTTGAAATGGGAGTGATTTTTTAGCTGGAGTAGTGAAAATGTTTTTGAATAATTTTTGATGGTTAAAGGAAAGACTGTGTCGCCACGATAGAAGATTTGTCCATCAATCGCGACTTGAGTGAGATTTTCCTTTTCTACGCACTCGATCCGAAGTTCTGATTCACTGTTAAATATGACACTACGATTAGTTAACGTATGCGCGCAGATTGGAGTCATTGTTATAACTTGTGACAAGGGATCAACGATAGGTCCTCCTGCAGATAAGTTGTAAGCAGTTGAACCTGTGGGGGTAGAGAAAATCAAACCATCGCAGGAGTATTCATTGATGAGTTGGTTTGAAGCATAGACTCGTAAATGAATTAACTTAGATGTTTCATGGTTTTTAATGACAACATCGTTTAAAGAGGCTTTTTTCAAGTTTGTGACTGTGTGACACTGGATCACCGTTCTTTCAACCCGTTGGTATTCACCTTTTAGAAGTGACAGGATTTTCTCTTTGGCGTCCTCTGGATTGAATGTTGCTAGGAAACCGAGCTTTCCGTGTTGGATTCCAAATACAGGAACATTGAATTGAATGGCTTGCTCCGCAATACCTAGGATTGTTCCATCGCCTCCGATAGTGCAACAAGCATCCATTCCTTTCAGAAACGTTTTCGGAACAGGGTAGTGTAGGGTTTTCTTAACCGTTACTCCAAGAGATTCGGCTAGTGATTTAATGTTATCACCCAGTTCTATTGCTCCTGGATTCTTGTTGTTAATAACAAGCCCCAGATGTTTAATTGCGTTCATATACTTTTGAACAGTAGCTTATAACTCACTAATATGTCAATTTAACTAAAAAACCTTTAAAATGGAATTTGGATTGGTCTTTTCAATGCTCTCTAATATTTTTCACGGTTTTTAATATTTGAAACGTGAAAGATATTTAAATTTTTAAAAGTAATGAACCAGGCCCGAATTATTCAAGACTTTCTATTATTTGCTTGTGGAATCTATTTCTTATAATTATCAAAATAAAGCTTGAACGTAATTAATAGAGAGGGGAAATGATGAAATATTGTTGTTGTCTAGTAATGTTGTTATTATCGAATATTTTAAATGCAGACGATGTACGGCCTGTAGTTAAAGCTGATCTTGAGCATCCTGGGATG
>CAWUTK010000035.1:0-6090 GCA_963924785.1 uncultured Opitutales bacterium
CATTTGCTCTCAGGAGGAGCAGATCTACGATCTATTCAGGAAATGCTAGGCCACGCAGATATTTCGACCACACAGATTTATACCAGTGTGGAACAAGTTAGGCTACTTGAAGAACACGATCAGTTCCATCCGAGAAATCAATAAGGCGAATTATTGGAGATTTTTTACGCTACGGAGTGTCATGAGGCCGCCCCAGTTTCCGCCTACCATTTGTTTTGGTTCTGTTTCTTTCCTGTGGCTAAGGGCATTAGTATTTGTCCGTATGCATTGTTTAATAAAAGCTTCACTCCCGAAGATCAGGCTGTCACTAAAGTAACGAACCTTACAGTATAATAATTCAGTTTTAGAAAGGTCACCCTTTTTTTGAAGAACGTTCATTGTCAAATTTCCATTAATGGATGCTTGATGAGGCTTTTGTGAAACAGCGCCTTTACCGAATAGTAATTCTCTGTACTCAGCTAATGCCTTTTTTCCGCATTGTCCTTCATGGACGACTTTCATTATTCCTATCCGTGAACGCGTTAAACCACTCATTGCTTGAGCATAACCGCTGAAGTGATATTTTTTGGGGTCGTCGATAAGTCCAGCTCGAACTGGATTTAAATCAATATAAGCCGCTACCATTTCCATAGAGTGTCGTTTGTTTTCAACAATAATACTCTTGAATCGATCCGCCCATATTGTCCCGTAGCGGTTGTGGTTTTTATTATACCATATACTAAAGCGTTGCTTAAGTTCTTTCATAAATATTGAAATATCAAACATTCTTGCCAGCAATTGTTCTCGTAACGCCTCAATTCTTTCCTCTGATCCGTGATTAAAAATATTCTTCATCATTAGTAATTCGTAATCATCTTGATGGTAGAGCTTTTCGATTTTTTCAAGGAGTGCATTATTACTCAAAGATGGCTTTTCAGGAACTCGAATTAAGATATGGAAATGATTACTCATGATACAAAAGGTTAGGATTTCAATTCCACAAAATTGAGCCATTTGCCACATTTGTTTACATAAAATCGTTTTAGCTTCATTGTCTAAAAGAAATTCTCCGCCAACAATACGACTCATGCAGTGATATACAGTCTCGCCATCCCGTTTTAATCTATTGTTTCTCATTATTTTTCTATAAGGGGGAAATCTGGATACCTTGTCAACAAATAAAGGGCTTGTCCCTTAATTTGTCCCTTATTTTACTATAAGGGGTAAATCTGGATGCCTTGTCAACAAATTAAGGGCTTGTCCCTTAATTTGTTATGATCGGAAGAGTGGACACCGTTGTTGTTCCTTGAAGTTTATTCTATAGAAAAGACTCCTGATTCTGAGTAAACAGTATTGTCTGTAGTGAGGTACTCGGTTTGGAATGTCCCTCTAGATGCGTCTTGGAAGAGTAACTTAATTGATTGAATCGTCCGCGCATATATAACATCATAAGTCCCGCCATTGACTGATCCATTATGAGTTTGTGTAGGGATACCCGAGAGTTGTATTACTCCAGTACTATCTGCATTCTGGGTATAGGTAATACTGTTTCCTGTGCCGGTATCGTAGGTCAAGAGCAACGTTGCTTCAAAACTACTTGATTCTGTACTGGATGTTGTGAGTTTAGAAGTAAAGTGTGTAAATTCTCGCTGCGCAACGATTGTTGAAGAACTTAGCACTACGAATCTCCACTCCTGTGCCTCTGATTTCGTGACGATCGTGTGGCCTAAAAAATCACTTATGGTTGACCTTGTTGCGGCAGAACCCGAAAAAGGGTCTTGCTCTCCAACGTCCTGTTCGCATCCCCAAAATAAAGGAATTATAATAATGAAAATTAATGTAATCGATAGCTTCATATTAAAGGATATCACTTATGTTTTATAAATTTAAAGAAGATCAAAAACTCCTCCGACATTTTTAAAGGTATCCGGGTCTCCATCCGTATCACCTAAAAATACGAGATTAGTCGTCATTGTCCCGATGTATTTTGTCGCATTCGCCGTGACCGGATTACTTGTTGAGGAGGTTATTGCATCAGTGAAAGTCATTGTGATTGTTTGTGACTTAACAAAAGTCGTTCGGTCTTTTATTGTGATTGTATTTCCGTCTAAATTTTCTCCTAGAACACCGCTGGATAATGTTAAGACTAAATTTGAGTTGTTGGGACTGTAGGTTACAGCAAACGAATAAGTTATTGTGTTTGTCGTAAATCCAGTCAGTGCGTCTTCGTCATCTGAGGTGGCTGTTGAGACATAGCTCATTATGATTGTGCTGGCATTTACAACTTCATAGGTATACTGGCCGACTACATCCGATATGAAATCTACAGTTGTTCCGGTCGTTTCTAATAGGGTCTTGATTTCGGCTAAGTTTGAGGGTGCGGATGGGTTTAACGCATCCGAGTCACTTTCGCTTTCGCAGCAAACAAGAAATGAGAGTATTAAAAATGCGAGTAATTGTCCTTTCCTATTCATTAAAGCCTTTACTCGCTAGTTTCTGTTACACGGAAAATAGATTTAAATTGAATTGTTCCAGTTAAAGTTATCGTCTGATTGTTCGTTTTTGTTGTTCTTTGAGAATATGTTCCAATAGTGGGGTTTCCTGAAGGGTCTGGTACCCAAGAAATAGTTAATTCATCACGAATCTCAACAGGTGACCCTAGGACGTCGTCGAGTTGGTCAATTGGAACAGTTGCATCAACTGCACCCGTTAGAGCTCCACTGGTATAATTTATCACCATAATGCCAATTGTCCCGGATTCTTGCTTATAAATAAATTGCCCGTTTAGTTGAACATCAACAGAGCCACCGCTGACAGTGCCTGTTGTAGAGAATTTTGATATTGGGCCTCTTAGTCCAGTTGAGTCTGGAATGAAATTGAAATAAGTTGAAGTGGACTTAACGTACTCCATGCTTCGGTAGATTGACAAGGTACTTGGTGATGAGTCTCGACCACCAGTACTCTTCTCACCTTGCTCACAAGAAGATAGTAGTAGTGCAAATAATCCACAAATTCCAATTTGAATCTGTTTCAAGCTTATAAAGTTTTGTGATTTAATCATTATTAAAAAGTATTAAAAATTAACATTGAATTAATTTAATGTGAAAGTTCCTGTTTCATAAAATATATCACCAGCTGTTGTTCGGATTAAGCCGGTATATGAACCGCCTGTCGTGCTTGTGAATCTTAAATTAAAATTAAGAGAAGATGGAGCAGGGCTAACTGTAGCAGAGCCTTCAAGCGCGGTTGACGCGGTATAGGTTGAAAGTGTAAGAATAGCAATGTCGCCATCCGGCGTATATGTGAATGGAGCGGTAAATGTCCCGAGATATGTTTCACTTATTCCCAAATTATCCCAATCATCATAATAGTTAAAAGCAGTTGATGTAGCCGTTCCACTAAGAGTGCCGCTAACAGTAATTATTGATGAGTTGGTGACATTTGAGTCGGCAGAAATATCAAAATAGCTTTTGATAAATGTGAATGTGGTCAAGGCTGATAAGTCGGTTGCGGCAAGTGTGCCCGCATTGCCATCTGTGCTAATTTTGGCATCGCCTAATTCTTGTCCTTTCTCTTCGCATGAAGAGCAAAGTAGGGCAAAAATAATCAAAGACGCTGTGAGTCGGTTTATCATATTAGGTTAAAATATTAGGATGCTTTGTTCTAATTACGAAGTTTCTATAGTGCAATCTTACTATAATCTACAGAAGAAATCATAATAAGTTACTCGAGTAATGATAATAAGTTAAAATATTAGGGTGATTTATATTAAGTACGAAGTTTCTATAGCGTAATCTTACTATATTCTACAGAAGAAATCATAATAAGTTACATTCGACAACTAAATTATTAAAACAAAAACTGCCCTTAATGTTTATTGGAAAGTGGTAACGAGTGGGTAGGGTAGGGTAAAAAGGTGGTTCTGAAATTAGGCCCGGACGCCTGTTCGATTTTAAGCAGAATGGATGGGTTTTTGGAAATTGGCATGGTCAATGCAAGAAAGGTTGGAAATTAGCATCAGAATTTTCACAAAACCTAAACAAACAACAAAACAACAATGAAAAATATAAATAAACTATCAACATTACTGAAGGGATCCATGCTATTGGGTGGTCTTTTCTTATTAATGCAGGGTGTTTCAGCAGAAGCGCCTAAGGATTATGAAACCTTCATGGCGGGTGGAGACAGTGTTAGCTTCTTTACTATAAGTAACTTATGGCTTCTGGTTTCGGCAGCATTAGTTTTTGTCATGCACTTGGGGTTCGCAACTTTGGAGTCAGGGTTGTGTCAGGCTAAAAATACAACAAACGTTCTTTTTAAGAATGTATTCATCATTAGTGCAGGTATATTAACGTATGCATTATTTGGATTCAATGCGATGTATCCAGGAGACTTTAATGGTTTCTTTGCAATGGGGAGTTGGTTTGGTGTAGATAACGCAGATGTTTCTATGGTTACTGCTGAATACAATGCTGGTTACACTTGGTGGACGGATTTTATTTTCCAAGCAATGTTTGCGGCTACAGCGGCTACAATTGTTTCGGGTGCGGTTGCTGAACGTGTGAAACTTAGTAGTTTCATGATTTTCGCAGTTCTATTAGTAGGTTTTGCTTATCCAGTTGCCGGTTCATGGAAATGGGGTGGTGGATGGTTAGATGCCAAGGGGTTTTATGACTTTGCGGGATCTTCAATCGTTCATGCTTTCGGTGGATTTGCAGCTTTAGCTTGTGCATTATTACTAGGGCCACGTGCGGGTAAATATGTTAACGGAAAAATTAGACCCATTCCTGGTCATAGCATGCCATTGGCAACAATCGGTGTATTCTTACTTTTCTTAGGATGGTTCGGATTTAATGGGGGTTCTGTATTGAGCGCTGATCCACGAGGCGTTTCGTATGTGTTTGTAACTACGGCACTTGCAGCGGCATCCGGGGCAATTGCTTCAATATTAGTATCATGGATCGTGTTGAAAAAACCTGATTTGAGTATGGCGTTGAACGGTGTTCTTGCTGGTTTGGTAGGTATCACTGCTGGTGCGGATGTAATCGGTATGGGCGATTCTATATTGGTAGGTGCAATTGCGGGTGTGATCGTTGTATTCTCTATTATATTCTTTGATCGTATTAAGATTGATGATCCAGTTGGCGCGATTTCAGTTCACGGTATTTGTGGAATGTGGGGAACGATTGCAGTTGGTTTTTTCTCAACTAACCCTGAGCATTCAGTTGGTATCCAAATTCTTGGAACACTTTCGTATGCTGCAGCGGCTTTCATCTTCTCAATCATCGTATTTGGTGCAATTAAGGCGATCATGGGTGTTCGTGTAAGCGAAGAAGAGGAATCAAGAGGACTTGATATCAGTGAGCATGGACAGGAAGCGTATAGTGGCCTTCACGGCAATCGCTAAAACTGTTTGCAATCAATTATAACTTAAATAATATTAAAAATTATGAAATTAGTTAAAGCTATTATAAAGCCTTTCAAACTTGAAGAAGTGAAGGAAGCATTGTCTGAAATAGGCATTGAGGGAATGAGTGTTTCTGAGATCAAGGGTTTTGGTCGCCAGAAAGGGCATACTGAAATTTATCGTGGCAGTGAGTACACGGTAGACTTTTTACCTAAAGTAAAAGTGGAAGTTGCTATTGCTGATGATCTTGTAGAGAAGGTCGTCGATGCAATTGTTAATTCTGCAAAGACTGGCAAAATCGGTGATGGTAAAGTGTTTGTTCTTCCAATCGAACAAGCTATTCGTATCAGAACAGGTGAATCTGGAGATACTGCACTTTAATTTCTGTAGAAATTAAGTTTTTAAAAAGGCCGAATCGTAAGATTCGGCCTTTTTTTGTGAGCCAAATGGATGAGGGTTTCTTTAAGGGTGATATTCTGGTTGTGCTTTAGAGAATCCGACTTTGGTCGATTTGAATTACTAGAAGGGTTATTTGAAAATCTTCTGAATAAGGAAATAAAGAATCGAGGAACTGTTCGAAACTATTCCTTAATTCTTAATTTCCTTATTCAGAATTAATTTGTTATTTCTGGTAAGCGATGCGAAGTCTGCTCTATTTAATATTATGGCAACTGAATATGCATCATGTAGCCAATCGGACTTTC
>CAWUTK010000036.1:0-2873 GCA_963924785.1 uncultured Opitutales bacterium
ATCAAATAACTCTGAACCAGAAAATGACTGAATGGCATTCCTCGCGATTTCAAGATCTACTGGCTTTTCAAATTCAGCATTAATCGACATTGAATGCGCCCTAAAAACCGGGACCCGAACACAAGTACAAGACACTTTTAAATCCGGCAAATTCATGATTTTACGCCCCTCATTCAGCATTTTCAACTCCTCACGAGTATATCCATCTTCAAGAAAACTATCAACATGCGGTAAAAGATTAAAAGCAATTGGATGCGGATAAACAGACGCTTCTGCCTTTTCTCCAGAAAACAAAGCTTTAGATTGATTCTCCAATTCCTTCATCGCAGCCACTCCTGAACCAGAAACAGCTTGATAGGTCGAAACAAACATTCTCTTCAACCCAAATGCCAAATGAAGCGGATAAACCCCCATCAAAGCAATCGCTGTTGAACAATTTGGATTTGCAATAATACCCTGATGCTCCTTCACGGCTTCTGGGTTAATTTCCGGTACCACCAACGGAACCGTTTCATCCATACGAAAGGCAGAACTGTTATCAATCGCCACACAGTTGCGCTTTGCGGCCTCTGGCGCGAGTGCCTTTGAGGTATCCCCTCCTGCACTGAATATCGCAATATCCAAGTCATCAAACACATCAGGTGTCGTCTCTTCAACAACCCCTTCCCATTCATCGACCTTAAGCACATTTCCCGCAGAACGACTTGATGCGTAAGCTTTTATCTCTGAACATGGAAATTTACGATTCACAAGTAAGCGAATGATTTCTTGACCGACAGCACCGGTTGCACCAATTATTCCTATTCTACAATCTTTTTTCATGAGTATGTTTATAAATATTTTGCGGGAATATCACCAAAGATGTTCTACTTTGTCAATAATTCCGACTAAGTGGTCTATTATTATTTCGACTAAAAAGCAGTCCTTATTCCTAGCCAAAGATAATATTCTAGAAAAGTCCTACTCCGTTTCAACATCAACCAATCCTCCCTCTTGCATAGAGAACTCTTACGGAACGCCAAATGGACTTCATTTCGCCTGCGAACTCATAGGTGAAAACGCGGAGGAAGGCATGGTCTTCAAGGGCCGAGTTCCTACTGGCCAAAAATACTGGGAATGTTCAAGCGAAGACCAAGTCAAGAGTTTGATAACAACCCGCATCATCAGACTTAAAGGCCTAGAACGTGACCTCAACCTGGGTGAAAACCATGATACCTTTGATCGCTATGTTTACATTCACGGAACCAATCATGAAAATAAAATTGGGAAACCTGCGAGTATTGGCTGTATCCATTTAAATAATAAAGAGATGCTTGAAATTTTCGAAAAAACACCTATTAATAGCCACGTATACATTTCCCTTAATTAGTCTCTTTTATGATCAGCATCACATACACCTTTACTCTTGAGGATGGTTCTAAAGAAATCTTTCCGCTAAAACTCAACACACAAACGGTTGAGTTAGAAGGAAATGAACCAACAGAACTACCTGACTGGGTAGCACTAGATTTTCATCAATGTTCGAACTGTCCCCTTAAATCAAAAGATCATCCTCAGTGTCCTCTTAGTGTTAGCCTCGTCGATCTAGTGAATCGGTTTGAGCATATTATTTCATACGACCGAGTTCACTTAAGTGTTGAATTGAACGATAAAACAATTTCTCAAGAAACCTCCGCACAAAGAGGTGTTAGTTCACTAATGGGACTCCTCATTGCAACCAGTGGTTGTCCGCACACGGAATTCTTTAAACCAATGGCGAGATTCCATTTCCCGCTAGCTGATCCCGATGAAACGCTAAGTCGATCCACCTCAATGTATCTTCTCGCACAATACTTTCTAAAAAAAGCCGGCAAGGAATTTGACCTAAGCTTAGGTGGCCTCAGTCAAATTTACAAAAATGTTGACTTAGTTAACGACCATATCGCTGATCGCCTAAGGCATGCCAGCAAATCAGATTCAACCGTTAATGCAATTGTCCTACTCGACCTTTTTGCAAAAACCATCCCAATGACAATAGATGAGTCATTGGATGAGATCGAACACGTATTTAAGGCTTTTATAGAGCATTCCGAATTATTTTCGGAAAGTAGTTTAATCACAGGTAAAAGCGCTTTTGTTAAGACAACTTAATAACGCCGCTTGATTTAAGCCATTAGAGTAAGGATACGCCTTCGCCTCAATTTCAAATGTTGCAATTAATTGCTTCACACGACTGGTTATATCTCCTGCATACCAATGGAACCAATAAGCAAAGGTGTCTTGTTCCGTAAAAATGGAATACAAAGGTAGTAGTGCATCACAAATCAAAGTATCTAGCCGCGAACCTGAAATAACCCCTTTAAACACATCCTCTTTGATTGATTCTCTTAATTGCTTCAGTTCATGAAGCTTGCGAAAATTAACGGTAGAAGACGACCCAGAAACAGTCTTCAAGCTTGCAAGTAGACTCAACAAATCTTCGGGCCAATCTGGGTTGTCTAAAACGATTTCAATATACTGCTCCAAACGTAACCTCGGATGATTCTGTGGTCGAATCCTAAACTGCCGCCAATTCAGCTTCTCTTCCTCAAACAACGTTTCGACAGATAAATAACCTTCTGAGAATTCACTCAACGAATGCCTATTTCCAATATTAAACATTGGCGCTTTATTACGAGAATACCCCAATACCTCTAAACAAAAATGATGACAACTTTCGCTCCAATCCTCCGTCTCAAGTCGCTTTGAAACAAATTTCAATTTTTCATTCCAGCGAACTTTTGCCAGGTTAATTAATTCTTCAATTTCACTACTTTGAGAAGTAGACCCACTCTCCGATTCGGACGATAAGTGCGGATGATCATCACCCAATAAAGTATATTCTACTGCATACT
>CAWUTK010000037.1:0-4621 GCA_963924785.1 uncultured Opitutales bacterium
CAAGCGGGGCAGGGCACCGTTGAAGCCCCAGCCGCCCAGTCTCAACACGCCAATCTATCCTGGCACGATTTTTAACGGCATGATTCATCCGCTGAAGCCCTATGCCATGCGCGGGGTGATATGGTATCAAGGAGAATCACATAACCAGAACAGAGCACACTTTTATGGACAACAACTGGAGCAGTTGGTCACCGGTATCAGAAGCGAGTGGGCTTATGAGGATCTACCTTTCTATTTCTGCCAGTTGGCAAACCACAGGGAGACACAGGAGCAGCCATCCAAGGGGAAAAATAACTGGCTCATGATCAGCAACCAAATCCGCTTGGCGGCAGACCGCATACCCAAAACGGGTATGGTCGTCCTCAATGATGTGGGCCAGACGGGCGACATCCACCCGCGCAACAAATACGATGTTGGACTTCGGCTTTCTAAGTGGGCACTTCACAAGGACTACGGTTACAAGGACATCGTCCCCGCCGGGCCGATCTTCAAGGAGTCAAAGGTGGACGGTCCCTCGGTGGTCGTTACCTTCGATCACGCCGGCAGCGGGCTGATGACCGCGAAGAAAACTCTCATGGCTCCGCCAGAACCCACCGAAGAACCGCTGGGAGGTTTTCAGATCTGCGGCGAAGACCACATATGGAAATGGGCGGAGGCTGAAATTATTGGAAACAACCAGGTCAGGGTATCAAAAACCTCAGTCAAGTCCCCCTCAGGCGTTCGCTATGCCTGGCAGACTAACCCCGTCCGCTCGAACCTTTACAACAAGGAAGGCTTGCCCGCCGGGATATTCTCCACCCTGCCTCCCCCTACAAGATGAATGAGTCCTCGCTTTTAAAAACTTAATCTATTTCTAAGCTGGAACTAAAGCCTTAGTTTTCCTTCGATTTTTTTAATATAGAACTCAGAATAAGATGTCAAATACCTCAACCTGCCCAGATTGCCATACGGTGACTGAGCTTTCTTCTCATGACGAGAGCCCAATTTGGTATACTTGTGAATGCAGTCGAGCTATTGCTTGCTACGGTAATAACGAAGAAACGGTTGCTTGTTATAGTTGTGGCATTGAATATGTTTTAGGAGAAGATTCTGATAATTGCGTGATTGATTGTGCTTGTGGGTTTTCATTTATAGTGATCAATGTTTCGTTGAAGTCACCGTTGGTTGAAGCCGAAGCAGTTGCACTTGTTTTGACAGTCGATCCTCGTGCTAAAAAGAAAAGAATTGTTTCTTCGGGGAGAAAAGGGCTTTCAGGGAATCCTCGTAATTTAAGGAATGGTAATCAAAATAGCAATAATCCTAGTCTCTCACAAAATATACCTGCAGTTAATAATTCTAATTCATTCATGAAGAAAGCCTTAATCCTAATATTCTTAGCTTTATGTCTGTTTTTTGCGTTTCAGTATAATGGAAAAAAAGAGAAAGGGATTCCGGCGGACTTGAATTCTAAACCCTATACGATATCTCAAGTCGCAACGGCAAGTGTTGAGCCGATGGTTAATGATGTTAAGGATATCGAAAAGCCTAGGGAGAAGTACCCCGATTTTAATTGGGACACGTTGCCGCTGTATTTACATGTGCGAAAGGCGGATGCCTATACTGATGAGGAGTTTAAATTTATGGCAAACTTTCCTCTTATAACATTAGAGAAATCAACAGGGCATAATACCTATGGGACAACAGATCAAGGAAGTCTAAAAGCGGCGGAGGGGATAAAGGCAGTCAACCCAAATGCCCGAATTTTGTATTATCGAAATGTCATTGTTCATTATGGAGGGAATACGTTTGATGTGGAATTGGAGAATATTCCTGAACCCTTTTTGCGTGATAAAAGAAATGGGAAAGGGAAATTAGTTCGGGGTACAGTTGAGGCTTATGATTTGTCTATAGAGACGCTTAGGGAATGGTGGATAAAGACGGCAATTTCCATTACTAATTCAGAACATATTGATGGTCTGTTTTTGGATGGTAATATAAAGGTGCTGACGGCTTATGCTGAGAGGCAAATCGGTAAAGAAAAAAAAGCGGCAACTATAGCAGGTTATCATGAAATGATGACCCAATTGCGTAAAGAAATGCAGCCAGAAGATCTTATGCTTTCAAACATAATACGAGCTCGTCTTCCAGAGGCAGGATTAGAGTGTATGGAATATTTTGATGGCAGTTATTTGGAGAATTTTGAACTACCTATTGGAATGAGTAAGGCCGATTATTTAGTGAAAGGTATTGATGCGTTTCAACAAGCTGCGAAGGAAGGGAAAATTATCGCAATGACTTTAGGGCTAGGTGAATCCTCTGCGGATGAATCAGGCATTGATGATACGCGTATTAAGTTTGATGATTTAGACGGTGTTCAGGACACATTGGACTATTACATCGCATTGTTTCTCGTTTGTGCGGAAAGGTATAGCTATTTGAATATTCACGATGGCTACAATGTCGGCTCTATTGGCCGAAAAGGAAGGCCTAACTACAAAGCAAGTGAGAGTAAAGTGTGGCTAAAGCGATTTTCCGAGTATGATAAGCCATTGGGTAAACCTAAGGGGCCAGCGACCAAAGAGGGATATGTTTACACTCGTGAGTTCTAGCATGTTTCGGTTTGGGTAAATGTTGAGACGTGTTCTGGTACAGTCGATTGGCACTAACCTTTAATCATGGCAACCTTTCAAAGCGTTCTTTAGAATGAATTTATTTAGCATAACCTTAATTACATAATTACAATATGAAAAAAACACTAAATCTTATTATTGTCAGTTTAATGCTTTGCTTAAGTCATGGGTTGGCTGAAGTTAACATTTCATCATTGTTTAGTGATGGAATGGTTTTTCAGCAAGGACAGTTAGCTCCTGTTTGGGGTTGGGCTGATTCAGCGGATAAAGTGACCGTTGCTTTTAAAGGCCAAACGAAAGAGGCCGTTGTCGGCGAAGAGGGTAAATGGATGGTGAAGCTTGACCCGCTTAAAATGAGTAAAGAGCCTGCGACGATGATCGTTACGGTTGGGGGCGAGACGTTGGAAATTAATGATATCCTTGTGGGAGAAGTCTGGCTTTGCTCCGGGCAATCTAATATGGACTATGATTTAGTCAGTCTTTCTAAGCCGGCTAGAGAAAAAGAATATCAACCGGTTGCTGATTATCTAAAGAAAGAAACGGAAACCGCATCAGATCCATTGTTGCGCCAAATTATTGTTCCCAGAGAAGTTTCTCCACTCGTTGAACGCAAGAATTTTGTTGGCAAATGGCAGGCGTCGAATCCAGCAAATAATAAACTATTTTCCGCTACGGCATATTTCTTTGCCCGTGAGTTGCGGAAGGAATTAAATGTGCCAATCGGTCTGATTAAAGCTTCTTGGGGTGGGACTCGGGTAGAAGCCTGGATACCGAAAGTAGGCTATAATGAGTTTCCTGACATGAAGGCTTTTTATTCAGGACAGATCAAATTATTGAAGAAGCAATCTGAGGACTTTAATAAGGCCAACGCAGATGCTGACTATGAAATGGCTTTAACGAATTGGAGGGTAGCAGTAAAAAAAGCGAATGTAGGAAAGGGGAAAAGACCAAGAAAACCTAAAAAAATGGAAAGCCCAGAGAATCGAAGAACGACTCCTTCTACACTCTATAATGGATTGATCGCACCCGTAATTCCCTATGCAATAAAAGGGGCGATTTGGTATCAAGGGGAATCAAATGCTAATATGCATGCTGATGAGTATAGTAAGTATTTTATGACCTTAATAAAATCTTGGCGTTCAATTTGGGGGCAGGGTGATTTCCCTTTTTATTTCGCTCAATTGGCTTCATGTATGGATGCGACAACAGATCCCATCGGTGATAATGGTTGGATGTCTGTCTGTGATGAGCAGCGTAAGACATTGGTCCTTAAAAATACGGGTATGGCTGTCCTGAATGATGTTGGTGAATCAAAGGATATTCATCCTAAGAATAAGTTGGATGTCGGTAAACGTTTGTCTTTATGGGCCTTGAAAAATGATTATGGTAAACCTTTAAATGTCTGTAGTGGCCCCTTGTATAAATCCCATGTGATTGAAGGGAATAAGGTGGTCATTTCTTTTGATTCGGTTGGATCTGGTTTAATGGCTGCAACAAAACATTTAATGGATGCTCCGGTTGAATCTCAAGAGCCTTTAGCTCGTTTCCAAATTAAAGGGAATGACAATGCTTGGAAATGGGCAGAGGCTAAGATCGTTGGTAAAACGGTTGAGGTGTCCCATTCCAGTATAAGTGCACCTCTGGCAGTTCGATATGCTTGGAGTTCAAACCCGACAGGTGTTAAACTGTATAATAAAGAGGGCTTGCCGGCTTCTGTGTTTAAGACGGATTAGTTCATTGTTACGTTATGCTTAACCACAGAAGGCAAAAAACACAGAACGTTTTAAAAGCACCCTCAGCGGTTTTTACGGGAAAAGTAGCTAAATAATTATAATCAAGGTTTTTATCATGTTAGTTGATAGGTAACTACTCGCGGCAGTGAGTTCAACAGATCAATAAATTAATTTCCGAAATCGCCATTTTTTAGTTGTACCCTAATTTTCGCTGTGTCATACACTTATGAATGCAGGGGCGAAAGGAGAAAAAGAAAGCATTAATAAAACTGATGAAAG
>CAWUTK010000038.1:0-10085 GCA_963924785.1 uncultured Opitutales bacterium
CGCTTGCTGCGCTCCTCGTTTAATATGTTCTTTCTTACACGTGTCCATTGCTTCATTTCCATATACATTTCTCCTTTTTAGAGAAGTGTTACGGTTTACGCCCGGCTTTTTTAGTGTTACGGTTTTCGTCCGGCGTTTACATATTTTGCCTGTTTAAGCTTCGGTAAAAAATAAACCAATCTAAGCTGCGTGCCAGGATAATCATCCCAACCTCTATCAGATTTTATTTCCAAATACTTTTTCCCTTCTTTTGCATCACCACTCTTGATTCTATTAGATTTCATGAAGTTAAAATGCCAATTTTCCTCCTTTAACTTCTTCTCAAAACCACCATTAACAAGAAGATTCGGTCCATAAGTGGGTATCCTCATTTCTTTAGTACTTGTAGAAAAACTAAACGTTTCCATCGTTTCTGACATTGTAGAGACACTTATACCTCCGCACTAGCAGAACTTGCTTCACCTCCATAGTCTCCAAATTCAAACAAAACGTCTTCACTGATTTCACTTTTAAGCCATCCGCCCTCTTTTGCAGTTACGGTCTATTCATGGGAAACTTGTTGAATGGGGTGTTTCCCATCACTGAAATCAGCACTTCCATTTAATACTGAAAAACGGGATCCTTCACTATTCGATTCAAGAATAACCTCAGTTCCTCTAATTCCAGCAACACCGGTGGATGTATGTAGTTCGAACTCAGACTCATCATGTAATTTCTTAATATTCGAATAAAGCTTACCATAATTCAACTTCAGCCGTGTCTTCGTTTTTGAAGCTTCCTTTTTTAATGAACCCACAGTCCCCGTTTGAAACCCTGTTGTCGGCTCTTGTTGGAAAAGGCTTACAATCAACTCTGAGTTTTCTCTCACGGATACCGTTGTTCCGCTAGTGAACAACAATACCGCTTTGCCATCATCTCCAGTATTAATAGTAGAGCCCTCTGCGAAGACAACTCCTACGTTCAATGCAACGCTCGTCTTCTTTTCACTAATTATACGAACGTCTCCTGAAAACGTCAGTAATTGCACGACTCCTTTTTTTGCATTTTCTAATTCGGCTTTCTCCCTAAAGGCACTTGACTGAATGTATGCCTGATCTGCTTTTGAAAACTGACTGATATTCACCGTTATTGTTTTCCCCGGTCCCTTCAATAGCGTTACGTCGCCACCATTTATTGAAACTAGATCAGCCTCAATTGTTGTTCCCGTTTTACTTGTCCACGTTCGAACCTCGGCATTAAGGGTAAGATGAATGAACGATATTAAAATTATCAGTAATCTCATATCCTAATTCTTAGATCAGAGGTGCTTTTTGTCAATAAAGCACATGTTCCCTATAAGCATCTACTATGATTGAACGTATCGGGGAATCATCCACCAGACAAAGATAGTGCCTGCCGAACGGTCTACTGTTAATAGCTAGATGGTTGCAATCCCTTACCTAACCCAAATAAGTCTAAATATGAGTTCAATCGATCTATCATTAAATGTTGATCTCCTTCAAAGATAAACTCTACGCCAATATCTCTTCCTTTCACCCATACAAACTGAGCTCGTAATTTCAAACATAGGCGCTCTCCTTCGTGAATGTTTAATTGAACTTCACCTTCCGTGGACACCTCCAAAGAAAAGTCCTCCAACAATTCAAGTTTCATCCCTCCTTGACTCAAATCATGAACCAAAACGTTACTGCTTCGGCCATCATCAAACACAACCAAGCAAGTAGAAAACAAATTCATCAATAACCAATCGCTTCTTCGCTCTATGCTCATCCTCTGTCATAATACTAAAACAATCATCCATTTTAAAACTAAGTCAAACTGATTGACTCTTTTTACCCAAAGGTTCCACCTACCACCTAGGGGTATTTCTTTAGCTCGGAGTTAACGAACATCAGGATTTAAGTTAGATGTAGCCCCAGAAAGCTACTTGGGTGGCGCTTTATCATACTGAAACTCGGGTGCAACTTCAGGATTCTTCTTAATCGTTGAAGCCCATTGACGGTCAACTATATATCCAATAACAATAACAACCAACAAGATCAGTACGGCACAAATCCTCCCGAGATAAGTATCATCACCAGCGGGATTGCCGATTTTTTATAACGAAGTTTGGGCGAACTCACAACAACCTCATCAGAAAGTTCATTCCGCTGCGATATAACGTCTCCTTTTACAGTAACATTCGGATTCTCAAAATCATCCAAACCACTGCTTTTCGATAACCCACCAACCTCCAAATTCTTCACAAGAAAGTCCAGTTTGGGAGATAAATCCTTACCCCGTTCTTCATTATATATTGCAATATACTTATCAACAATAACCCTACGTGAAGAGTTACGCTTCATTTCATTCTTAAAGAGTAATTCCTCTTTCACCGAAATTGACGTGCAAAGTGATCCATAAACCCTCATCTTCTCACTTGGATTCCGAGTTTAACCAGTCTATTCTAAGTTACCTCTAAAAACAAAAACGGTTCAATGAAAACAAAAATAGGAGATAATTCAATATTCTTAAAAATCGTTAATTGACCGATAAAGATCAATACGGATTTAAAATTAAACTTGAAATCCGTATAACCAAGCAGAAATATCACCGTTAGCTTGAAAATGCTAGCTTTCCAAAATGCCTTTTTTATATGCATCCAAGGCACGTTGACGAGCGAACTTATGTTCTACCATTGGATTTGGATAATCCATCCCGCCAAATTCAGGTACCCATCGTTTTACATATTCCATCTTTGAATCAAATTTCTGCATCTGTGCTGTCGGATTAAAGATCCGAAAATAAGGAGCGGCATCGCAACCAGTTCCAGCTGCCCACTGCCAATTACCATTATTTGAAGACAATTCATAATCGAGTAACTTTTCTGCAAAATAGACCTCTCCCCAACGCCAATCAATTAACAGATGTTTACACAAAAAACCGGCAGTAACCATCCGAACACGATTATGCATATAGCCTGTTTCATTTAACTGCCTCATTCCTGCATCAACTAGAGGGTAACCAGTCTTTCCCTCGCACCATTTTAAATACTCTTCCTCATCATTTCGCCAAGCAATGCCATCGTACTTAGCCCTGAAATTATTTATAACCACATGAGGAAAATGATAAAGAATTTGCATGAAAAATTCTCGCCAAATCAACTCGCTCAGAAATACGGCATCAGATTCTTGTAGTCCTCTGATGATACTACGGATACTCAAAGTGCCAAAGCGCAGATGTGGGCTTAAATAGCTTGTATTATCCGGTGCAGGAAAATCTCGGGAAACCGAATACTCGCTTAATTCCGATATATTGAAGTCCCTCACCTTTATCGATGAACTCTTAAAACCAATATCCTTCAATGAAGGGAATTTCTGCGTATGGGGATTAAAGTTTTTAAATTCCACCTTAGGCAAAGCTTTAACTAAACTTGAATCAAACAAACTTAACCATTTATTCTTATAGGGAGTGTAGACGGTATAAGGCCCTCCATCAGCCTTAAACACTTCACCTGCTTCAAAAATCACTTGATCCTTAAAGGAATGAGAAGCGATTAATTTCTCTTTCAAAGCCTTTCTTAAATTAGCATCACGCTCCAATGCATAAGGCTCATAATCCTTGTTCCAGTATACGGCCGCGATTTGATGTTCTTCCATCAAACGCTTCCACTCTTCAATAGGGTCACCATAGATGACCTTCAAAGAAGATCCATGCTTTTTCAATTTCTTATCAATTAAAGATAAGCGGTCGTAAATGAAATTAACCCGAGGGTCAGATGAAGATAATTCCTCTATAATATTCTTGTCAAAAATGAAGACAGGTAAGACAGGGAAACCTGATTCCAAAGCCTTAGACAGTCCTACATTGTCCTCTAATCGAAGATCCCTTCTAAACCAAAATACAGATAATTTCATATACCGATTAATCCTAGGGGCACATTTTTATAAATAAACTCAAGACATGGAAGCGCCAAAACCCATATACAGCAATCTTAAGTAATATCGTTTAGAAGCAACTCACAAGCGTAAAAACGTAAGACAATGTAAATGGGTGCAATTTTTAGTGAGGGGGCTTTGGTCTCAATTAAAATTTAGAAAGTAGCACAGATAATCTTGCCTATGCTACACTAAAACCTATCTCCCCGCACAAAAAATTGCACCTATGGAAAATATTCCTGAAAACACATTGCGCCCTACTCGCACTACTAACCTTGCGGGACGGGCGGTGGCGCTCTAAATGCCATCTGATTTCCAGTAGCAACGACAATGATCAATACGACATCAATCATCGCACCAAATAGACCGCCAGCCGTCATAGCGATCCCCATAAATGATAGATAATTTAATCCGACAACTCCTTTTGCTAAGGCAAGTGCTATACTTAAACCAGCAGCCCAATAAAACAGCTTTATTGAGGACGGTTTAGTTTGAAGCAAGCAAATCGCGGAAAATAAATAAAAAGCAGATATTATAATTTTTGAAATCCCAGTAAATATTGACCATGTTCCAAACCATTCAGGGAAGTCACACATTTTCTCCATAATGTTGAGCATATCGAAAGGAAGCTCATCCATCGGAATATCTTTTAATGAACCCTCTGTTGTTAGTCCCTCACCAGAATTCCCTTCAACGGTTATCTGACTGGCAGTCGACGTTGACTCTTGGATCACAGTCAACATTTCCTTTTGAAACTCCATCATCTTGGGCATAAACATTTCCTGCCCGCCTCCAAGTATGCCTAAGCAACCAAAGACAATTCCCAAAACTCCTACAATTGTTGCCCACGTTGGCCTTTCCATATCAAATCCTTTTCAATTAAAAACACCTTAGGTTAATCGCGAAACCTACAATTCTCGTCTTGGCATCTCACAAAGTTCAACCGAACCACCGTGAACAACCAAAGGGTGCCGCTCTAGTAATAGTGTGACCGCTTCAAGGCTATCGGCATCAAATCTCATAATACCGCCATACTCTTTCGAATATCATTCACTTCTTTAGACCCGATTACAGTTCGGTTACCCAATTCACTTCCACCCTTAAACAAACCACTTTGAAAAGCTTCCTCAATGAAAGCCTTCCATTCTTCATCAGTTGGATTCGTGTCCGCATTCTTATGGATTAAGAGTAAATACTGCATATTCAATATCTACAAACCTTGTTAAGAAACAATGCTTTGTCAAACTCGCCATTTATTGATCTCAAAAAATGGCTCAAAATCAATTATTCCCACAACAGAGAAATCTCTGAAATCATTTGGAATTAAATCAACGACTAGCATGAAAGGTAAAAGGAAATTCTATTTGCCCCTTCAGGATCGTTAAGGAATGACAAAGGTTCTCAACCCATTTCAAACTAACGGGGTCATTCGCAAATTCACAAACAATTGAATCCTCATCAAAGCGATTAACTGCAGATCTTAATTTAAAATAGACTTCTTTCCCAATATGAAAAATCAAGTTAAACTCTTGCCCCTTACTAATTTGAATAAGGTTAGGTTTCTCAAATCGTATGCCATGCTTGCTCAAATCATAAACCTGTAACGACTCGCATACGATTTCATCAAACATCCAAATATCTACCCCAAAACCAGGATCAATCAAAATTCTTTTACTCTTTCTCCGATTCATGCTCGAACTTCCGTTATTCCATGGATTTATAAGGGGTTTGGCAGGAGCGCAATATACTCTTTAATTTCAAAGGATTCAGTTTTCTTGGTTTGTCAACAGACATTCGTGATTTATTATAATAGTTACCCCTTTTTAGAGATAACCGTGACCGTTGCGCCAAAGAATACTACAGCGCTCATTTTCTTGATAGGAGAAAATTTGGGTTAATTTACTCATTCAACGATCGCTTCCGGTGAATCGAATCACATAACTCACTGATTTCAAATCAGAGTGGTTCCATATCATCTAAATCCATCAATCTATTTTCTTAAAGAAAACAGATATTATTTAATCCAAAAACATTCAACCCAACCTATTTACCACTACCATGTCTTCGCAAATTGAGTAAAGTGTTAACAGGGAGCGTTTATAGTGGCAGTGAAGAGCCGCATGCTTTTCTACAAAAGCCAAATTTCCAGTATGAAAGCATCCACATAACACCCTGGAAGGTTAGCATTTTCGTTTTTCATTGATATTCAGTCAAATATGAACAGTATCAGCTAATTACAATATCTTATGAAATTTACAGAACTTGATTTAAAGCCAGAGCTAGATAAAGCACTTAAAAAAATTGGCTACACTGATTTAACTCCGATTCAAGAGGCCACGTTTGAATCCATCATGAATGGAGAAGACCTTGTGGGTGTCGCCGAAACTGGGAGCGGAAAAACAAGTGCTTGCGGTATCCCAATCGTACAAAATGTAGACGTAGAGAATAAAGCACTTCAAGCATTAGTTCTCGTCCCAACTAGAGAACTGGCACTTCAATACGTTGATGAAATCAGCAAATTAAGTTCCGGTTCGAAAGTCCAGACCTTTGCCATTTTTGGCGGTTTTCCAATGCCGATTCAAGAAGAGAAGCTGAAACAGGGCGTTCATGTTCTTGTCGCAACGCCGGGCCGCTTAATTGACTGTATCTACAAATCCAAGCACCTTTCGCTTAAAGGAATCAAGACACTTGTCTTAGATGAAGCAGATGAGATGCTAAACATGGGATTCTGGGATGATGTTCAATTCATTCTCAGCTGTATCATGAGTGAGCACCAAACCTTGCTTTTTTCTGCAACAATGCCGAAGGAAATCGAGAAATTAATCGAAGGATTTCTCGACAGTCCAAAAAAGATCGTACTTACGGGAACTCGCAAAGCACCACAAAGCCTTGATCACTGTTTCCAATCGATCAAACACCACGACCGCAACAAACACCTCCTGGATTACCTTAATAACACAAAAACAGAACAAGTTATCATCTTTTGCAATTCTCGTCATGCAACAGCCGACTTGTATAAAGAGTTTAAGAGCAAATTTAAATCTATGGATTTTATCCATGGAGGACTCGATCAAAACGTTCGAACATCTATTTTTAATCGATTCAAACAGGGTAAAGTCAAATACATGATCGCAACAGATGTTGCAGGAAGAGGACTCGATTTTTCAAAAGTTACACATGTTGTTAACTACGATATGCCACGTGAACTAGAGAACTACACGCACCGTTCAGGACGTGCTGGTCGTATGGGAAGGAAAGGAACAGCATTTAGTTTCATCACTCCTCGTGATCGCGATCTATTGAAACGAGTCATAGCGCACCATGAAATAACTCCTGTCTGGATTGGAGAAGAACCAAAAGATAATCCAAGCGATTCGAGTTCGGGCTCAAAAGACTCTTCGCCCCGTAGAAATCAGAAACGAAACTCGAGATAACGGAACCATATGGATCCTCGAATTCACGGCAAATTAGCAAAGGTTTTAGGGTTAAATATAACGGCCTATCAAGAAGCCTTTTTCACTGATGACCTACTACGGAACATCGAAGGAAATCCTAAAAGAGTCGTTTTCCGCTTCCGCAGATGCTTAAATCGACTCAATGCAAGCGGAGATATATCCGAGCTTTCTTTAAATAAAATTGAAAATTTCTATGAAGCAATGGGCGTGAACGAAGTTCACATTCTCGCCATTGTTAAACCCGCCTTACAGAATCTAATCCTGAGTTCGTCAGCGGACAGAGTGAGTGCCATTAAAAAATTTATAGAGGAAGCAAAATCGGCAACCCTTCCCGACGGTGAAATAGACCTAGACATCCCCCAAAAGAAGACAACGTCTTCATTTGTTCATTCTGCGCCAACTAGGTCTAAGCAAAAACAAAGCGCCACATCTCACCACCGATCAAGCTCGTTTCAACCAAGCTTTGCACCGACACGTGAAGTGTCACAGGACACAAGGCCCACCTATGTTGCGGTTAACCCGGAACGACATGGCCCACCTAAAGTTATTTCTTTCCTTAATATTCGCAAAGGCGTTGGAAAAACAACACTCGTAAACCAATTAGGAGAATTCTTATCAGTCGAATTTGGGAAACGTGTTTTATTAATTGATACTGACCCTCAAGCAAACCTAACATCACTCATTCTTGATGATCAAAAAATTGATCCACTCGATCTCGAAGGCAATTCCCTCACTCAAATTTTCAAAGATCATTCCAGTAATAATAAAATATTTGATCCCCAAAAAGCATTTCAAGACAAAGTCACGAACCTTCACATCCCTTTGCTTAACCTACTCGCAAGCAATACCAGTTTATGGGAGCAACAAATGCAACCCGGCGCCGAATCAGACAATATCTTAAATGAGGCACTTAAAGGGGCTATTAAACATTTTGACTATGTACTAATTGATACTCCCCCTGAACTCTCGGCTTCATTTAACAATGCCGTCATCGCATCGGATTACTACATCGTGCCAACTATCGCAGATAAGCTATCAACACGCTTACTGCCAAAGCTAATAAGCCATATCACTGAGATTGCAAACAAGCACAACAAGGATATCCAGTGCTTGGGACTCTTGATAAACCAGTATAACTCGAAAATTATTGGTCAAAAAGCGACACGTCCTGATTTATCTGACCGTTTCAGAAAATGCTTTATCACTGCTGGTGAAACCCAGGAAAATCGCCTTTTCAAAACAACTATCCCCTACTCTCCATCAACGCCAGGCGTAATGAGATTTTCAGGGAAAGAACCACAAAACCTTCAAGACAAGTACGGAATGTCAAACTTCGCCGGTCTTTCATTTTACCCTTACTTAAATGACTTCTGTAAGGAAGTCATGCAGCGGGTAGGTGCTTAAAGCATCTTTTTTAAACGAAGTTTTCGGTAACGAGAAGTTCGCAGTCTAAGCCTGCTATCAGTTCGTAATTACTTCCATAGGCTAACAAACAGTTCTCGCCTTTATAGACAATGTCACCCGACTTAAGATCCTTTACCGATCCTTCGACAACGTGCAATAATCGGGGTTGTTCATTTGCGGAATAAGAGAGTCCTGATTTCCCTGTATTCAATCGATATTTGGTTATCTTAAATTCCTTACAATCAGCCAACAACTGACAACTATCGCCTCCAGCTGTTTTTAACGCAGATGGCTCAAAGTCATTAAAATCAATACACTGCAATGACTCGTCAACATGCAACTGCCTTGGTTGTCCATCTAGGCCAACACGTCCCCAATCATAAACACGATAAGTGGTATCAGAATTCTGTTGAATTTCTAAAATCAAATTCCCGCCGTCAATCGCATGCATGCGGCCACTTTCAACTAAAATAGAGTCGCCGACATCAACAGGAAAACTGTGACAGCAATCCTCTAAATTACCCTCTTCTAATAACGCTTCAAACTGCTCCCGAGTGGATCCCTTTTTCAAACCAAGAATTAATGAGGCGTCCTTACTCGTATCAGCAACATACCAACTTTCCGTTTTAGGCTCCCCTTTTAAACGTTCAGCGATAGAAGCAGGGGGATGAACCTGTAAGCTTAAACGTTCTTGGCAGTCTAACCATTTAACCAATATGGGAAAAGGTTTAGAAGGATCTGAATTAGGCCCCATAACCACATCACTGTGGTTAACTAAAAGCTCTCTCAGGCTCAAACCCTTATACGTTCGAGAGGAAACAACCGATTGGGCTTCGTCACGATCGACAATCTCCCAACTCTCCCCAATGACCTTCCCCTCTGGTAATAGTCGATTCAGCTTTTCCGATAAACCCCGACCTCCCCATACACGCTCTTGGTAAATGGCTTCAAACTTAATCATGCTCATAGATATAACTCTATAAACTCAGCGATCCAACCAGCAAGAACATAATCTTTTTCACTTCGAAAACATACACCCCTTTTTAGATCTAAATAGCGAAGCAGAAACATCAAACGTCTCTAAATCAAACAGCGACTATGAACTATCACAGAATATTGCTCGCGCCCGTTTCACTAGAGACGCAGGGCAGCAGAGACTTGGAGCTTTTCCTATTTAGAGCCTGTCCCAGAAACTTGAATTTTCAGATTTAGCAACAGAAAGCTAATTTTTCGATAAACTTTCAGCCAATTTTTCATAAAAACTTCCACCTTATTACAATTGAAGTAAAATATTTTGTTCAAAATGGTG
>CAWUTK010000039.1:0-28253 GCA_963924785.1 uncultured Opitutales bacterium
CGAATACAGTGACGTTTAATAGGATTCTAACTTATGGATTTACCCCTAGCAGGTTTGGGGCGGCGATGAGCCCCATTTATTATATTTCTTACACTTTTTGTAAGAAATACTACCGTTTACCCACTAAATTTTCGAAAGACCCAAAAAGACTTACAAAAGTGGGCCTTCATATTTGAAAACGCATGCGACTTATTTAGCATTCGAGCGTAATGCCACCTCTACGATTAGTGTGACATTCACATACCTAAAGATAAAACTACTTCAACAAAGCTTTTTCTCGTTCCTGAATAGTTGGATGAGAATAATAAAAGCTACTATAAAAGGGATGCGGATTTAAATTGCTCAAGTTTTTCTCAGACAAAACTCGAAGCGCTCGAATTAAAGGATCCGCATTACTAAGTGCATTCTTTGCAAAAGCATCTGCTTGAAATTCATTTTTACGTGACCAGAGATTCGTTAATGGAGTAAGCCAGAACGTAAATAAGCCACTCAATAATGAGAACAATAATAATGCAGGAACTTTCCCGTCAATCATTTCAAAACCAAATTGCACGTAAAACCAATCGTTACTAGACAGCCAGTATAATAGCCAGAATCCCAAAAACCCTGAAACGCCAAAAATGCATAACATTTGCGGAACATGCCCTAATTTATAATGACCGATTTCATGGGCCAATACACCTTCCAATTCATCTGTATTCAATTGATCAATTAGAGTATCATATAAAACAATTCGACGAAAACGGCCAAAACCGGTGAAGAATGCATTTGAATGCCCCGAGCGTTTACTTCCATCTATTACCTGTATTGTCTTTGCCTTAAATCCAGTTTTGTCAGATAAGGCCATTAAACGATCCTTAAGCTCACCATCTGGCAAAGGAGACAATTTATTAAACAATGGCATAATGATCATCGGTGCTAAAACCATCATTAGCAGTTGAAATGAAAACAATAAGATGAAACCAAAGAGCCACCAGTAAGTTGGAAATTTATCAATAAATTTCAGTAATGCATAAAGTAGCGGTGCCCCTAAAGCAAAGCCTATCAACGCACCCTTAAACTTATCGGTTACCCACAGTTTAATGTTACTTTTATTGAAACCGAATTTCTCTTCCAACTTAAATTGCTCCCACCATTCCAATGGAATTGCGGGTAAAGACAGGACCACACTCAATGCAATAAATACTATTGTTTGCTGCCAAACAGTAATCCCAATCAATCCAGTAAATGCTCCATATATTTTAGGTAAAAACCATAGTACAGCAGCTAAGAGAACTGTATCAAAAACCAATTCAAATGACTCAAACTTACTTTTCGCCAAAGTGTAAGCGGTCGACTTGCCATAGGTCTCTTTATCAATTTGCCCCTTAAACGCTTCAGGGATTTCGTCCTGATTCGCAATGACATGTCTTTGATTTAGTGAATTAAGCCCTACTTGAAAAACCAGTTTCAATAGTAAGAGTCCAAAGATTACAATTAAACCCGTTAACATTTTTTATTATATTTAAATGGATAGTTGAAACGCGAACGAACTAGCTCGCTAATAAACTCTTAGCAACAACTTCAACATTTTCAGACGTAATGCCAAATTTTTCCATCACGATGTCACCAGGTGCACTAATTCCAAAATCATCAGTCCCAATAGATTTTCCATCAAGCCCAACATACCGGGTCCAAAGTGTCGTGATTCCGGCTTCTATAGAAACGCGCTTGCGACAAGAAGCAGGGAGTACCGATTCACGATAATCGCTAGGTTGCCTATCAAAACGTTCCATACAAGGCATTGATACAACTCGCACACTAGAACCTAAATTCCCAGCAGCCTTGATCGCATGTTGTAATTCACTTCCAGTAGCAAGAATGATTAATTCTAAAGCCGATGTTTCTTTCAATGCAACATAACCTCCCTTCTGCACCCCTTCACGTCTATCATCAACAGAAATATTAGAAAGGGTTGGCAAACTTTGTCTTGAAAGAATAATTCCCGTAGGACCATCTGTTCTAGAAAGGGCTGCGGCATAAGCACCCGCTGTTTCTTCAGGATCCGCTGGGCGAACAACATCAAAATTAGGAATACAGCGTAATGAACTCGTCATTTCTACTGGTTGGTGAGTCGGGCCATCTTCTCCTACACCGATTGAATCATGTGTCCAAATATAAAACACTGGCAATTTCGCCAACGCAGCTATTCTAACCGAAGGTCGCATATAATCAGCAAACATTGCAAATGTCGCACCGGACGCCTTAAATATTCCATCATATGCAAAGCCATTCAAAATAGCCCCCATTGCATGCTCACGAATGCCATAGCGGATATTGCGATTTGCGTAATTTCCTTTCAAGAAATCACCTGAACATTTAATATAATTTTTCGTTGAACCATGCAGGTCAGCACTTCCACTTATAATCAAAGGAAATGCATCTGCTAAATCATTCAGTACTTTTTCACCGGCAACTCTTGTCGCCAATTTAGAATCATCTGCAAAAAAAGACACCTTCGCAACATAGTCTTCAAACGATAACTGCGTTGACGCAACCGCAAGTAAAGCAGCTTTATCACTATTTGCCTCACTCCAAGTAGCAAATCCCTGACTCCACTCGTTGTATTTTCCTAACAACGCACTTTTTCTATCACTGAAAAAGTTTCTTACTTCATCTGAAACACTAAATCTTTCTTTCGGTAAACCTAAACGCTCATGAGCATCATCTACAAATTTAGCCCCCCCTTCGCCGTGACCTTTTGCAGTTCCTTCTACTTCCGAAATACCTTTACCTATTATAGTTTTTGCTTCGATTAACGTCGGTTTTCCATTTCTATTTGCTTTAGCTTTAATCAAAGCCGCCTGAATCGCATCCAAACTGTGCCCATCAATCGTTTCCACATCAAAACCATAAGCCTCATAACGCTTCGCCGTATTTTCGCTTTGAGAAAGCTCCCCCATTGCATCAAGCGTAACATCATTTGAATCATAAATAATAATTAAATTATCTAAACCTAAGTGACCTGCCAAAGAGGCAGATTCAGCCGAAACACCTTCTTGAATACAGCCATCTCCAGCCAAACAAATAATGGTATTATCTATTACAGAAAATTCATCCGTGTTAAACAATTCCGCTGACATCTTAGATGACATAGCCAAGCCAACCGAATTACCGATTCCTTGTCCTAAAGGTCCCGTCGTACATTCCACTCCTGCGGTTTCACCAAATTCAGGGTGACCCGGTGTTTTACTACCTAACTTACGAAAATTTTTCAAATCTTGAAGTGAAACATCGTATCCGCTCAAATGTAACCAAGAATATAAAAACATACTTCCATGCCCAGCGGACAATACAAATCTATCACGATTCAACCAATTGGGATCTTCTGGATTAAAGTTCAACACATCTCCAAAAAGCACTGATCCGATTTCGGCTGCCCCTAAAGGTAAACCCATATGGCCCGAACTACAGGCTTCGATTGCATCCATTGCCAAACCGCGAGATTCATTGGCTGATTTCTGTAATATGTCTTTATTCATCTTTTCTGTTATTTATCAAAAAAATTGAGGGGTTCTAATATTCAAATCAAAACACCTTAAAAATATTCCAGTATAAGCTTATGTTTTATTTACCCTGTACTTCTTTCAAGCGACCTTCGTAATATTTTTTAATATCAGGAGTAAGGTCCTTACGCTGCAATTGTTCTTTATAAAAACCAACCAATCCATCGTCTTGGCCACTAGATTTTACAGAAGAAGCATCAGTAGACGCCTTAGAGTCTGGTTTCTGTGCTGCAGATCGAGTTGTCTTACAACTAGTTAATGCAAATAACAGGAGACCTGCAAAACTTGCAGATATAATAAGTTTTAGTTTTGATTTCATAATATATCTTTTCTTATTTAAGTTTAACGGTTTTAGGCTATGATACCAATTCAACTATAAAGTGGTATTAATCGTCTTCATTAATATACCAATCCAAATAATATTCAAGTACACCTTTAAATTAAATTACCACAATGAGCACCGAAGAAACTATTGAAGGGGTTCTTGAGCGTATAATCTACCAAAATCAAGAAAACCATTACTGCATTGGTGAGCTAAAAACAAGAAGCACCTCTCAAGCAATCACTATCGCTGGCTCCCTTCCTGGAGCTCAATGTGGCGAAACCTTGACTCTCTCGGGCAACTGGTCAAATCACGCAAGCTACGGTCGACAGTTTAAAGTCAAATCCTTTAAATCAAAGCTACCGGCAACAGTGCATGGCATAAGAAAATACCTTGGGAGCGGTTTAATCGATGGTATTGGTAAAGTCTATGCCAACAAAATCGTCGATCATTTCGGCGAAAATACATTAAAAATAATTTCAGAAGAATCCGCTCGTCTGTCGGAAATCCCGGGTATTGGCAAAAAGAGAGTTAAGGGCATTAAAGCGGCTTGGGAAAAACAAAAGTATGTTAGAGATATCATGATGTTTCTACAAACATACGGCGTGACAAACTCTCAATGCCTGCGAGTCATTAAACAATTCGGCGAAAAAACCAAAGAGCTTTTAAAAACAGAACCTTATAAATTAGCCGAGGAAATTCATGGCATTGGATTTAAAACAGCTGATAAAATTGCCCTCAACATTGGGTTCTCAAATGAAAGCAATGAACGAATAAATGCAGGTATTCTATTCGCAATGAAAACACTCGAAGATGAAGGGCATACCTGCTTTCCAAATGAACACTTGGTTAAGTACGTAACTGAACTCTTAGTGGTGGATAGCGACTTTATCAGTTCTGGAATCAAACGACTCTCAGAGAACCAGCAACTAATAGAACTAAACAATAACCACTCGTTTCAACTTCCAGTCACCCACAATCACGAAAAACGGATCGCCGATAAACTTACAGAGCTCATTTCGAACGACTCCACTCTTCCGTCAATAATGACCGAGAAAGCCGTAGAATGGGCGGAAAATCGAGCCGGTTTCTCATTCTCTCCGCTACAATCTGCTGCCATTAAAAATGCAATAGACTCCAAAGTCTCCATTATAACCGGCGGCCCTGGCACTGGTAAAACGACTATATTACGCGCAGTAGTCGATATTCTACATGCTAAAAAAGTAAAAACATTACTCGCGTCACCAACTGGTAGAGCAGCGCAGAGACTTTCAGAAGCCACTGGTAAATATGCACAAACAGTGCACCGCCTTTTAAAATTTGATCCCGCCAAAAAACAATTTACATCCAATCGCGAAAACCCCCTTCGCTGCGATTTCATCATCATAGATGAAAGCAGTATGCTCGATAATCGCCTAGCTTCCGCTCTCATTGATGCTATTCCAAATCACGCACACTTCCTCCTCGTCGGCGACATCGACCAACTACCCTCTGTCGGTTGCGGCAATGTGTTAAAGGATCTCATTCAATGCGGCAAAATAAGTGTCGCTAGATTGAATGATATATTTAGGCAAAAAGCAGACAGCTCTATTATATCCATTGCACACTCTATCCTTGCAGGAAAAGTCACCTTACCTGCAAGAAGTTCAAACTTAGAAAAAATTGATTTTTCTAATGATATTAATTTCGTTGAGGCCACTTCTCCGGAAAAATGCGTTTCATTCATCACTGAATTGTGCAAAAAAACATTACCCTATGCCCTGGGTCTTAATGCAATTAAAGATATTCAAATCATTTCCCCAATGCATAGAGGAACTGCTGGCACTCAAAACATAAACGCGGAACTACAAAAATCACTCAACCCAAGACATGAACAATTAATTGCTGCCGGAAAAGTATTCAAATGCGGCGACAAAATCATTCAAATGCGGAACAACTATGACAAAAACGTGTTTAATGGCGACATGGGTCTCATCACAGCAATTGATACTGTCAATTTTTCTCTCCACGCAAACTTCGATAACCAAACCTACGAATTCACAAGAGAAGATATTAACGATCTGCAACTAGCCTACTGTATTTCTGTCCACAAAAGCCAAGGCAGTGAATATCCAACCGTCATAATCCCTCTCTTAAAGCAACACTACATGATGTTGCAACGAAACCTAATCTATACCGCCATCACACGCGGTAAACGCAAAGTGATTATTGTCGGTGAAGTAGAAGCTTATGCACTCGCTGTAAGCAATTCAAAAAGTAAATTCAGACAAACTGATTTATTAAATAAAATCAACAACCACTCATAGAATTATGACTATATCCTATGAAAATAAATAGGATAAACGGAAGAACTAATCCTCCAGCATTCCGCCAAGAATTTGGAAATCAGAGTATGGATTTTTGATAACCTTCACCAATTCTCTCCAGTCTTCGATGCGATCTGATGCATTAATTTTCGAAATATACTCCGAATCAATACGTATTTCAGAATACTCATATTTCTTCTCATCTCTTTCACCAACAGCTTGCTCGGCAATCAAAGCCTTCGCCAAATGCACGGCGGTTAATGGTTGGAAATCAGAAGGGATGCTATTGGAAGGGCATTCATTATAAATGACAGCTTCAACAACAGTCGTTGGCAGGCCCCAAAGATTTAATAAATAACCACCTACATGAGCATGATCCGCTCCAAAAACCTCTTCTTCTGCTTCCAGCATTGATTTATCAGTGGTTTCAGCCATCTCAACGGCTTTCTTGTAATCATCCGGAAGACTACAAGCCATAATCAACTTTCCGGCCCCTGATAATAATCCTGCAACAAAGGCATCTTCAGTTAACTCCTTATCGAGCTTTTCGTTTACAGCTAAAGCCTTCGCAATACCTGCAACCTTAAGACTTTCATTGAAAAATTCCTTTAAAGACTTCCCTTCCACTTTGAAATCCTTAAGGCCTTCAAATGCATGTATCGTCAAAACGATTGATTTAACATTATCAATCCCCAAATAAGAGGCCGCCTCAACTGGATTAGAAACCTGCTGAGCCAATCCAAAATAACCCGAATTAGCCACCTTAAGAATCTTAGCAGTCATGCCCAAATCCTTTTGAATAATTTCTCCGATTTGAATAGTATCTGATTCTGGATCCTTTAAGGCATGAAGAATCTCGCGATAGAGAGAAGGTAATGTTGGAAGATCTCCCAAGCGACTCACCAAATTCCTCAATCCACTATTTGCGAGGAATTCCTCATGGGACGTTGCACGCATGATCTTTTCCTGTAAAGTCTTCGGGTCACAAGGTTTTGCAATATACTGATGCGTGGAATCTAAGCAATTTAATACGAGTAATTGATCAGCATGTCCCGATAAAATGAAACGAATTGTGTTTGGATGTCTTTCCATCACTTCTTGAAGCAATTGAGCTCCATTCATGTCTGGCATACGCATATCGGATACGATCACGTCGAAAGGCTCCTTCGCCATTTCTTCTAAAGCTTCTTTACCACTGTCGGCAAAAACCATCTCCCAGTTAGCGCTCATCTTCCTTAACATGCGCCTTAAGCCTTGTAGCACTAGGGTTTCGTCATCGACAAATATGATTCTCTTTTTCATAATTTACTTATATTATTAAACTTTAGGCTATTTCTAGAGTTGGTTCAACTGGAATTTTTAAAATAAATGTGGTTCCTTTGCCTGCTTCACTCTCAAAAGCAATGGTTCCACCATGTTTTTCTGTAATAACAGAATGAGCAATAGCCAATCCTTGACCCGTTCCTTTTCCCACTTCTTTTGTTGTGAAGAATGGATCAAACACTCTATCTTTGATTTCATCTGGAATTCCGCCACCAGTGTCTGAAATTTTCACCACAACATCAGGGCCTTCAATTCGGGTTGAGATATTTATCACTCCACGCTTTGACGAATCTTGTTCAACAATATCACCAATGGCATGAGCCGCATTTAAAATCAAATTCAACATTGCCTGATTAAATTCATCTGGAAAGCAGGAAATTAGCGGCAAATCCGGATCTAAATCGGTTTTAATATCGCACACGTACTTCCACTCATTCCTCGAAATAGTAATCGTGCTTTTAATAATTTTATTTAATTCAACAGGCGTTTTGCCTTGATTGCCGGGATGCGAAAACTCTTTCATCGAACGAACGATTTTCGTCACACACCTAACCCCTTCAAGCGATTGCTGAATCGCTAATGGAATTTCTTCCAAAAGAAAGGATATATCAGAGTTAGCGATGGTCTTATCCATATCTTGGATAATTTCGCTGGTAAGCTTCTCCGATTTGGCAAATTCCAACATCCGATTATATTTCGTCAATATTCGCTTAATATCCGCAAAATAATCCTCCATAAACCTGAGATTATCACCCACATACTGAACTGGAGTATTGATTTCATGCGCTACACCAGCAGCTAATTGTCCAATCGACTCAAGCTTCTGAGCGTGACGAAGCTGGATTTCCATAAAATCCCTTTCTTTCTCCACTTTTTTCTTCAATGTAATATCTCTAGCTACCGCAAGGATACTTTCAATTTCACCCACATCATTTCGAATCACTCCTCTTTGAAACTCAACGCTTCGATAGGTGCCATCTTTTTTAAGAAGACTACACTCAATCAAGACTCCATTACCGGTAGAAGTCGCTGTATCAATAGCATCCATAACAAGCTTTCGATCATCAGAATGAACCTTATCCATGAAATCAGTCCCTCTCAAATCTTCCATAGAAAAACCTAAAGTGACTAAATAGGATGGACTGCTGTATATGAATTTTTTATCAAAATCGATCACGGCAATCAAATCCGTAGCGTTATCTGAAATCAATCGATACAATCCTTCTTGGCGGTGCAGCTCCTTCGCAGTGTTCTTAATATCAGTAATATCGCGAATAATGAATGAAATGAACTCAACCGCCCCTTTTTGAGACTTATGCACCTGAATCAACTGCGAAATAGGCGTCTCTTCACCCGCTTCATTTAAAACTATTGTCTCGCCGTTCCACGATCCCTTTCTAAGCGCAATCGGCAAACCTGCATTACTTAAAATCTTTCGCCCCATCTTGGAATAACGATCCAACAACGAACGAACGGGTATATTCGCACCCTCGAAATTTATTTTACTATCAACAGGAGCTCCAAGTAACTCTTCTCCTAAAAAAGCTCTGCCGGCTTCATTTAAATAAAGAATCTTCTCCATTTCCGCATCCAAAATGGCAATAATATCAATACTACCTTCTAGGATTTCTGTTAAACGCTTAGTTGTCGCTTCGAGTTCACGAAAGCTCTGAATCTTTTCAAATTGAGCATTTACGACCAATAATACCGTTTCAATGCCATAAGGCTTAATCAAATAAGCATCTGCACCCTTTGCGAGAGAAGGAGTGTTTTTACGGTTAAATCCCATGACTTGCTCTTCAAGCCACAAGCTCTCTTCTTCGGACAACCCCAGAGTCTTCACCTTTTTATCAAGGAAAAACCCTTCCTCGGAACTTAAAATCTTATCGGCCCAAACAGCTGAAACGGCCTCAGAATATTCCCTAGCCTTAGCCAGCGAAACACTTTTTATTGATTTATAATTAATTTCATCTGGCTCTTTCTCATGATACTCGCCAGTTTCAACATACTCATTCGTAGTTGAATAAGAGCTAATCAATATTCTCGACGCTAATGTAGAAGGAGCCTTTCTCAGCGTCCCTAATAGTTCAAAGTTATTTCTTTCCGCTAAATCCCGGTCCAGAATAACCAAATCTGGATAAACCTTATTGGCCAACAGTAGTCCTTCCGCAACATCAGAAGCATAATGAACCTCAAAACCACCTTCTTTTAAAATAGTCGAAGTCTCTACAAGGAGGTTTTCGTCTTCGTCTATTAATAGAATTTTGTCCATTTAAAGGTAATTATAGAGGGATTTGGTTTAAGAATTCCACTAATCCTATAACAAGCAATCAATTAGACAAGAATATATATTTAAAGCTTAAAGCGGTTTTAATGCATAATTCAACGATTACCTACGCTTCAAAATCTGCCTCAGATACCACCTTAAATGATTGATCTGCAACATCTAAAGCCTGCTCTATATCAATTTCCTCATGAGCTGCCGAAAGAAACCAATTGTGATGCGGGTGAAAAAACACCCCTCTTTTAGCCGCCTCTAATGAAAACTTCTGTAACTTAAATAAATTAGTCTCATCCGCAAACGTCATAAAGGGCATAGAGGGAGGTCCAGAACAAACAACCTCAAAACCGTGCTTCTCAGCTTTCTCCTCCAATCCCTGAGTCAACATCTCGCCCAGTGATCTAATTTTCTCAACAACCTTTTCCCGTTCAATTGCTTCTAGGCAGGCAATCGCAGCAGCCATAGGAATAGCATCATTCCAGTAACTTCCTGTCAAAAATACTTTTCCTGCCGCAGGTTTCAATTTCTCCTTCCCCACGGAAGCCGATAACGGATACCCGTTTGCAATCGCCTTACAGTAACAAGCGATATCAGGTTCAAAATTAAAAAACTCATGAGATCCACAAGAATGTAACCGAAAACCGGCTCTAATGTCGTCCAATATTAAAACAATATCCTCCTTATTGCATAAAGCCTGAATTTTTTGCAAATAACCCTCCTCGGGCATAATTGAATCAGCAAAGCCCAAGTGATGATAAGGTGTAATAATAAACGCCGCGAATTCATTTTTATACTGAGCAACCAGTGCCTCAATAGATTCAAAGTTATTCCATTCAACCCCATGAATATGCATTCGATCTTCATCAATAATACCTCCTTGGCCAGGAGTACACCAAGCATCAACGCCATGATAAGCGCCTTTTACTTTCATGACCTTTTTTCGCCCAGAATACTCTCTAGCAACTTGAATGGCCCACGTTGTCATGTCTGATCCATTCTTACCAAAAACGGCCCAATCAGCGAAATTAACACGTCCCGTCAACAACTCGGCCAATTCAACCATTTTATCCGTCGGATGATTAAAAACACTGCCAACTTTTCGCTGAGCCTCAACCGCCGCTTCAACCTCTGGATGATGATAACCTAAAATAATTGGCCCATAGGCACACATGAAATCAAGGTATTCATTGCCATCAACATCCCAATAGCGACACCCTTCAGCCCTTTGAGCATAATAAGGCAATGCCCCCGGCAGACCGCTTGCAGGGCTCATATGGCCATAGATTCCTCCCGGGATAACTTCTGCCGCACGCTTAAAAAGTGACATTGATTTACTCAAATTTCGATCCATATCTCCTCATAATGTTTTTTGATTAAATGCTTGTCCATCAAATATTGACTCAACACACCCAATCTGAAAGCATGCCAGCTAATTTCAAATATCCAAATGGACCACTCAAGAAGCATAGCAATCATAGGCCGCCCAAACGTCGGCAAAAGTAGACTCTTCAACCGAATAGCAAAAGAGAGACTTTCTATTGTTCACGACCAAGCAGGGGTCACAAGAGACATTGTCACCGCAGAGATTGAGGACAACTATACTTTGATGGATACTGGAGGAATCGGCATGGTTCCAGACATGACGCCAGAAAAGATCCAAATCGCAACCGAAGAACAGGTCGATTTTGCAATCCAAGTGGCAAAAATTCTCATCGTCGTTGTTAATGGACGCGATGGCTGCACTGCTTTAGACGAGTGGGTCGTTGACAAAATCAGGAAAAACGGGAAACCGACAATACTGGTTGTTAATAAAGTAGATTTCCCTGAACTCATTCATCTAAAAGACGATTTCCATAAACTTGGGTTCAAGGACACGATAGCCCTTTCTGCTGAACATGGATACAATACAGAGACTTTAAGAGAAACCATTGATCAACTACTAGGGCCCAAGCCAGAAGAAGAAAAAGTCGATAAAAACAAACGAGTTCAAATCAGTTTTATCGGACGTCCCAATGTTGGAAAATCTTCATTGTGCAATCGCCTTTTAAAAGAAAAACGCTTAATCGTCAGCGATGTCCCAGGCACAACAAGAGAGACAGTTGAACTCGACTTAGACTACAAAGTGGACAAAGACCGGGAATGGTTTTTTCGTCTTCATGATACAGCGGGTTTAAGAAAAAAGAAACGTGTCGATAACAGTCTCGAATACTTTTCTTCCCTCAGAACAGAGAACGCCATTGAGAAATCAGATGTCGTATTCCTCGTCATTGATGCGATTCTAGGTATACAAAAACAAGAAAAAGATTTAGCTGGAAAAATCGTCGACGCTGGGAAAGCCATTGTCCTCGTCGTTAACAAATGGGATCTCGCCTTAAAAACATTTAAAGAAGATCCGATTGATGGCTATGCCAATGAAGCTGAATTCAGAAAAGCCTACACGGCTTCCATTCTCCATGAGCTATTCTTCATGTCGCATGCACCCGTGATTTTCACATCAGCAATCAGCGGCTATTCGATAGATAGAATGCTTAAGAAAGCTAAAGCAATCAACCGAATACAAGACACTCAATTCCCAACTCCTGCAGTTAACAATCTCGTATATAAACTCTTGAAAAAACAATCCCCTCACTTGCCGAGTGGAAGTCCCTTCAAAGTCTATTACGCCATACACGTTTCCGTTAGACCTTTCAGGATTAGACTCTTCTGCAATCGAGAAATTGCACTTCCACAAGCCTTTCAACGCTATTTGGAAAAAGGATTTGTTAAAGAATTCGAACTCAGCGGCTGCCCTATTAAGTTTCACCTTACGGGCAAAAAGCCTAAGGGCACTGACAAGAAAAAGAAAAAGTAAGCAACTGCCATTGACTTATAGGTTGCTTCCGTTTCACCACGGAGGCACGGAGAGGAATATTTTCTTACTAGAGTCTAATCATTGGCGATATTGGTGAGGATTGCTTTAATAATGAGTATTTTCCTCGCGCCCGCTTCACTCCTGGCCCTATAAGACGCAGAGGGGATGTTCAAAAAGGCGTAATATAGATGTGGTTTAATCTTTAAAGCGAGATATTCAAACTTCAAACCCCAGCGCCTCAAACGGTTTACAGGTGATAACTTTAGCATTGGAACAAAGATGAAATTTATCGGACTGCCTGTACATAAAAATCCTAAGCTTGGACTTTATAGCAAAACCAAGGATTTTAATACGGATTAAAACTCCTCCGCGTCTCCGTGGTTAAAACCGATTCCCTTATCCACTTCCGAAGCAGCAGTCTAGGCGAGTCCTTCTTCAAAAGACTCTCGGTATGATCTGTAGTTAAGCAATACCATTACTGGAAGAACGATTCCACCGATAACTGGAATTATCTGTAACCCAATCAATAGGAAAAAGAACAAACGAAGTATCCATTTTATAAAAAAACTCTTGTGCAGTGGAATATACATCCGGTAGGGCCCCACCAACTGGATTCGAAAATAAATAATTCCGAGGATCAAACCCAAAACAGGAACGAGTCCCAATAGGAAAGATACGAACATCACTCCGCCGAGCCTTCCTCCTATATAGTCAGAATATGCCATTCCTGTTGGATGTTCTGAAAACAATGAATACCCACATTCTGCACAACTTTGCTTAGGACTTTTCTCCGTCAACCTTGTCGCACAAACGGGACAACGCTTATGTTCAACTAAATTCAATTTATGGGCCACTAAATCAGTTACGGTTTCTTCCGAAGAAGATCCAAGAAAACCCAATCCTTTAACTGTGCTGGACACATTGTGGCACTTAGGACATTCACAGGCACTTTGCGAAACCTGCTCATCACAACCGCCACATTTAACCTTTGATCTTTCTTCAACCTTCGCTGCTCGACGAGCCAATAAAAAGAATCCTCCAATTAATGCACCCGAACAAAGCAATATTAGAAACGGGAACAAAAATAGCACCAAAACACCAAACGTTGACCAAAGATCATCCATCCAGCTCAAAATGCCTTGAATCCCAAGCTCGTCACCTTCATCTGATTCTTGTAGCACCTGCATAACACTGTTCCTAGATGAATTCACAAAATAAACCACAGTGGCGACAAGACCGGCAGGAAACATATCCATCACACTCGCATTTTGAATCGTTGACTCAATATACTGTCCATCAGAAGCACTCAACATCCCCATTGTCGATAACCCACCCATTGTAGTCATCGCAATATCGCTGGTAAACCAAGTCGGCTCAGCACCCGTTACTTCAAAGAGTCCCATGTTCCCAATAATTGGAAAATCCGAACCATACCGCATAAAAAGAGCGCTCATAAACGCAGGGACAAATGCTCGAGAAGCAAATAACCCTGAAGCTCCAACAGCGTATACCAATAATGTTTCAATTTCCATATTGACCAGATTGCGAACGATAAACTCCCCGTCAACCTGACAATTATAGTTTGCCCTTTAACCTTTTTTAAGCCAAAAAGGTGTTCTCTTGAACTACACTTATTACATTATTATTGCTATTGCAGGTATCGTTGCTGGGCGAATTTTGCTTTTCCGCATCAATAATTCCCGGGTAAAAATTGCTGAAGAATTAAAAAAGGAGAAGGCTGATCAAAAAAACAATACACCACAAGAGCCCAGTCCTTCTCTGCGAATCAAGAATCCTACTGTTTATTGCTTGACCGTAACTCTTTTCATACTCTCTTGGCATCAACACAGCCAAGCTGAGATTGCCATCACCGGCATGATCTTTTTCAGCCTTTTGATCATAGGCATCGTCATTGACATGGAAACGATGATTCTACCAGACGAGTGCACTACATGGGGAGCCATCATTGGAGTCATTATCTCTATTGCTATCCCCTCATTACACCTTACAGAAGCTCAGCTTCATAATAACCTTCTAGATCATATTCAATCAGGTGGATCGGCGGCACTGGGTGCAATCATTGGAGCGGGCATGCTCCTCTGGATAGCAATCATTGGCGAATTAGTCTTAAAAAAAGAAGTCATGGGATTTGGCGACATACTACTCATGGGCTGTATCGGAGCATTTTGCGGCTGGGAAGGTGCCATTTTCTCCATCTTCTCAGGTGCCATGCTCGGAACCATCATTCTACTGCCCATGCTCATTCTCCAAAAGATATTCAGTAACTCTGAAAAAGACCAAGACTTAGGCCTTGGCTCTAAAATCCCGTTCGGCCCATGGCTAGCAGCAGGGGCTATTTTAAATTTTCTCTTTTTCCAAGAACTAGCAGATAACTATATTGGCAATTTGGCCTTATTCCTTCCGCAACACTAATCGAATTATGCCAATATACGTCTACCAAGTCATTGATAATAATATCGAAAACCCCGAAACGTTCGAAGTGGAACAAGCAATTACCGAGGAACCAATAACTCAACATCCTTTAACCGGCGAACCCGTACAAAGAGTCATACAAGCAGCTAGTTTAAATATAGAATACACCCAAGGCCAAACAGACAAGCTGACTGATCCAATATATGCCGAGAGCAAAGGTTTTACGAAATATGAAAAAGACCAACTAACGGGACGTTATCACAAACTCGCTGGCGGAGAAGGCCCAGACACATTAGATCCTTCTGCATAAGCATAAACAATGTTCGACTCTAACAATGCAGGTTACTTTCACCGTATCATTTTAGCTGCTGCAGCTAGCTTAATATTTCATATCAGCCTCTTTGTTTTTTTACCTGAAAATTTCGCAACCCTAGAGCCGACGACTAGAAACACCTTCACCGAAATAGAATATATTATTCCTCCCGAAGAAAAACCCCTTAAGCAATTTGTGGAAACGAACCCGGATGTGCCAGAAAACGAACCCGACGAAACAGATAACTTCTCCGATCGAGACCAACAAGCCGCTGATGAAGCTGAAGAAAAATTAACCGTTAGTGACGCTCCAAAAGTTGACGGCGACAAACCTTCTCAAAAAATCATTGAAGGGGACCTATCAATATCTCAACCCAGCCAACCGTCCATTGTCAGTGAATCAACAACTCCATCAGAGAAAACCACAAAGGAATCACTTGCCGTAGAACCGGCGACATCTTCACCAACGTCTCTAGGAGTTCCAAGAAAATCAATGGAAATCATTGAAGGAACAGGCGAAGGCATCACTCTTAAAAAGATTGAAATCGAAGAAGAAGAGGAAACTCAAGAAGAGACAGCAAAAACAATTTCCCTCAATAACGAACTCCTTAAATCCCCTGCACAGGAAAACGCTGAAACGAATTCTAAACAAAAGCCGAGACCTAGAATCAAGCTTCTGACGACAGTCATCAATGGCCCTCTAATGCGCAATCTCAATAGTAGCAGCAAAGCAGGTCAGATAGGAATCAATTCCAAAATGAATGAATTTGGCGAATACACCCAACGCTACCGAGAAGCTATCTACAAACAATGGATTACTCTTATTAGTGAAATAACTCTCGGCAGCGAGGATGTTCCTTCAACTGTCTCCATTGCGTTCATCATGACATCTGAGGGACGAATTAAAGACTTAACCATTATCGATACATCTGCAGGGCAATTAACTTCCCATATTTGCGAAGATGCCATTCGGTCAAGATCACCCTTTGGGAATTGGACAGACTCCATGATTCAAACGCTCGGCGAAGAAACCGAAATCACAATAAACTTTCATTACCATTTCTAATATGCCATTTAAAAACATCTTGTTCGATTTAGACGGAACTCTCGTTGATAATTTTATCGCAATAGCAGATGCCTACAATTATTCCTTTTCGAAAATTGGGCTACCGGCTCAAAGTCCAGATTTTATAAAAACTCAAGTTGGCGGTTCCGCGCCGATAACCATGGGAAAATTAATCGGGTCAGAAAAAGCACCCTTAGCCTTTCCTCATTTCACCGAGTACTTTAATGAACATTTTCGGGATGGCCTCACATTACTTGATGGGGTCAAAGAAACCCTCGAAAGCCTACACGCCTGCGAAAAATATAAACTCGCAGTATTCACTAATAAAATAGGCGACAAAGCCCGTGACATTTGTAAGCACCTAGAAATTGCTCATTATTTTGAAGGCATTTATGGCACAGGCGATACTCCTTGGAAAAAACCCGACACCCAATTCACTGATTTTGCCCTAAACCAACTTAAAGGTTCAAAAGAAAACACCTGCCTCATTGGAGATTCTCCCTACGACGTTGACACTGCAACTCTCTCACAACTTACATGTTACATCATTTCATCTGGGAGCCATAGTTTCGAAGAAATGAATAAAACAAAAGCAACTCAATGCTTTCATTCAATGACAGAAGTCGGCCGCGAAGTTTTCAAACTTAATTCGTTTCAGAATTGACCAATAGGTTTTCCCCATGAATAATTGGCATAAATTTTATGCCCTACAACTACCAAGATAACCGTTCAGCGAAGCACTACCTTAAAGAAATAGCGAAAGTAGCGCTATTAACTCCAGAAGAAGAAGTTACACTCGCAGGAAGGATTGCTAAAGGCGACAAAGAAGCTCGCGATCACATGATCCGTGCAAATTTACGATTAGTTGTAAAAATCGCTTACGATTATGTCTCTTTCGGCCTCCCTCTCCTTGATTTAATCAGTGAAGGAAACATTGGCCTAATAAAAGCCGTTGAAAGATTTGACCCAACCAAAGGAGGCAAACTTGGAACTTATGCTGCTTGGTGGATTAAACAAGCGATAAAAAGGGCTCTAGCCAATCAAAGTAAGACAATTCGCTTACCCGTTCACATGGTTGATAAAATCGCTAAAATGCGAAAAATGACCAATCTTCTTTATGATGAATTTGGACGTGATCCGACTGATGAAGAAATTGCAGTCAATATGGGATTAACGGTTAATAAAGTAGCCCATTTAAAATCTGTTAGCGTAAGACCCACTTCACTCGATGCTCCCGTTGGTGAAGATAATACAGAATTTGGTGATCTAATCGGTGACGAAAAAGCAGTCACTCCTTTTGAAAATTTAAACGCAAAGTCACAAACAAAGGATATCAACACTATCATCGATAGGCTTGATGAACGCGAAGCTCAAATCATTCGCATGCGGTTTGGACTCGATGGCAATGCTTCAAAAACCTTAGAAGAAGTCGGAGTACACTTTAATATTACTCGAGAACGTATTCGCCAATTACAGAATGCCGCTTTACGGAAAATCAAAAAAATGATGATTAAAAAAGAAAAGCAACGTTCAGTTGAAGAAATCAACGACGATAAACGGCAGAAAAAGAAGCTAGAAATCATCGAAGAATTTCTCCGCGTATCGAATAAATAAAAATGCAGTCTTCCTATCTGCCGGATTCATTTGACGATAAAAAAGGAATTGTCCTCATTGCAGGCAAATTCGAATACCCTGTTCTCCTTGCCACAAGAATTCGTTCATTCGGGATTCCGCTTAAAATAATCGGATTCAAGGGAGAAACTTCCACTGACTTACTAGATAGTTTTCCCGAAAACGACCGTGCCGTCATACGAGTGGGTCAATTAGGTAAATTGTTAAAACTCCTTAGAAAATTTGAATTCGGCTACACCTTAATGGCGGGACAAATTACTCCTGGACGACTATTTCGTGGTTTATTCCCAGATCTTAAAGCCCTTTCAATTTTAAAAAACCTTGATACTAAAAACGCTGAAACTATTTTTGGTACAATATGTAGCGAAATAGAATCACTAGGCATACAGCCACTCGACGCCCGTTCATTTATGGATGAAGACTTGGCAACTCAAGGAATGATGCAAGGTTCTAGTTTAAATGTTCCAGAGAAGACACTAGAACATGGCGTTCAAATAACCAAAGAAATTGCAAAACTCGACATTGGACAAGGGGCAGTTGTTCGTAATGGAACGGTTATATCCGTTGAGGGATTTGAAGGTACTAATGAAATGATTCAGCGTTCAGGCACACTATCCAAAGACGACATGCTCTTTGTAAAATGCGTGAAAAACATTCAAGATTACCGCTTTGATGTTCCAGTATTTGGAGAAGAAACGCTCAAGTATCTTGATGAAGCAAACATTCGAAACATTGCTCTCGAAGCGAACAAAGTAATCATGCTCAACAAAGAACAACTTCTATCAACTGCGAAAAAGATGAAGATGAAAATCATAGGTTTTTCTTAAAAACCCAAACTTACATTTAATTCGAGGCAAATGGGTGAGTGGAGAAACTGTGAAAAATCTCCTAGCTTAAAATTTCATTTTACTAAAACAAAAGCGTTGATTAAGGGTTAAAGCTTTAGCTTTTTCTTTTAACTGCTTTTTCGATGGTTTGATTTTTACGTGAAAAAAAGATCATCGGTAAACATCTTTCCTGTGATTCACTCTAACGACTAATAAGAGAAGTTTATCATCCTTGATTTGGCAAACAATTCGATACCCACCAACTCGATAACGCCAAAGACCCTTTAAGTCACCCTTGAGTTCTTTGCCGAATTGACGAGGATCGTTACTTTTGGCGACTCGCTCATCAAGGAAGGAGAAGATTCTTTTTTGAACGGTTTTGTCGAGCTTCTTAAGTTGCTTAATAGCTCGATCCGTGAGGCTATAGTCCCAATTCAAGCTTAGCTTCCTTGCTAGAATAGATACGTCCTGATTCTTGAAGAGTATTACTTGCGAGATAGTAATCTTCCATATCTTCTAAATATTCGAGAATGGCTTCACGAGCATAGAATGTTTTTGTCCTACCCGTTTTTTTGGCAAGAGAATTAAGGCGGTTTTCAATTTCAGAATCTAAACGAATAGCTAACATATTAAATAATATAGCACCGATATACATGTATATCAAGTAAACAAAGTGCTTAATATGCTACAGGTAGAATAAGAAACCACTAGCCAAGAACTAAGAAATCTCTTTTTTAATTCAGTTACGCTAAAACGTGTTCGGCCAATGTCCCAATAAAAGAATAACTAGATATCTTCAAAAAAGCGTTTAGCTTTTTTCAAAAACCCCTCACTCACTGGATTATTTGCATCACCGCAAACTTCAGCAAATTCTTCTAATTTTCCACGCTGATCCGCACTCAGTTTTTTGGGGACCTCAACATTTACTCGCACGAGCTGATCACCTTTCCCACCACCTCTTAACTGTGGCATACCCTGCCCTCTTAAACGAAAAACGGTTGCAGATTGTGTTCCCGCAGGGATTTTCAATTCACCTTTTCCGTGTAAAGTAGGAACTTCAATCGAGCCTCCAAGAGCCGCTAATGTGAATCTAATTGGAATATCGCAATGTAAATCATCTCCATGACGATCAAAAAGTTCATGTTTTTTCTGATGAATAAATACATATAGATCCCCTGAACCGTTTCCACGGGTTCCGGCTTCACCTTTACCCACAGAACGTAATCTAGACCCAGTATCCACTCCAGCAGGAATTTTAACTTTAACCGTAGTGGTTTCTTGTTTTCGTCCTTCTCCCTTACATGGTTTACAAGGGTTTTCTGCCATGGTGCCAGCACCTTGACAAGTTGGGCAAACTTGACGAAAACTAATAAAACCTTGAGAAGAGGACACGTGTCCAGTTCCACCACATGAAGAACAACGAACCTTGCTTGTTCCAGCCTCGCAACCTTCACCGCTACAACTCGAACATTCAACTTGCTTACGATATTTAATTTCTTTTTCAACACCCTGCGCTGCTTCTTGAAGGGTTATCTCTAAATCATAACGAAGGTCTGATCCGCGCTCTCCTCCATTCCCGGAAGATGAACCGCCACCAAAAAATTCTTCAAAAATACCGCCACCAGCACCGGCACCACCGCCACCGCTGAATACTTCTCGGAAAACATCAAACGGATCATGAAACCCGCCACCGCCTCCACGGCTTTGCCTTCCACCACCGCTACCGCCTGCGCGAAAGGCGGCATGACCATAACGATCGTAAGCGGCTCGTTTTTCGCCGTCCTTTAAAATCTCATAAGCTTCAGAAACCTTTTTAAACATTGCTTCTGCCGCGGCATCACCCTGATTTTTATCCGGATGATACTTCACAGCCATCTTTCGATAAGCTTTTTTTATTTCTGCATCAGTTGCATTTTTAGCAATCCCCAGCAACTCGTAACAGTCTTCCTTTGTTTCACTCATTATGCCTCTTTTCCTTTAGAGACAACTACCATTGCTGGACGTAACAACTTCCCGTTAAAAGTATAACCTATTCTTGTAGTTGAAATAACATTACCCTCTTCTTGGTCCTCGCTGGGTTCATATGAAACCCCTTCATGAAGATTCGGATCAAATACTTTCCCTTGAGGATCTACTTCCTCTAAACCATGCTCCTTTAAAGAATTAAGCAATTGAGCTAAAACCATCTTAATTCCATCAACAACAATCTTTGCTTCTGGGACATTTTCTGAAGCTTGGAGTCCTAATTTCAAATTATCAATTGTTGGCAATACATCTTCAATAACAGACATTTTACTCCTAAGACGAATCTCATCTTTTTCCCGAGCCATTCTCTTACGCAAATTCTCTTGATCCGCTAAAGACCGCATATAACGATCTTGTAAGCCAGAACTCTTGGCATACGCCTCTTCCAGTTTTCCGCGTAAACCCGTCTCGTTTTCTTCATCACCAGCATCAACAGGGCTAACTGTCTCATTATTTCCATCAACGGCATTCTCGTCATCAATGTATTCACTAGCGCCTAAAGGCTCTTTTTCAGCCGATTCTTTTGTTATTTCTTCTTCCATGTCTATAAATTTTAAGTCATGAGTATTTAGGCTCTAGTGTTTTATCGGTCAAGACACAAATAGGGTTGATTCACAGCAATTTCAACAAAGCTGATCCCTACCCCCATATCACACTTGAAACAAACAACTTACAAAACCAATCACCCCTTCGCCCCCTTTTTACTAAATGGGAACTGTCACTCATTTAATTTTGCGACATAATAGGAATCGCTACAGGAAGAAGGGTCTTTACATCAGGAGCCTCTTCCTTTCGACTATATCTCAATTCGATGATATCGCCATACTTGATATTTAATTTATCGGCTGAAACGTGTTTAAAATAATCCTGGGTTTCAATAAATGCTCGAAACACTCCCGTGTTTTCACCCGATTCCTTAAGGGTCATAGATTGCCCATAGTTCCTTTCCTTAACCAATAATTCAACCTCTAATACTTCACGCCGTTTTGAATGTATATTTTTTGCTTCATCAATAACTTCGATTCCAAAAACTTTTCCAGGAACAATCCATTCTAAAACAGTTTCGGGTTCCAGATATTTTATAAATTTAGCCTTCGCCAAAGTTCCCGCCAAAACCAAAGGATTATACGAAGCTTGTTTCTGATTACCTCCTTCAAGCTCAGTAGCTGGCCAATAAAAGCCCTCTCCTCTTTCTGCACTGCGTTTTATAGAAAACTTCACATTCAATTTACTCCCAGGAAGTAATTCTAATCCAGACAACGCCCGTCTTGATAAAAAACACTCGGCAGTATAACCTGTCTCTGTTTGTTTCCCAAATGCGACCCCTTTACTTTCATAAGAATCTTTAAGCCAAAAAGTCTTACCACCTCCCCTTAACACTCCCTCAAGAAGACTTGTCGAAGAATTCACCAAGCCCTTTTTTTCCTCTTTTATGCCAAAAGGGCAAAAAACAAAACGGTGAGTTTGAGTTAGGCCTTCTTCTTTCATAGATTCATATTCAACAAAAAGCTCGATTACATTTCCCTCTAAAGGACTTGTATCTGGTGGAATAACAATATCTCCACCATGCGCACAATCATAAGCAAAATAAAGCCCTTCAGGTGCCCAGCGGATAAAAGCCTTATCGTTTTTCAGTAAAACCGTTTTATCAAAAATAGGGTAACGCAATTCACCCCAATCCCATAAATCGCCATCCAATGCAATAGCGCCATTCTGCATTTCGGCTAAATTTATATTCTCCCCCGATAACACTTCTATCTGAGAAACAATTTTCGCTTGATCGCGTTTATTTTGCTGAACCTTCTCTTCTTGAAGGGCGCTTACAAAAACCTTTTTCGGCAACTTACCCATTTCTTGATTAAACTCTAAATCAATCGAATAATCCAACTGCTCAACTGCACTCAGTAATGGAACTTGCATTAATTTCTGTGACATCGATCGCACTGCAGACTCTAATTGCATCAACACAACATCTTCAGACAATAATGCCTTTCTGGGCGATTCAAGCTTCGGTAAATCCATTTTCTCAACAGACATTTTTTCGAAAACACTTCGAACCGATTTTTCTAAATTCAAATGATCGAGAGTAAAACTAGAAATAAGCGTTGTCTCCAATTCTCCTAAAATCAATTCGACCGAAGCCTTATCCATTTCACGAACCTCTGTTGATTCATAAAAATGCTGATGCACATTCTCATACACGGCTTTAAGAACTGTCTCTTCCCAATGATTTTCCAATTCCTGATAAAGGATTTCTTCAATTTCCTCTCTCAACATCGCACTGCTCTTTGCGCTTAAGATCTCACTCAATGAATCTTCGCGCCTCTTTAAAGCAAAAAGTGCTTCCGTTAATAATTTTTCGATAGAATTTTCGAGCTCCTGCTCTAATGCCTCTTTTGTCGCTGGTATAACTTGATCATGTACAATTCTTTTTATCAATGATTTCTCAACCGACACCGTTTTTTCAAATAGAACATCTACTGCCTTATCCTCAACAAGTCGATTCTTCGCCTTAACCGAATTCTCCGAAATCGCTATACTCTCAACTTCTTCGGGTTCCGCAATAGCTTCATTCAACTGGCTTGAAGATTCCGTCACAGCATTTGAGTTATTCTTATGCTCGATGCCTAATTCCGCTTTCACAGGTAGCTCTGCTTCCGAACGCGACTTATCCTGATTAGAACGGGTCTCATCAACTGTTTCATTAACCCCCTCAGCCTTTGAAGCATTTTTAGAAATCTCATTTGAAGAGATTTCTTCTGGTTTCGAAACTTGAAACAAAAAAAGCAGCAATAATAAAAGGTGTATAGCAATCGATTGTATAAACGATGAAGATAAGCGTGGTTTTTTCATACTTACTTCAGAATCAACCAATCATTCAATTAAGCCTTTAACAAATCATAGCCATCAGCTTTATCTTTAATCTGCCAACCGGCTGCTGTCAGCTTGTTCCTTAAATCATCAGCCGCACCCCATTCCTTCGATTGCTTTGCTACCCAACGAGCCTCTGCCCACTGTTTCACTTCTTCAGGAATATCAAGATTTTCGTCGTCATCCGCTTTTTCAAGCACGAGCCCCAAAGCTAGCATAATAAAACGAAATCCCTTTAGCGTTGCAGAGGCCGCAGCTTGATCCATTTCATTGTTCCGTAATTTTTTATCCACTGATTTCACCACTGTGAAAATTTTTCCAAGTGCATCAGGAACATTTAAATCATTCAACAACGCATCCCACGCAGGTGATAGTTCACCTAAGTCGGCCAATGATGTTTTTGCCATTTCTTCATATGACAGCTCATTATTCATTCCGCAAAAGTCCACTAAAGCAGATTCAAATTTGGCAAACTTCTCTAATGCTTGAGTTGCAGCTTTTAAAGAATCCAATGTAAAATTTAGAGATTGGCGATAATGTCCCATGATTAACACATAACGCAACGCCATCGCCGAGAATCCTTTTTCTTTTATATCATCTAAAGTATAAAGGTTCCCTAAACTCTTACTCATTTTCCCGCCATCAACCAATAAATGCGTAATATGAAACCAATGATTTGCAAATGATCCACCGTGTCCGGCTTCGCTTTGTGCAATTTCGTTTTCATGATGAGGAAAAATAAGATCCACGCCTCCAGAGTGTAAATCAAAAGAGGCCCCCAAATACTTATGACTCATCGCGCTACACTCAAGGTGCCAGCCGGGGCGGCCTTTCCCCCAAGGACTTTCCCAGAAATTCTCACCGTCTTCATCTTTATAACCTTTCCAAAGGGCAAAATCAGCCAAAGACTCCTTCTCATATTCATCATCAGAATTTCGACTAACAGAGCTTCCAGTCTTCAATTCACGCTCTTTTAATCGAGACAGGCATCCATAATGATCATGCGAACCCACATTAAAGTATACGGACCCGTCAGGAGAGCTATAAGCATTCCCCTTTTCAATTAACTTCTCGATTAATTCTATCTGCTCTGGCACATGATCGACTGCACTTGGTTCATGGTGTGGCGTTAACATATTCAAAGCCTCTCCATCTTTATGAAATAAATCACACCAATATTCAGTAAACTCTTTTAACGTCTTTCCCTCTTCCCCAGAAACTCGAATCGTTTTATCATCCACATCGGTTATATTTCGAACGTGAACAGTCGATTGTCCCGTTAATTCCAATACGCGACGGAAAACATCTTGAATCACAAATGTTCTAAAATTTCCAATATGTGCATATCCATATACCGTTGGTCCACAACAATAAAACCGGTAAGAACCTTCCTCCAAAGGGCTGACCTCGCAGACCTCCCGTTTCATTGTATCATGAAGTTTTAATGAATATTTTTTTGAGCTCATCAGTTGTTTATTAGTAAATAATGGAATTAAACTGAATAGATTAAACCCCTTAAAGTAAATTTCTAAATTAGAGCTAGGTCGCTTAATTACGATAGATAAGAAGAACTTATTCCATTCATCAAGCAATTAGATTATATCGTATCTACCTAATTTACAGTCTCTTGCTTGACAATACAATCATTTCAATTACCTTCTAAGTTAATCAACCGCTACAACAGTGCCTAAAAAACTAAGATACTCCATTTTGCTGATCACCATTTTTGGTGTTCTAAGTGCCGTACAAGCTGGTTCATTAAGATACCATCCTTGGAGTTTTACTGCTAAAATCGGGACAACAGGCTTAGGTGCTGATATTTCGAAAAAACTAGGTGATAAGTTTAAATTCCGCATCGGTGCGAGTTTCTTAGACTTCGATTACGATGCCACGGAATCTAATATCGATTATGGCATTAACATTAAAATGCTAAGTCTATCAGGTATTATCGATTACCACCCTTTCAGCAATGGATTCCGCATCAGCAGCGGTTTAATGTATAACCAAAACGAACTTAATTTAGTCTCTGAAACCAATACACTGTTCAATATAGGTGGTGACACCTACACGATCAATGAAGTCAGTGCGGTTAATGGTAATATTGATTTCGGTAATTTTAGGCCATACCTTGGTGTTGGCTATGACACTTCTTACACAGACAATGATTCATTTGGTTTAACCTTAGACCTTGGTGTCATTTACCAAGGCGATCCAGACATCTCTCTACGAGCCACTGGCCCTAATGCCCAAACCGCTCAGGTTGAAAGAAGTATCAATCGTGAAACTCAAGAGTTAGAGGAAGATTTCGATACCTTTAAAATCTACCCTGTTGTGAATATCGGCGTTAATTTTAATTATTAACGCTTCACCCAGCTTTCATTTCCATATTTAGCCTCAACTAGTTGACTGACTGCAATTGGGTCAATGGATACCAAGTTTTCTTTATCTGCTTCCCAATGATTTCGCATAGCCAATTTTAGTTCATCGGCTTGAAATAGAATATTTTGGATAAATTGCGAGTGAGAACGCTTTCCTCGATAATCGGGTTCCTTTGTGGGGTGAGATAAATACTTTTCAATTAAAGGTAATTCGAAATTCAACAAAAAGGTTCCATGAAAAAGTATAGCATTTCGGCTTCGCTTTTGCGCATTTCCCGAAATTTTAAATTTCCCAGCAGTCAAATCAGTAACCCCTTGAACAGAAATGGTTTCACTTACATTTGAGCGGCTTTCAATGTTCAACAAAGCCAATCGGATTCCATCCATAATAACCCTGTTTGTAACATTAATATCTCTCAACTCGGGCCGTGAGTTCATATTTAGCACTAACGTATAATTTAAACAACCTGGCCCCTGAACAACCGCACCGCCACCACTCGCTCTACGTAAAATTGGAATTTCATCTTTTAAGCAGCTTTCGACATTTGCTTCTTTTTTTGCGTCATTTGAATAGCCTAAAACAACAAAAGTTTCCTTTGGTTCCCAAAATCGCAATACTTCCTCTTTAGGATCTACTTCAACCAAATCAAGTAGAACCTCATCTAGTGCAAGGTTTTCCTCCGGAGTCTCATAAGAAAAATCAAAGTATTTCATACTTCATAAGTGAATTAGTTTGTTTCATAAGCTAAAAGTATGGAGAATCCGATATTACAGTCGAAATTATTAATTACTATCTTCAAGAGGATTAAACATTGGATACGAAAAATAAAGAGTTAAAGAGCAATACTGATATCGCTGACATCGAAATTGAACGATGTCTCGATTCTATTGATTACATATTAAAGCATAAGGGGGTAGATGATACCCGTGAGTTAGTTAGTCAGATCGCTGATAAACTATCGCAGTCTGGAAATTCTGGACTTATATCACAAAACACCCCTTATATTAATACGATCCCAAAAGATCAAGAGCCAGAATATCCAGGCGATGAAGAGATGGAAAGGACCATCAAAAGCTATATCCGCTGGAATGCAATGGCTATGGTTGTCAGCGGAAATGCTGATGGATCAGGTGTAGGAGGTCATATTTCAACCTACGCTTCTTGTGCAACAATATACGAAGTTGCTTACAATCACTTTTTCAATGGGCAAGATGGCGATGGATCTGGAGACCAAATTTACTTCCAAGGACACGCTTCACCAGGAAATTATGCAAGAGCCTATTTAGAAGGCAGACTTTCAACCAAACTTCTGCATAATTTTAGACGCGAATTAAGTCCAGGTGGAGGACTTTCATCTTATCCGCACCCTTACTTAATGCCGGATTTCTGGCAATTCCCAACCGTATCAATGGGCCTAGGGCCTTTGCTGTCTATCTATCAAGCACGATTTAATCGCTACCTTCGAGCAAGAGGTTTTGTCGACGGAACAGAGTCCAGAGTCTGGGCATTTGTTGGAGACGGTGAAACAGATGAACCTGAAACATTAGGTGCCATTTCACTCGCAGGTCGCGAACACATGGACAACTTAACGTGGGTTGTTAATTGTAACCTTCAAAGCTTAGATGGCCCCGTTCGTGGTAATGGCAAAATTATTCAAGACCTAGAAGGCGTCTTCCGCGGAGCAGGATGGAATGTCATTAAAGTCATATGGGGCTCTGATTTTGACAAAATGTTTGCATCAAAACATCGCGACCTTCTCATAAAACGTATGGAAGAAGTTCTTGATGGCGATTATCAGCGTTACGTCGTTTCTCCAGGCAGTCACATTCGCGAACACTTCTTCGGGAAATACCCAGAGTTACTCGAATTGGTCAATGAATACACAGATGACCAATTGAAACGATTACTTCGCGGAGGGCATGATCCTAAAAAAGTTCATGCAGCCTTTAAGGCAGCAGTAGAACATAAGGGACAACCGACAGTCATCCTAACTAAAACGATTAAAGGATACGGTCTCGGTGAAGCCGGTGAAGGTAAAAACGTATCTCACCAACAGAAAAAGATGAATGAAAAAGAACTG
>CAWUTK010000040.1:0-7669 GCA_963924785.1 uncultured Opitutales bacterium
TTAATAAACGAAGATTTGACATTAGTATACTTTGCTGTATGTTCTGGATATCACAACTTATAGCACAGCGCTATACAATGAAAATTACAGCTAAAGCAGTTGCAAAAAAAGCGGGTGTTTCCGCAATGACGGTCTCTAGAGTTTTGCACGGAACGGGATACGCCTCAAAAGAAATCAGGAAACGAGTCGAAGAAGCCGCTCGTGAGTTAGATTATTTACCAAACGCCCTCGCCCGTGGAATCCACACAGGTAAAACAAGCGTCATCGGAGTCCTAATCCCTGTTCGGGGTGAATTCGACGCACACGTTGTCCATGGGGTATACGAAGAGCTATTCCAACGTGGCTACTCAATGCTACTAGGATGGCCCCCAAAAATCTTACCTGAGAAATCTGACACAACCGAGCTCACTCATATTAATCGCATGCTAGAGCAACAAGTTGAAGGATTGATTATCCATCCTAGTCATGATGATGCCAAAAATCAGTATTTCGAAGATGTTTTTAAGAAAAACAAACCGATGGTTTGTATTGATAGAGATTTACCAAATGCCAACATTAATTTCGTAGGCACTGATGACAATTGGGGCTCAGAACAAATAGCCAGAAAACTTCTAGACTATAACCACAGATCATTTTTACTTGTTAACGGACCGCTTCAAATCAGTTCAGCTCAACAAAGAAATGAAGGGTTTAAGCATACACTTAATCAAGTCCAAGGGACAAAGTGCTTTGAAACTTACAATAATCATCATACAGCCGATTGGATTGAGGATGCTATCGCAATTATAAAAGATAAAAAACCAACAGCCGCATTTTGCTTCAATGATATAGACGCCACCCTATTAATAAATGCCGCCAATAAAATTGGCATTAGAACACCAGAAGACATTTCAATAGTCGGTTACAGTGGGCTTAAAAACCTACAACGAACTCAACCAAAAATTCTCTCGACCATGTATTTCGAACCCTCGATCATAGGAAAAGAAGCTGTTAATTTATTGCTTGATAGTATTTCGAATGAAACTAATCCACCACGCAGAACACTGCTAAGACCCACTTGGATTGAGGGTGAAACGATTGCAAAAATTGAGTTGTAACCTAATCCAGTGTAAATCAGCCATAAGCCTTATTAGAAAATCTATAAGGTCAGTTTAAGAAAATTAATTTCTGCAAAAACAACTTGTAAAACAGAGAAAACTGGCTCATGTTACCGTTATCATATTTTTATTAAAACTCTCTTTGCGCGATTAACTCTATGAAATAGGCCCTCTTACCTTAACCCTCATTACTCTATTCAATTATAAGAAAAGGATGAATCATACATCTATTCAAACCTCATAAGCTGACCTTACATCTACTAGACTATCTAAAGAACCATAACCAATAATTCAACCGGGAGAACCCATGTTAAATAAAACACTCATATTGATTGCAGGATTATCCTGGACGTTATCATCTTTTGGCGAAGAGACGTTAAAGCCTTTAAAAAATGGCATTGCCCCAACCTCAGCCGAAGAGCTTTGGGGTGATTACGACCCTCGCAAAGAACCGCTTGATACTGAGATTCTAAAAGAATGGGAAGTAGACGGAACCATCATTAAAGTGATTAGGTTTAGAGTCGGTATATTTAAAGGAAAAAAGGCAATGCTCGCGGCAGTATATGGTTACCCTAAAGATGCTAAAAACTTGCCAGGGTTAGTTCAAATTCATGGAGCTGGACAATTTGCTACAGACAAGGCTGTTATCGCAAATGCGAAGGAAGGTTATACGACCGTTTCAATTTCATGGGCTGGACGAATTGATGCGTCACAATACCGAGTAGACAATGCCATTAAGCAACTATACTGGGATGGGAAAACAGATGACCCGAAGCATCTCGTGACTACGGACTGGGGTGGCGTTGATGCGCACCATGCACCCTGTCGTTACCCGACCAATAACTTTGTCACAAATCCACCTTCCGCCTCTGGCACAACTGTTGATCCCATTAAATCTGCGAGGAACTCTGGATGGTTTCTTGCCGCAATGGCCGCACGCCGAGCCATTACATTTCTTGAACAACAACCACAAGTTGATAAAAACAAAATTGGAGTTTATGGACATTCAATGGGTGGAAAACTAACCGTTATGACCGCCGGTTCTGATAAACGTGTTAAAGCAGCGGCCCCCTCATGCGGTGGAATCAGTGATCTAGAATACAAAACGTATGCATTTAAAGAAACATGTGACGAAAACTATTAAAAAACATCCAATGCCCGATTATCTTCCTCAGTCCTACAAATGACTTTCATGGTTCGATTCAACATTTACCTCGGGCCATAGAAAGCATTCAGTCTAAAGAATGGCGTGTCGTATGTTCGCCACATAGAAACCACATGGACCGTCCTCAACATGCAGTGGGTGCTATGGTATGGTTTAATCATCATCTCAAAAACGAGTTCAAGGTTCCCGAAACGCCAAAGGGTATACTAAAATTAAACACCAGAGAAAAAATCCCCAAGTTTTTCGTCAAACCGGATCCCTCTCTAGAGATCCACTCTGTTGACATTTTCTACACTCAACAAGGCAACATGAGTGACCATTTCAAAATGGGTGATGAAACTAAATATTGGCATCATGTACCCGCTGAGAGCAAAAAAGGTGTTTGGTCTCCGGCAATTCCGATCAGAAGCACCGATCTAAACCTTTGGGTTTATGCAGATGTTCAATATAAAATGAACAAAGGCGTCAATGGCGCTGGCTATGGTTACAACATTTATAATACAAATAAATTCAATCTATCAACCCTGATGGAAATGGTAGATGCGGAAACACTTCAAGCTGCAAACATTAAAGATACGATGAAGGAAACCACTATGATTCAGGAAACCTTCAACAGTTCGACATTAAAAGGATGGTATAGGATGACTGATATAGATGTTAACATTAGAACGTTAAAACTAACTAACCCAAAATACAAAGCACCTAAATATTCTAAAATTTCAATCGATGTTCGTGCAGAAAAACCAAACCATTTCGTTTTCGTCGTCGGTGGGTTCTGGTCGGTCACTAAACTAAAAGGGGGTAATGAATGGCAACAAGTCATATTATACCCTTCCGATGTTACTGGGCCGAACAAAACGAGTAGAACAGACTGGGAAGACATCAAAGAAATTTCAACCAGGTATACATTACCAATGAACTCTAATGAAGAGGAGCAGGAAGTGTTACCTGAAGAGTTCAGTAAAGGCTGGGTAGGAAAACCTGCCGAACTGCGTAATCTAAGCTGGATTGAAGTCACTCGTGAAGAGTTCAATGCAAGTCAAAAGTAAAACCAGTCAACGCACCCGTTGAAGATGGAAAAAACTAGATAGACATAGCACATGCTGAAACCAACGAAGATAGATTAAAGTTTTAGCTAAACAAATGTGCTACCTTGTTGAATTATTATGCTAATCTAAATGGGAACCTCGAATGAAGGTATCCGTGGAAAATCATCTCTTCACTTTTCAATAGGGATAGCCGTTCGCTCAAAAAACATCATATGTTGCCATGGCAGTCCATCAAACTCGTGCACTAGCTTAAACCCATTTGGAAGGAGTTCTTTCATGACTTGTTTTTTCGACATTTTATGAAGCAACTTAATCGGAACCTTAGGGTCTTCCAATCGAAACTCAACAAGCACTAAGCGACCAGTCGGCTTTAAGGATTTTCGAATAGCTTGTAGCATATGCTCGGGATGAGAGAACTCATGGTAAGCATCGACAATTAAAACTAAGTCTAATGTATTCTCAGGAAGTTTTGGATCATGAAGTTCACCGTGAATAGTCATTACATTCCCCACTCCTAATTCAACGGCCCTCTTCTCTAGCATCGTCAACATTTCCTTTTGTATATCAACTGCAAGCACCTTACCCTTACCGCCAACGATCTCAGCCATCATTAACGTATGGTAACCATTCCCAGAACCTAAATCACAAGCGACTTGCCCTGACTTTAACCCAAGTTTCTGAATCATCAGTTGCGTAGATTCTTCTCTCTCCCTTTCTTTTCGCAACAACCACCCTGCGCCCTCCCAGTGCATGGTATGCGCAATTATCCGGCCTTTATACACTTCTAGTGCTGGTGGAGCATCTGACTTAACACCGTCACCAAAAACCGTAAGAGCAGAAGTAATAAAAATAATAGAAAACGAAAGGAAACGCTTAGACAATAACGGTATATTCAATGTTTTCATTCTCCTACGGTATACACTTGGATTTCAGTTAAACCAATTGCTGTTGAATTCCCTCCAACAGCATCAAAGCGAACCCATTTAATCGTTTTCCTTGGAAATTCAACTACTTTAGCCAAACCATTAGTCGGTATATCCGGGACATCTAAAGTACTCCCATCACTGAAACTCAATTTTATTTTATTCACATTGTACCCCGTATGTATTCGATCTCTTAAAACTATCATATCAATCGTTTTATCTGCATCCCAATTTAACTGTATCCATGGTTTCTTTTCATTCGAGGCCCATTCACCGGCTCGAGTCAGCACAAACTTTTCGTGATAAACATCAGAAAATGTCGATGAACAAGTGATTTTAGATTCTCCCGCTATATTTATCGCAACTTGCTTTACTGCCTTTGGCACTTTCAAAACTTTAATCTCAGATAACCCTATATCTGTCCCATCGCCTTTTAACACCTGAAGCCGAATCCACTTAACTGTTTTGGACGGAAACCTGACATCCTTCGCCTTCCCATCATCGGGTATCCCAACAACATTTAATTGAGTTCCATCGCTGAAACTCAACATAATATTAGTTGCACAATTATTAAGAATGAGGCGATCCTTAATAATGACCGTATCCACGGTTTGCTCATGATCCCAATCAAGTTGTATCCACGGTTTACTTTCACCTTTAGACGCCCACTCTCCGCTTGGAGAAAGAACAAGTTCAGCACGATTGCTATGATCATATTCCGAAGAAGCAGAAACAACGGATTCAGGTGCGACATCAATTGCGGCAAATACTTTAACTTCAGACAATCCGATCGCAGAGGCAAGATTTCCTCCTGTTATTTCAAAACGAACCCAATCAACAATTTTAGGCGAAAATGAAACCACCTTAGGTGTTCCGTCATTCGGTATACCCGAAACATCTAAAGTGCTACCATCACTAAAAATGAGTTTCAGTTTATTTGCATCACAGTTTTTGACAAGTCGATCGCTGACAGAAAGTGCATTGATAATATGGTCCTCTTCCCAATTTAATTGTATCCACGGGTTTTGTTCCGCCGACGCCCAGTCCTTGTCTGAAACAAGAACAAAATCTCCTACATAATCATCATTGAATTCAGACGAAGTGGTGATCTTTGAAATCAGGGCGATATCACCCGAACCATGTGGAATAATAAGCTCCAATGAGGAATTTAGCGAATTCCATTTCAAAAATGATTCGGGATATTTTTCCGCATTGATGATTTTAACAAAACCTAAATTATCAATATCGTCTTCTTTCACGCTCGATTGATTCAACTCAAGCAGTGTGATTTTTCGATCAACTCCTTTATATTTCGCCATATCAACAACAACTTGGATATCCTCAAAAGCAGTCTGTTTACCATTATGCGTTCCAAGGGTCAGTTTGCCGAAGGACAGTTTTGTAAAACCCGTGACACTCAATTCAAAATTCAAGAGATTAATACCACTTAGTTCTAATTGTTCACAAGTCACAGAAGCACCATCTTGAAAATTGAATTTCCCATAACTAAAATTCAAATCCGTCCCTTTTAACGAACCTCTCGAGCCAATCGTTAGCTTCGGCTCGAACAATACCACAGAACCACTAGGGAATAATAGCGAAGCACCATTATCAATCGTTAAGCTGAGTCCTCTTGGTAGAGATTTATCTGTTTCTTTTAGATTAACCTGATAAGAACCGCTTATTAAAACTTTGTCTCCAGCAACTGGAACTCTATCACGACTCCAATTGCGATTCGATATCCACAACTCGTCTTTGCTATCATTATCCCATGAAGCATCCCATCTAAGGTTATCATAACTCACAAAATCTTTATCTTCAAAGAATGCGTCCTTTTCACCTTTTCCTTTGTCGCCGCCTTCAGCCGATTCATTTCCATGCTCAGCAGATGACCTATCAAGCGTGGAAGTTGATTTTGCGACAATTACGGCGAGTCCAAATGAACCTAACATTGCCAAAAAAGCGCATATAGAAATTTTTCTTTTAGAAATAGAATCGGATTCATTTTCCCCTGATCCGCTTTTAACTAAAGCAAATATAATTGTAACAAAAAAGCCTGCAGACATTGTTAATACAATCACATTTGTGATTAATATAGCTGTCACCTCACCAAATAAATTAAATAAAAACTTATCTAAGGCATCCAATATCTGTAGTACGATAAAACAAAATACGGCGTACCATCCAATGATACGATAAACAGCGCCTTTGTTAAATCTATTAAAAAATGACATGTAGGATATAAATTATTGAGAGTAAGCTATTAGTAAGCTACTTAGATAGAATATTAACCCGTAAGTTTGTCCACCCTATACTGAATAGAAGCGTAAAAATCTAAATCCCGAGAATTACTCCTGAAATCTATTCCTTGATCTGGTTCCCCAAGTAGTGAATCGCATTCTTCACAATCAACAAACAATTTTTCTGCTTAAACACATTGTACGTTTCATGCCCTGGCCGAAAGTAAAAGATCTCGCCTTTACCCAGCTTCCAAAGACAGCCTGATCGAAAATATTCTCCTCCAGCCCAACTTTCATCAAAAATCAAAAGGTCAGGTTCTGGAACACCAAAAGGCTCATCATACATCTCTGTTCCAGGAATAGTAAAGGTCACAGGAACCCCCTTGACGATAGGATGCTTCCGGTTAATCACCCGAATTCGACTCGGTTGCATCGGAGTACAACATCGGGGGAAGACGCAATTAGGTCGCTCAACCGTTAATGCTATCTTATCCCGTTCAAGCGCGTTCTGTTTTTGGTAACCGTTCAAGCGCATCCTGTTTAGCTTTCTCTTCCATGCAGACCATAAAAGGCAAAGCCCAATGGGCTGAATGCAAAACTAAGAAATTCATTTTCCCCGCCTTTACTAATTCAGCTATTTCCTGAGATTTTGCCTCTGAAAACGGCTTTTTCTTTTTATGCGACCAATAAACAAGCACATCAGTCTTATTTAATAATTCAGAAGAAACCCCACTATCGATATCAGCTGAATTCTGTAAAGTTAGGTTAATACCCTCGTCAGTCTCAAGGCATTTAGCAATGTACTGTCCAATATAAAGTCCATCATAAGCCTGCTTCTGCTCCTTCTGTTGCTCATCCCAGAAAAGAACATTTATGGGTTCTGCAACACACGAAACCTTAATGAGAACAAACAAGAAAAAACTGATATACCAATACATTATATTTTAAAATAGATTAATTTAAGGGCCTCAACGCTATCGTTTGTTTTCTCGGATCAAATAGAGAAAGTCAAGGGCAAGTCAGATTGAAAATACCAGAAGCATCCTGGAGTGAAAATGGACAATGAAACGCTTATTAGGAGAAAGCGCGGCTTGAAGTCCCAGCACAAAAAAATTGCACCCTCCGATTAGAGCTTTTATGAAAAGCAGTATGTTCAGTCAAAATTAGTCTACCCCCTTATTTCGACTGTTATTCT
>CAWUTK010000041.1:0-5238 GCA_963924785.1 uncultured Opitutales bacterium
GGCCTCTGCAGCGGTAGGTATCAACATGACATTCCTACTGCCCTACTCCATGTTAAAGAAAAAATGGGGAAGAGAGCACAGAGGTTTAGCCATTTTCGATTTATCAACAGGAATGGTCATTCCTTTTGTCATTGCGGTATCATGCGTTGTTATCGCATCAGCCTACATGTTTCATGGCAAACCATACGAGGGTTTACTTTCAGAACAAAATGGCATCGTCATGGTGGACGAATCAAACAAAGGCTTCAAGGAATACAGTAAGCTTATTTCCAAACGCGAGGGAGTAAAGCTGTCTCCTACCGTGACGGATAAAGAAAAACAAATAGCCGCGCTTCTCATAAACAGAGACACGGGAGTTTTTGCAGACTCCCTATCAACGCTGACAAATAACAAATCGTTCTCAAATACAGTCTTTGGCATTGGCGTATTAGCAATGGCACTTTCAAGTATATCAATACTCATGCTAATTTCCGGATTTGTATTCGCCGAAATGTTCGATGTTCCTCAAGGATCAGCCATGAACAAACTGGGCATTATCTGTGGAGGAACAGGAGTGCTCTGGCCCCTTCTTTGGAGTGGTGGATCAAAAGCTTTTCTAGCCGTGGTCACCTCAACGATCGGGTACATTTTTCTCCCCATCGCATTTTTAGCATTTTTGCTAATGATGAACTCAAAAAAGATACTGAAAGACGATCTTCCACGCGGAGGGAAAAGGATACTATGGAACGTTTTAATGGGAGCATCATTACTTATCACCGGTTCAGCGGCAGCCCATACGGCAACCACTAAGAAACTGGGCGACTTCCCCATCGGAACGGTAGCACTCATCACCTTCGTAATCCTTGTCATCATTGGTCAAATCTACATGGCTAAAAAACAATCTAATAAAAAATAAAAATCCAACCACGGAGAACACGGAATTATGGAGAAATAATTAAAATCATACGCGCCTTATTGAAATACGATCAAACAATCAATTCCTTCTAATCATGGATTACTTCAGTTCTTTCATAAAAATCAAACCAAGTTTCATGCCTCACAGAGTACACGGAGAACACAGAGAATCTCTCATTTCACTCTGTACTCCCTGTGAACTCTGTGAGACATATTAATTTATTAATCAACATAGCCTTCTTAGGTTCAAAATTCAAATTGGATACTAGTGAATTCAAATATAAAACAATGAACAACATCACTCACCTTTCGACCATATTTCTCCTTTTACTCCGTGGTTAGAACAAGCATCCTTCATCAACAACAGAAACTATCATAATGGCTAATCTAAATATTGACTCAAAAGAAACCTCCGTCATTGGAGGTTTAGGAATGACACGCATAACTGTCTACGATCAAAAGGCATCACCCGATGGCAACCAATCTGGCTGCCCGCATGTTCATGCAATAACAACTGAAGCCTATTATATTGTGGAAGGGTTTGGCTCAGTTGAGTTCCATGACATGGAGAAAGGGTTTTATACAGTAGCGCTCACTGCAGGGATGTTCCTTCAATTCCCACCGAACACGGTTCATCGATTAGTCAATACTGGTAAACTTGTCATACTCGGACTAATGGCCAATGCAGGCTTGGCTGAAAACGGGGATGCTCGCATTTACTTTGGAGAAAATATCGATGAAGATCCTGATGCCTACTCTGCAGCAGTAGCACTTGTTAAAAAAGGATTAGATGGCGCGTTAGAACGAAGAGACCTTTCAGTAAAGGGTTACACCCGATTAGTAAAACTATGGAGTGACGACAAGGACGCTTATTTCAAGGAATTAAAACGCTTTATAGATAAACATCAAAGCACCGTTCCGGAAAATAAAGAAAAATTCCAGAACTTCATTGAGAATGGTCCAAAACTCTGGGCTAAAAAAACGGAGGCTTTGTTAAACCAAACAGGTGAAGAAACGAATGATGCGATCATTCAAGACATCCCAAAGGATTTTACACTACTCGGGATGTGCGGAGTCCTTCATCCCATTCAGAACAAGCCAATCTAGTAAAAACATTAAGCCATGAGATTTCTAGTACTTATATTTATATCGACGACGGTTATTTCAAACCCCACCTTCTCCCAAAATGGAGACAGGAAGGGCCACGACATGTCGGACCCAATTCCTGCAAGTGATATCCCCCCCTCACCCTTACTCTCTCTAGATGAGGCATCTAAGACAATACGGGTCCAGGATGGATTTTCACTAGATATCGTTGCATCAGAGCCACACACGTTTAATCCAGTCCATATGGCCTTCGATGGAAATGGGCGAATGTGGGTTTGTGAAATGAAAACCTACATGCCAGATGTTGACGCAACCAATGAAGAATCTGCTGGTAACTGTATATCGCTACTCGAAGACACGGATCAAGATGGAAAAATTGATAAGCGAACCGTATTTCTGGACAACATCATTCTACCGAGGGCCATCGCGCATGTAAGAGGCGGCATTCTTTATGCGGACCACACCCAACTCTATTTCGCAGAAGTCTTAGACGATTTAACGATTGGTCTCCATGAGGTTGTAGACAAGGATTATGCAAAAGGAGGAAGCCTTGAGCATAAACCGAATGGCATGCTATATGGAATGGACAATTGGCACTACAATGCCAAAAGCGATAAACGTTATAAGACCCTCCCCCTAAATGCAACGACCCCGATACATTCAACAATCATTTATCAAAATAAATACTGGAAACTCGCCAGGGGAACAACTGAATACAGGGGGCAATGGGGATTAAGTATGGATGACTATGGTCGCCTTTATCACAATGGAAACGGTTCAGTCGCTCAAGGGGAATTTCTGCAACCCAACGCTTTAAACAAAAACCCTTCAGTAACATTAAAAATAAAGGCTAATGCCATAGGTGAAAATAAGGTTTACCCTATTCGAATAAATCCCGGAATCAATAGAGGTTACATGCCAAGAATGCTTGTTCCGGAGGGAAAACACAAAGGAAAGCTTGTCAATTTTACCGCAGCAAGTGGAAATGCCGTATATAGAGGGAACAATTTTCCAGATAAATTCTATGGCATATCCATTACGCCAGAGCCTGCAGCGAATTTAATATCCGCTCGCTACATTCATGAAAAAGAAGGAACCCTCAGTGGCAGCAACCTCTACGAAGACTCGGAAATACTGGCATCAACAGATGAACGTTTTAGACCCGTCAACTTATACACTGCTCCAGATGGTTCACTGTATATCCTCGACATGTACCACGGTATTCTTCAACACAAAGTATTTGTAACTAGCTACCTCAGAAGGCAGATTCTTAGCCGATCCTTAGATAAGGGAAACAATAACAAAGGCAGAATATATAGGCTCCGTTGGACAGAGAATACATTAAACAAACAGCCAAACCTTATAACTAAAACCGTATCTGAACTGGTTAATGACCTCTCGCATCCGAACGGTTGGTGGCGAGATACGGCTCGTAGACTCATTATTGAAAAGGATGATAAGTCAATTGCATCTTCCATTCAAAAGCTAATAGAGACATCAGCGGACCACAAAGTTAAAATCAATGCCCTTTGGACACTTCACGGATTGGATGCAATATCTCTCGAAACGATTAAATTAGGTCTGTCCGACAAACAGACTAAAGTGAAAACTGCAAGCATAGCGGTTAGCGACAAGCTTTCGGCTTCAGATAAAACATCGATGACATCCATCCTGTCTGACATCGCTACCGCTGACTACGAAATCGCGATTCAAACAGCGATTCACCTTGATCACTCTAACGAAGCAATTTCATTCCCCATTCTCAAAGACATACTCGAGAAATATCAAGACAAGAAACATGTAATGGAAGCTATTATCAGCGGTCTTCGCAGTAAGGAAAGACTGACCTCATTCAAGACATTCATCGGCAATGTGCCAAATCAAAAATTTACATCGAAGCTTAAAAGATTAAATAATCCAAATGCAAAAAAATCTAATTTCATAAAACTGAAAAAAGTAGATCAACTGGCTTATAAAAAGGGAGAAACAATCTTTAATGGCAAAGCAGCTTGTTTTGGTTGTCATGGAAAGGACGGCTTGGGCATTGACAACATGGGACCTACGCTCAGTAGCAGTGACTGGGTTACCGGTAAAAAAGAGCGCTTAATCAAAGTCTTGTTACATGGACTCAGTGGTCCAATAAAAATAAACGGCAAAGACTTTAACACCGTGATGATTATGCCCGGCATGGCAAACAACCCTAGTCTATCAGATGATGACTTAGCTGCAGTTTCTACCTATATTCGGAATAATTGGGGAAACAAAGCCAGCCCCATTAAAGCATCCGATTTTGAAAAAGCACGGATTGCAACCAAAGGACAAAGCATTCCCTATACTGCAAATGACCTTTAGAAAAATGAGATTATTTACATTATTGATCAGTTTAACAATCACGGCATTTTCCCAAGAAAGGCCTAACATCATATTCATTCTCGTCGACGATATGGGCTGGAGCGACATTGGTTGCTATGGTGGAGAAGTGAAAACGCCCAATATCGACAAACTCGCAAATGAAGGCCTACGACTGACTCAAATGCACAACACTGCTAAGTGTTTCCCATCACGCGCTTGCTTACTAACGGGTGTTTACGCTCAACAATGCGGTATGAGTAACGGCATTAACAAAATCACCAATGCCGTTACATTGGGAGAAGTGCTTCGAAGTGCTGGCTACAGAACATTAGCCTCTGGCAAGCATCATAGTAATGAAAGCCTTTATGATCGAGGTTTCGATCACTATTTTGGTTTACGCGATGGAGCCTGCAACTTTTTCAACCCAGGCCTTCAGCGACCAGGAGAAGCCATGCCAGCACAAAAGAGATATGGCAAGAGGACCTGGGTGGACGATGAGAAGGTTATGCAACCCTACACTCCAGTGGATAAAAAGTTCTATACCACCGATGCCTTCACCGATAAAGCGTTATCTTATCTAGATGAATACAAAGATGAGGAAAAACCATTCTTCCTCTACTTAGCCTACAACGCACCCCATGACCCTTTACAAGCTTGGCCAGAAGATATAGCCAAATACAAAGACACCTATAAACTCGGCTATAAAAACATTCGTGATGCCCGTCTCAAAAAAATGGCTGAGCTCGGGGTGATTAATCCTGCTATGAAATTACCAGAGCCAACTCACCAAGACTGGGATTCACTCAACCCCAAAGAACGTGAAACAGAGTCTCTTAAAATGGCTATTTACGCAGCAATGATTGATCGTGTCGACCAGAACATTGG
>CAWUTK010000042.1:0-3105 GCA_963924785.1 uncultured Opitutales bacterium
AAATGGAGTCGAACCTGTTGCAATGACCAATTTGTCATAATAGAAGTCTTCACCTCCCGCAGTAACCTTTTTTGCATCACGGTTCAGCCCAGTAATTCGAGTTCCGGTTGTTAGCTCTATTCCATTTTCTTCATACCATGAACGAGAACCTAACGTTAAATCTTCTGCGGTTTTCCCACTAAAATATTCTGTTAAATGAACCCTGTCATATGCAGGCCGGGGTTCATCTCCAAACACTCGAATATTATATTCTCCATTGCCACCTAGTCCTACAAATTTTTCTAAAAACTTGAATCCGACCATACCGTTTCCAACAACAATTAAATTTTTCTTATTACTAACCATAGACTTACGAAATACTCATCAACCTATGCACGAGCTATGCCAACTGCAACACACTCCTTTTAATTGAATAATATTGAGCCCTATCCATCCATTCATGAATAAAGAGTAACCATCCTCGGGGCAAGCCCAGAGGCATTCAAGATTACCAAATACCAAAACTCACAAAGGACGAAGCAAGCTTCGAGGCATTCCCTCATCCTAAAGCGAATAAAGCCCTTAAAGCGACTCGATGCTTCGAATTTAGCATTAAAGTCACAGAGTAGTAATTCTCTAATACTTTATTTTTAATGGTTTTCCAAAGCAGCCTTTCCACAAAGATCTTTCTTTTATGTAAAAAATCGAACGAATTTCTTACATAAAACCTAAATGGCATGCGTCATGCTTTAATAGTTTAAAAAGCATGATTCACATTAAAACATTATCAATAGCCACAGGGACTGTTCTTGCATCAGCATTAGCCCTGTTAATATATTTAGGGTCTGGAAACTTCGCCCATTTCGATCCCGCATTGTTTTGGTACGCTGTTGTTTCAATCATATCGACCTTTGCGGTAGGTTATCGATTCACAGTCTGGATTCAACGTCCGGCATCAAAAATGTATTTCAAACGGGGTTTACAATTATTATTCAAAAGTCGTCCGGTTTCAACATCGACAAACAACACTTTTAAAAAACGACAGATTTTTAACCCTTTAACCCTAGCACTCTCTTTGAAAATCTATCTAGGACAAGCTTTCATCTTCAACAGAAGCCCCTATCGGTGGATAATGCATCTATGTATTTCCGGCGGTTGCACCTTAGCATTTGCCGTTACGTTCCCGTTAGTTTTCGGCTGGGCTCATTTTGATATTTCGCCTCTATCTGCAGAAATCTATATTATGAAATTCTTTGGAGTGGAAGTTGATCAATTCAGTATTCATTCAATAAAAGCATTCATCACTTTTAATTTGCTAAACATCGCAGCGATTATCGTTCTAATCGGCCTCATTATGGCAGCTTATCGAAGAATGACCGACAAAGGTGAACTGGCTACACAAAGTTTTTACGAAGATATTCTCCCATTACTATTAATAGCAATCGTAACGGTTACGGGACTTGCCCTAACGGTAAGCTACAAATTCATGGGCGGATACAAGCACCAGACAATGGCGGTCATTCATATGTTTTCGGTGTTTGCGCTTATACTATATATCCCTTTCGGAAAACTATTTCACATGTTTCAACGATTGCTTCATTTGTTCGTAGCCCTATACAAGAACGACGGAATCCATTCAGAAAAAGCTACCTGTAAATGTTGCCAAAACAGCTTTGCCTCACTCATGCATGTAAATGATTTGAAAACCATTCTCGACCAACTCGGGTTTAACTTTAGGTTCCCAAACTCTCAAACTGAAATTCATTATCAAGAAATCTGTCCGCCTTGCCGAAGAAAACTACTTGTGCTTAATCAAGGCAAAGGCCTAGGCCGATAACAATCAATCCAATTCGAATGTCTAAACTTTCAACCAGCGACGAGCAATTAATTAATGATTATGGTCCAACACCGCAATATCAACCCGAAGGCGGTTGGGACTCAAGCGAACCGGACAAACTGGTAAAAACACACTGTTGCTTCTGTGGGGTCCAATGCGGAATACAATTAAAAGTCAAAGATAACAAGGTAATCGGATTTGAGCCGTGGGAAGAATTTCCAGTCAACGAAGGAAAACTCTGTCCTAAGGGTGTTATGCGCTACATGCAAAATGAACACAAAGATCGTTTGCTCGCTCCCCTTATTAAAACAGAAAATGGATTTCGTGAAAGCCAGTGGGGTGAAGCCATTTCAAAAACAGCTGACGCTATAAAATCTATTCAAAGCAAATACGGAAAAGATTCTTTCGCTTTCCTCGGTGGAGCTTCCATGACAAATGAAAAGTCTTACCTCAATGGCAAATTTGCGAGGGTCGCCCTTCAAACAAAGAATATCGACTACAATGGTCGACTGTGTATGGTGAGTGCAGGTGCGGCAAACAAAATGGCGTTCGGCATTGATCGAGCAGCTAATCCTTGGAGCGACATTCCTAAAGCTAAAGTGATTATTTTGGCAGGAACAAACCTCAGTGAATGCTTCCCGATTTTAACAGATTACATTTGGCGTGCCAGAGACAATGGAGCCAAGATTATCGTTATTGACCCTCGAATAACACCCATCGCTAGAACCGCGGATCTCATCCTTCCTGTAAAACCTGGAACAGACTCTGCATTGGCTAATGGCATTCTTCATGTAATGATAAAAAAAGGATGGGTTGATAATGATTTTATAGATCAACATACAAAGAATTTTGAAGAAGTTGAAGCTGTCGTTAAAAAGTTCACTCCTGAATACACAGAGAAAATCACCGGTGTTCCACAACAAAGCATTATCAAAGCGGCAGAAATGTGGGGCCCCGCAGAAACGTCAATACTTCTTCATGCAAGAGGCATTGAACATCATACTAAGGGTGTCGAAAATGTCCTTAGCTATATAAACATGGTGCTCGCAACTGGCCGCATTGGTAAACCGGGTTGTAGATATGGCACCATCACAGGACAAGGCAATGGACAAGGCGGTAGAGAGCATGGACAACGTTGCAATCAATTGCCTGGCGGTAGAGATATTAACAACAAAGAACATCGCGATCATATTGCGGACTTCTGGGGAGTTAAAGAAGAAGATATCCCCCAAGAAGGCCTCACTGCCTGTGAGATAATAGATGCCATCGAAACGGGGGAAATCAAAGGG
>CAWUTK010000043.1:0-6122 GCA_963924785.1 uncultured Opitutales bacterium
GAATCTCCCGAAAACGCTTGTTCATGGTATTTTAAAAGAGCATGATTTTCACCCTCACCGAGTAAGAACTTTTACATTTAGTCCTGATCCTAATTTTGAAGATAAATTGCTTGAAGTTGTAGGGTTGTTCATGAAGCCTCCTCAAAATGCGGTTGTTCTTTGCGTTGATGAAAAAACGGGGATTCAAGCTCTTGATCGAACTCAACTTATGCTTCCTTTGAGAAGTAAAAAACCTACAAGTTGGACGAATGAATATGTTCGGCATGGAACCCGAACGTTGATCGCTAGCCTAGATATATCTACAGGAAAAGTTTTAAGCCATGTCCGTGACAATAGAAGATCTGAAACTTTTTTGAAATTCCTAGATCATGTTGTTAAGAGAAATAAATCAAAACGCTTATGCATTGTAATGGATAATTTAAACACTCATAATAATAAGGCAGCTCAAGAGTGGCTAGAGGATAACCCAAATGTAACTTTCCATTTTACCCCAACCCATGCTTCATGGGTAAATCTAATCGAATGCTTTTTTAGTGTATTGACAAAACAAGGACCGCAACAAGCTGTTCATAAATTAGGGAAAGAACTTGAGGTGTTTCTTAAACAATACATCAAGCAGTACAATAAAGGATGTGAACCGTTTACTTGGACAAAGGGGCCAAGAAAATTAAAACAGATTATTAAACTAACAAAAGAATATCAATCGTCATAATGCTTTCAACTTATGGGACGATGCACTAGTAATGACAAATTGGCTGGTGTATCATCTACTATTAATATGGTGTCTTCTTTTTTCATCTGGTAGTTGCTCATTAAAAAGTAGGCAATCAAAGGAATATCGCAAGTGTAATAAGTGTTTTCATGCTAAGTTACGCGGTGCTCGCGCTAGGGTTTAATTTTTTGTGCGGGGGTTAAATATTAGATTTGACGTGAAGAATCATGAGAGTAGCACGGACAATCTTATCTGTGCTACACATCTTTCGGAAATAAGCAACCTTACACAGACATGATTGTCTGTGCTACTCTCTTGGCATTGAATGTAAATATCTCTTAAAAGGAGTGAATTCTAGAACCGCGAGCGGTTAATTGATTTAGTTCTATTTTGCTAAATGGGAAATCAGCATTTTGTAAGAAACTCCCCGCACTAATAATTACACCCCTCATGCTAGGACGATAGAGATTGGGTTACTCATAACTTTATATTATTTAAAAAAAATGAGGTCGTGTTGAGCTGTTTCTTGGACTAAAAATTTAATAGTAGGATCGGCAATAATCTCGTCTATGTTTTAGAAATATTGCTCTAAACCTTGTCCTGTATAATGTATTGTTTGAACCCCGAATTCTGCTGCTGCTTCAATATTCTGGGCTAAATCGTCGATGAATATTGTTTCAGAGGGACTGATGTCGAATGAATCAAGGGCAGTTAGAAAGATTTCTTTACGGGGTTTCATGAACCCCACTTCAAAGGAGTAGATTTCGGCATCAAAATATGAAAAAAGGGCATGGTTCTTTTTAAGGTATTTGATGTGCGAAGTACTGGTATTGGAGACAAGGGCCAGTTTGTAGTGCTCTTTTAATTGAGGGATAAGGTCGATGTTTTTTTGTATGGGAGTAAAAATAATACACCACAGCTTTTCTAGAATTTTCCAGTCTAGCGAAACTTGCAGGGAGTCTTTCATTTGCGTGAAATAGGTTTCTGGAGAAAGCTCCCCCATTTCAAAGAGGATCATGTCCCCACTTTCTTTTACACGTTTTAATATATCTTCATAAGAGAATGGGGAGGATTTACTAATTTCTTTTAGTGCATGGTTGTAGTTAAACGCAAATAGGACATTCCCTAGGTCGAACCATACAGCTTTAATATTGGAAGTTTTCATGTTAGATTTGCTTTCCTTAGTGTCCAATTAAAGTTTAAATGTTATAGCAACATGTTGAGTAAACCGAATAATATGTCTCACAGAGCACACGGAGAGCACAGAGCTCAACTTTTTTGTTTTCTCTGTGTTCCCTGTGAACTCTGTGAGACATAGCGTTTTGGTCCAATTCTGAAAATAGGCAGGGGATGACTGTGGTTTGATTCATTCATAATATTTTAATGGGACACATATAATATGCTTTCTATATAAAACTGTTTTCGTGAAAACTAAAGTAATTGTTTGGTGATTCTTTGCAAGGGATACTTGAGATGATGATATGATCCAGAAAATCAATATCAATGATATCACTCGCGGCTTTAATTTGTTTTGTAACGGTATGATCAGCTTTGCTTGGTTGGCAGTTCCCGCTCGGGTGATTGTGAACCCCGATAATTGCAGTAGCACTGACTTTTATGGCTTCTTTAAATATTTCTCGTGGATGAACTAAGCTGCTAGTAGCTGTTCCTGACGTGATTTCAAAATGTCGAATCAGTTTATTTTTCCGATTGAGGCAAAGTATCCAAAACTTCTCAACATCGAGTCCGCGAGCTATGGGTAGAAAATAGTCTCTGACTTTGCCGGGATTATCGAATTCAGTTTGTTGGTCAACATTGGCGAGTATTGTTCTACGGGATATTTCCATAATGGCAGAAAGTTGAAGCGATTTAACTTTCCCTATACCATTGAATTTAAGGAAGTCTTCTTTCGTCCATTTTAACAGGTTTTGTAATGAGCCAGCTTCTGAAATTAAGCAGGATGAGAGTTGAAGCACATCCATTGCCTTGTTGCCATTTCGTAAAATCATGGCGAGTAATTCTGTATCACTCAGGGCCGATGCACCCAGTTTATCAAGTCGTTCTTGAGGTCGTTCAGCTAAAGCGATGGTTTTAAATGGAGTTAAATTCGAATACATTTAAGTGATCATGCGTTCACCGGTTATTCGCTGCAAGCTTTTTTCTTGTGCCGTTTCGCTAATAGTAAATGTGATAGGCTATTAACCGGAAATTGTTTTCTACCGAATGAAAGAAAGGATTTCGATGTGCCCTTAACTTATTTAATTCTGTGCTCTAGCATTTGAATTAACTGTATTAACCACTCGTTTTGTCCGCCAATTTCACGACAAAGAATGATTGCTTCATGGGTGATTGCTTTCGCTTTCTCTTTAGATTCTTCGAGGCCAAATAATTTTACGTAGGTGCTCTTTTGATTTTTCTCATCTTGTTTTACATCTTTCCCGAGAGTTTTTACGTCAGAGGTTGCATCAAGAATATCATCAATAATTTGGAAAACTAGACCAATGCGCTGGCCAACTTCACGAATTTTGGCGTGTATGACCTCGTCGGAATCGCTCATTGTGATACCCATTTCAAGTGAGCAAATGATAAGTGCCGCGGTTTTGTTTTGATGAATAAAATTGAGATCATTTTCTGAAAGGGATTTGTTTTCGCCGAGAATGTCTTCCATTTGTCCGCCGATTAAATGTTCACTACCAGAAGCAGAACTGAGCAACTGGACGAGCTTGATCGCTATTTGAGGCTGATAATGTTTGGCTAATATTTCAAAGGCATAAGTCAGTAGGGCGTCGCCTGCTAGAAGTGCGGTTGGTTCATCAAACTGTTTATGGCAAGTGGGGTTGCCTCTTCGTAGGTCACTGTCATCTATTGAAGGGAGGTCGTCATGTATTAAGCTATAAGTGTGGATGCATTCAATTGCGATAGCCGCAGGAAGTGGATCTATGTTTGATGGAAAAAGTTCATAAGCGGCAAGCAGTAGGATGGGCCGAATTCTTTTCCCTCCGGCTTTGATCGAATAAAGCATTGCCTCGTGTAGTTTGTTTGGCCGTGTGTCGGGAGGAGGTAAAATAGAATCGATGGCTTTGTCGATTTGCTTGAGTGCGATGGCTGATTTTTCTTCTAAATCCATATTGAGCATATCTAAAAACGAGAATATCCGCCGGTGCGAGCTAAAAAAGAAGCAGTGTAAGGCTATTTTATCTGTAGTGCACTAGGAGTCTGTCGGACTTATGATTAAACGACTGCAAAACCGCCAAATTTTGCAGGAAATCCTGACGAAATCATCAAATATATCCAATATTCTCACGATTTCGGCAGAACCCCCTGCGTTATCTGGCAATTTTTCGCTTCGTTTTCCAAAGTCCGACAGACTCCTAGGAGCGCATTCAGTGAAAATAAACGGCTTGAATGTATATTTTAGGCGAATCCATTTGATTCAGAATGCTTTGGCAGGTTTGAATTATCACAAAACGCAGGATGATTTACGAACTTGAATTCTTAGAGGATTATTGTAAAATATTATGAATGAGGAAATTAGGAATCGAGTAACCTGTTCGAAACTATTCCTTAATTCTTAATTTCCTTATTGAAAATAAATTTTTTATTCTAGAAATCCGTTTTGTTTAAAAACAAAAACATTTGATCTGCCGTCGCCATTTTAGTTTTCGAGGCGAACGATCTTTTTAGCTGGATAATGATGGAAACGTGATTAGATTCCTTACTTTAATTTCTATAATAAACCTAAATATGGCAGTTAAACCAATGCAATCTCCAACAATCTCTTTGGCTACAAGCTATTATAGGGTTTACTCGATGCGCCTAGTGGGCGCGCCTTCGAAAGCCCATAACGGCTTTCGCTCAAATAGCTTATTGCATCTCACTATTTCTCAACTGCCGTATCTAGGATAAAGACAGGATCATGCCATCATTTGAACAAGTTTGTCAGAAAGTTTTTTCTCAGCCACAGTGGCAGAGGAAACTATTTATTGGCGGAGTTTTATCTTTTATACCTGTTGCCAATTTTTTGGCATTTGGGTTTTTGTATCAGATTGCTAAACGTATTCGTTTACGGCAGGACTTAGAATTACCTGAATGGGAAAAATGGGATAAGTTGTTTTTGGATGGATTGCGCTTCTTTTCCTTGTTTTGTCCCTTTTTTTTATTGCCGGTGGGTTGCGGGTATTTGTTTAGCAAAGTGCTCTTGGGCATTAGTTTTGGATATGCAGGTATCTTTGCTTATGTGCCGTTTTGTGCTTTATTGGTGATTAGCCCGATTTTGTTGAGTGTCGGGTTGAGTTGTTTTGTAGCGAGTGAGGACTACAGGGAACTTCAAAATACTAAGAAGATTATTTATTTATGTCTAAGCGGTGGCACACGGCTGATTGTACCTTTGTTGGCTTTGTTTGGTTTGCTGGTGATAGGCTTTCCTTTGTTTGGCTTTGCTTTTTTTCTTGGATTTGTACTTTTTTTGAGTTATTCCAGCACACTTTTTATAATAATACAGAAGAACAAGCAGTAGAGTTATGCCAACATACGATTACGAATGCGAAAAATGCGATCACAGCTTTGAAGAATTTCAATCAATGAGTTCGGATGTCCTTGTCGATTGCCCAGAATGTGGAAAACCTTCCTTGAGACGTTTGATTGGAACAGGTGCAGGGTTGATTTTTAAAGGGTCTGGGTTTTATGAGACTGATTATAAGAACGTAAAAAGTGATGAGGGTAGTTCGTCCTCAGATTCAGGTTCAAAGGAATCCTCTGAGTCGTCTTCGAGCGATGCATCTAATAAATCTGAAACGAAGAAATCAGAGACTAAACCTGTGAAGAAAGAGTCGAAGCCAAAAGCTGAAACGAAAAAAGCTTCAAAGGCAAAAGAGTAGAAGTCTTTGTTGACTCAATAGATTATGAATTTTGATGAAGCAATTGATCGGAAAAACACTTCTAGTTTAAAGTGGGACAAGTTTAAGGGGAAAGATGTATTGCCCCTGTGGGTAGCAGATATGGATTTCCGGGCTTCGGATGAGATAGTTAAGGTCCTACATGATAGGATTGACCATGGCGTTATGGGCTACACTAATGTGCCAGAGGAATTAATTCAGATAGTACAAGATAGACTTCAAGAATTGTATAACTGGAAAACCGAGCCAGAGTGGCAGGTTTGGATGCCGGGAATGGTCTGTGGATTGAATGTCGCTTGTCGGGCGATTGGGGAAGAGGGCGATGATGTTATCACGGGAACGCCTGTTTATCCTCCATTTCTCTCAGCTCCAGGAAATTTTAATCGCCGCTTGAATCGTGTTCCTTTGGTTAATAATGATGGGATTTGGCGTTACGATTTAGAGTTATTTAAGAAGAAGATGACTGCTAAAACAGGGTTGTTTCTTTTATGTAACCCACATAATCCCGTTGGCAG
>CAWUTK010000044.1:0-4055 GCA_963924785.1 uncultured Opitutales bacterium
AAAAGTTGAACAAGGCGCAGAGGCTGAAGGGATAGAACCTCAAGTTCGCTGTGATCGTATTTCAGAAGATTTTAAAGGCCTATGTGCTCGTTTAAAGATCACACATGATAATTTTGTTCGCACGACTGATGAATCACATAAAAAAGTCGTTTGTGAAATCCTTCAAAAGCTGTTTGATAATGGTGATATATACAAAGGCGAATATAAAGGTTATTACAGTCAGCGGCAGGAACAGTTTTTAACATTAAGAGATCAAGAAGAAGGCGAATGGCCTGCTCTTTACGGAGAGGTTATTGAAATTACGGAGCCCGCTTATTTCTTTAAACTCAAGCAACATCAAGATTGGCTGATACAGCACTTGAATGATAATGATGATTTTATCTTCCCGAAGTTTCGTAAAAACCAAGTAACCGAGTTCCTCAAAGAACCATTAAATGATTTGTGTATATCGCGACCACTTGAACGTTTGAAATGGGGGATTCCTTTACCGTTTGATGAAGGTTTTGTGACGTATGTATGGTTTGATGCGTTATTAAACTATATTTCTGGTGCAGCTTATGGAACGGATGAGTTCGAGAAAAACTGGCCAGCAGATTACCATGTAATTGGTAAAGATATTTTGGTTCCACCTCATGCGGTTTATTGGCCAATTATGTTAAAGGCGGCAGGATTTGAATTGCCTAAAACGCTTCTAGTTCATGGTTGGTGGTTACAATCTGGTGAGAAAATGTCAAAAAGTTCAGGTAAAGCCGTTAATCCATTAGATCTAATTGATCAATATGGTGTTGATGCCTTTCGTTATTACGTCATCCGAGAAATGAAGATTGGACATGATAGTAATTTTTCAACGGAGATCTTTGAGACTCGATATAAAAGTGATCTAGGTAACGATCTTGGCAATTTAGTGAGTCGAGCAGTGAACATGACTGCTCGATACGGTGCGGGGATTGTTCCTGCAGAAACGATTTCAGGTGATCCAGAGAAAGAGGTCAAAGAAACGTGGGAGAATACGATTGCTGAGTTAGGTGAATTAATGGACAAGTTTCAATACCACATCGCGTTAGAGAAGATCTTAAATTTCGTACGAAGTATTAATCGTTATGCAGAAACGAGAGCTCCTTGGCAATTAGCTAAATCTGAAGAGGCAGAAGATAAGAAAACACTAGAGACGTCACTAGCGGTAATGAATGAAGGCATTCGTTTAGCCAGTGCGGTGTTAACTCCGTTCATGCCTGATATCTGTTTAAAAATCAATCAAACACTTGGTGTCTCAGAGACCGTAGATTGGGATAAAACAACGGTTTGGGGAGATTCACTAAAAGGAAATACCTTAGGCGAAAAAGTCATATTATTTCCTCGAATCGAATCCTAGGACTTCTTTAATCCGGTATGGAGAAGCGTACATTCAGTGACTTTTCGGCGATAGATTACGAGGGATTGCATTCTTTTTTATCTTATTGCCAGCAACAAGCTGTAACAAAAAAACACTTTCAACTAGTAAGTATATCGATCGAAGTTAATCACATCGATCCATTGGCAGTGTTAGAGTCGATTTATGATTCAGAGACATTCCATTTTTATTTAGAACGTAAATACGAAGGAATAGCGGTAGCCGGTATTGAACATGTGCTTAAGCATTCCGTTAGTGGTGAAGACCGATTTTCGAAAATTGACACTTACTGCGATGAGATTTTAGAGCATTCTATTTCAATCGGAGGTGAAAATCTTCGGTTCGCTGGACCTTGTTTTTACTATTCGTTTACATTCGAAGATTCATTGGCTGACAATTCAAAAGCTTCAACTGTATTTGTCCCTAGGTGGCAGGTTTCTAAAGTAAACCATCAATACGTGGCGGTCGCTAATGTTGTTATAGATTCTGAAACAAATATTGAAGAAGCGACGAAAAAAATATGGGCGGCGCATCAAAAATTCACTGATTATAATTATGCTGGATTCGATTGTTCAGAAAAGCATGCTTTATCTGATCTAACAGAGAAAACTCAGCCGAGTGATCAATATGAAACGATAGTGAAGGCTGCACTTGAAAAAATTAAAAATAAAGAGTTTGAAAAAATTGTATTAGCGAGAAAGCGCACTTTTCTTCATAAAGGGAAGGTTCCGATTATCCCTTGTTTATCGCAATTAAGAGAAGTCCACCCATCATCCTATACCTTTTCTTTTTCCTATGGTTCAAATATCGTTTTTCTTGGATCAACCCCAGAGCGATTAGTTGATTTGAAAGAGGGGCGTTTAGAAACGGCGGCTATAGCGGGGACGGAGAAAAGAGGGATGAGTCCCACTGAAGATGCACAGTTGGCTCAAACGTTATTGAGTCGCTCAAAGGATATTGCTGAACATGCGTTTGTCGTTAAGTCCATAACAGAAAAGCTAGCTAGCATTGGCATTGATGCAGAGCTTTCTTCCCGACCAGAACTGTTACAGTTATCAAACGTACAACATTTGATAACTCCTATAACCGCTGATGTTGATAAAAAAAACGGGGTGCTGGATATTGCAGGGGTGTTACATCCCACTGCGGCTATAGCTGGTTTTCCTGTTGATGTAGCGAAACAAAACTTAAGCGAATTAGAAGATTTTGAACGCGGCCCATACTCAGGTGTTGTGGGTTGGCGAGATGCGAATGGGGATGGTTTGGCCGTTGTCGGTATTCGATCAGCATTGATCCAAGAAGGGGAAATTAATTTGTTTGCTGGAGCAGGAATTGTTAAAGATTCAAAGCCTGAAGTTGAAAAGCTGGAAACAAATATGAAGTTCAATGCTTTGCTTGATGTAATCAAAGCATTATAATGACATCATTTTTTTAACAATATTTTGATACTGCGTTCAGCCCAATTAGCCAAAGCGGTTGGATTGTCCAATATTGATTCAAGAGCTTGGAAATAAGAGAGTGAAACTTCCTTACTTTTACGCATGTAGGTAAAGGGTGCTAAATCCTGTTTTTTGTATTCTTCGGCTAGAGCTTCGTTTGTTTTAAAATACAACTCATCATCTGCAATAAGCGCGAACATCTGGTCATTGTGAAATACTCCAAGCCCTCCGAACATGCATTTTGACTCAAAATCACTATGCACTGAAAGTGCATAGGTTGAAAACGGACTGAAAGTCGGATAAACACCATGATTGTTCTAACACTAAAGCCATCACTAGGAAACTATTACCGCTGAAAAAAACTCACTCGCGCCCGCTCTGCTCGAGACGCAGGGACGCAGAGGCTTGGAGTTTCAATTTATCATTTTAAGGAGTTTCGACTTCTACAGTAAACCTTTTGCTAACATCCTCTCTGCGCCTCTAGTCAAACGGGCGCGAGTTATTTGAACGACAATATCACCCTATCATCAAAAACTAGACTAAAGAAGTAAACTCTTGCACTAAAGTACATAGTTTTTACTACCGAACTGAGACAATAAATATCGCCCTTTAGTCTCGATAAACTTTCGACGATATAATCGGCAAATTCAGTCTTCATTGGCATCAGGATGATAAATCGTCCATGTGCTAACAAAATCTATTCCAGTTATTTCTTCACCGGTTAAAGCTAATGTATATTTTGCATTAGGATCGGCTCTTTTTATATCGTCTTCTAATGGAATCGAAAACTCGCCTTCGCCATCAGCTCGATTGAAGATAAGAATTGAATCTTCCGTAGAGCAAATTTCTCCGTAGAGTTCAATGCGTTCTTGAATCAGTCCTTCTTCACTTAAATAAGTGAGGCCGACTAAAATCCGTTGACCTATCAATGGTTCCTTTTGCTTAACTTCCTCGTACATGAATTTTATTATAAAGGTTAAGGTCTGTATACGACCGTATTTTTCCGATCCTCAAAGAGTTCGATTTCGCTTATCCATACTCTATCGCCTTCATGTTTTTTCAATAGAGCACTGAATGTATTATGTAAATGCTCTGCTAAGCCTTCACAGGATGCATTTTTAACAAAGTAGGGTTTATAAACGCCTTCTGGTGCACTGTTAACAATATCATCTTTTAGAGGGTCATCTTCACTGAAGACACAGGCATGATCGAGATTATCACTGAGA
>CAWUTK010000045.1:0-4928 GCA_963924785.1 uncultured Opitutales bacterium
TTTCGTAACTTGCTGTTTCATACCCAAAAGTTACTTTAACATTGTTACCATCAACATACCAGTTACCACCGATATAATAAGCATCTGCTTCATTAAATGATTCAGTTGTTCCAGTTGGTGCTCTACGAGAAGTTTCACCTAAGTCAACCATCTCACCTCCATCAGAATCAATATTAGCATAACGTAAAACGATATCGAAGTTATCTGAGACTTCCAACGCTGGCATAATGTAATAACCTAAAGCATCAGCATCACTTCCACCCGCTTTCACGCCCTCTAATCCAGCTTGCATAACTTCCGCTGTTAATGAGAATATGCCAAATGTAAAGTCTCCAAAAAGACCATAAATAGTTGCCTCTTCACCCACTTTCACTATGTCAGAGAAACTTCCCGCATAAGCACCGAGGTCATACTCAAAACTATCATTAGATCCCTCAAAACCGATTCTTCCAGAATAAGCTAATACATTCTCGTCAGCTCCAGTATTTTTGCCAACTGTTCCTTGCGTAGGATTCGTCAATGAAAGGTCGTAGTAAAAACCACCATCCAACTCTCCATTAGCATGGACACCAGTCATTCTTGCTCCTAGTGCCAACTGCTCTGTGAAATAACGTGTCGCGATTGAACGCTCAACTGTTTTTATCTTTGAACTAGAAGTCGTTTCTTCGAAACCAATCGGTGTTTTTTTATAGCCGAAGTTCAAATCAAGCGCATCATTAGCCGAATACTTAACAATCGCCTTCTCAAGCTTGCCTTCACCTTTGCTTCCAGCGAAGTTAGCATTAATCTCACCAGACATTCCATTTTCTAGAGTACCTTTTGCGCCTAGATATACCCGTCGCATAATAAATTCATTAACCGTATGTGGATCAGCTTCTGAACTGTAATCAGTATTGATTGATTCAAACTGCGCGTGCAAGCGACCGTTGATTCTTATTTTTTCTGTACTCTTTCCCTTTGCCCCGAATTCAGCACCGAAAGACAATGTAGTCAGTGACGCTAACGCCAAAAGACTTAAACTTTTTATTTTATTAGTCATTTTTATTTTTAATTTAGTTTGTTAATATTATTGTTATTTAATTCACCTTAAGTGTCTTAAATATTACACAAACTTTGTTAGACTAATGTTAGAGTTGGGTTTTAATTATGTTAAAACAAATATGTCTATTTTAACGCCTCCTCCATTTTCCTCGCAGGAAAAATCATCATCATAAAAACAAAAAAAGCCTGGTTAAAAACAGGCCTTTATGCAAATTCTCGATAATTCAATACCGCCTCTTCTCTAAAAACCCTTAGCAGAAAACCACGAAACATTTAACCTGACCTCTTAGATAATCGGCAACTTTATCGTAAATGTAGTTTTACCATTGAGTTCACTCTGCACATCAACTTTGCCCCCATGTGCTTTTATCACATGATTAACGATAGATAGGCCCAGGCCAGTTCCGCCTTCTTGACGACTACGACCGGCATCCACTCTATAGAAACGTTCAAACAAGCGAGGTAGAGATTCAGCAGGAATACCTGGGCCAGAATTAACCACCTTTATAGTTAGATCCGTGTCAGTGTCCCTTGCTAATAATAAAATCGTTTCGCCATCAAAACTATACTTAATCGCATTATCCAATAAATTGACCAATGCTTGTTCTATCATCGCATAATTCACAAACGCTTTTTCTTTTACTATGCAATCAATCTCGATTTTTTTATTTTCACGATCAGCCTTTTCTTCACATGCGCTCAATGCAGATTCTACAATATCTACAACATACTCCGAACAACGCTCAATCTCATTTAGCTCTGCCTCTTGTTCGATCTTCGAAAGACTCATAATGTCATTAATAAGCGCATTTAACCGCTCACTATGTTTATGGATAATTTTCAAAAACCTATCTAAGTCATCCTTCTCAGATACACCCCCGAGTAAAGTCTCTGTTGCTCCAATAATAGCTGTCAACGGTGTCTTTAGCTCATGAGAAACATTCGCAGCAAAGTCCTTTCTCATATTTTCCAGTTGGACTAATTTCGTTACATCATGAATAACGATTAACGCACCCGTCTTATCTGACTTCATCCCTTTCAAGGCCGCGCCATGAACATCAAATATTTTTGCACTCAAACCACCCCATTCGATTCTTTTTGTTATATGACCTGACTCTTTAGAAACATCTCGAACAAACCTCAGCATTTCAAGGTTACGAACAACCTCCTCTAGTAGTAAACCGGAGGGATCAATATTAACATCTAATATATCCCATGCGGAATCATTCATGAAAATGATATGATTGGACTCATCAACCGCCAATACTCCTTCCACAAGACTGCTTAATATTACCTCAAACTCATTCCGACTGTCTGTAATTTCCTTAATGTTCGTCTTCAATGATCGCGCCATCCTATCCATCGATTTTGATAATTGATTCACCTCACCTATCGTTGTTTCAGGAGCAACAAAATCGAAATCACCTTGCGTTAACTTAGCCGCATTTAACTTTAGGTGCTCCAAAGGAATACTTATCTTACGGGCTATAAAAAAGAAATAAATGATTGCGAGTAAACCGACGAGTGCACTGATCAAAACAATGGGCCGATAGACATCCTTCAACACTCTATACATCGAATTTACGGTAACCGCTGTTCGAACAACACCAATCACATCTTCTCGAATAAAGACTGGCACCGCGACATACATCGTCTCCTTCGTTAATGTCGAACTATAGCGAATGGATGACGCATGATTCCCCTTAATAGCCTCGATGATTTCCGGGCGATCTCCATGGTTCTTCATTTCATTAGGGTCAGTAAAGGAATCTCCGAGAACATCTCCCAATTTATTCACAACAGTTATCCGTGTATTAATCGAAGCGCTGATCACAGCAATTTTTGTGTTTATAGCCTCGTTATCCAGAACCTTTAGTTCATTAATAATAGCAGACCGAATAACTACCGCATTCGTTTCAAGCCTATCCCTAATCAAATCTACATAAAAATCTCTTATAAAACTAGAAAACAAAAAGTAGACAACAATGATTGAAAACAAAACCATTCCCATCGCAGAGGGGAAAATATGCCAAAATATATTTTTGCTTTTATTCATCAAATTTATAGCCCACTCCTCTAACCGTTTTTATACTTGAACCCGCAGACTTTAATTTTTTCCGAAGGTTCACAATCTGAACATCAATCGCTCGCTCTGTAGAAATGTAATCATACCCTTTAACCGCATTCATAATCTGCTGACGCGTAAAAACTCGGCCAGGCTTCTTAATGAACATTAATAACATTTCAAATTCCGAATAAGTGAGCTCTATCGTTTCACCTTCACAAATAACTTCACGCGAAACTTCATCGACAGAAAAATCCTTCTGGTGAAACACTGCGCTCTCATCACTCTCTGAAACTCCAGACCTTCGTAAAACAGATTTCACTCGAGCAACAAGGACCTTGGGACTAAACGGTTTAACAATATAATCGTCTGCACCCAATTCTAGACCCAAGACGATATCAGACTCCGCACTCTTCGCCGTTAACATAATAACCGGGATCGATTGAGTTTTTCGATCTAACTTCAGCTTTCGACAAACATCTAGTCCACTCAGACCCGGCAACATCAAATCTAGTATAAAAAGATCTGGCATCACACGCTCAAGAGAATGCAAGCATTCTTCGCCACTCATAGCCGTAAAAACATCCATTGATTCTTGGGCAAGATTATACTTAACCAAGGTTAGAATATCCTCTTCATCATCAACTACTAATATTTTACTCCGTCTCATTTATCACATACTATCAAATTTGAGCAATAGAAAGCAAGATCACCTTACGTCTTCTTTCTCAGAAAATTACAGGACAGCGCCTTCATGTCGTAAAATTTTACCTGTCGCCATATATAAAATATCCTCGGCAATATTCGTCGCCAGATCTGCAATGCGTTCCAATACCCTTGATACGGACAAAATTCGCAGTAAAAGCTCTGTGTCTTCGGGTTTTTCCTGAATTCGTCTAGCGACACTTTCATGAATTTCTTTATTTAAGTCATCAACCGCATCATCAGATCGACAAACCTCTATTGCAAGCGCCTCATCCATATTGAACAATGCGTCGAGCGTTCTCTTTACCATATCCAGAGTCTTTTCCATCATACTCCGGAGTCGATCATGCTCAAACTTTCGCTCCCCTGTTAAATCGCAGATTGTTATCGCTGACTTTGCAATATTGGCAGACAGGTCACCAATACGCTCCAACTCGTTATTCATCTTCAAACAAGCAATCACATACCGCAGATCAATTGCTACCGGTTGATACAATGCCAGTATCTTTAAGCACTCTTCTTCTAATGCGATTTCTTTCCGATCTATTTTCCGGTCAAAATCAATGACCTTCTGCGCCAAGTCTTTATCATTGTCGATGACTGACATGACCGCGTTCTTTGTGTTTTCTTCTACAAGTAAACACATTTCAGACATTAATCCTTTAAGTTTATCTATTTCATTTGCTAAGTGTTGTGCCATAATTCCTCCAATATTAAATCAACCGAATCTACCGGTAATATAATCTTCTGTTTCCTTTTTTTCAGGATTTGTGAATATTTTCTGGGTATCATCATATTCAACCATCACCCCTTCATACATAAACGCGGTCAGATGAGAAATTCTAGCCGCCTGTTGCATGTTATGCGTCACAATCACTATCGTGTAATCATCTCGTAGTTCTTTTATTAAATTTTCGATTTTCGCGGTCGACTTAGGATCAAGCGCCGATGTGGGCTCATCCATTAATAGGATCTCCGGTTTCACGGCCAATGCTCTCGCAATACAAAGTCTCTGCTGTTGACCTCCCGAAAGGCCTATCGCATTTTTATGAAGCCGCTCTTTCACTTCATCCCATAACGCCGCTTGCTTAAGGCTTTTTTCAACAATAGCCTCAAG
>CAWUTK010000046.1:0-9208 GCA_963924785.1 uncultured Opitutales bacterium
CGAATTCGCTCTTTCATTTCAACTGCTAGCAAAAATAACATATATGCATGGAATGCTCTTGGAAATGCTTTTAACGGAAATCCGTGCTCCGGATTGGCCTAAAGTAATATTTTAACTCGATTTATCGAGGTGAGTAGTTACAAAAAATGATTGTCTGCGCTACAATTAGCACCTCTCTCCCCGCACAAATAATTGCACCCTGCTAAATTAGGGATGTAACAAATTTGATTGATTGAGGCGTGATTTTATCGAATAATTGATGATTCTTATAGCATTGGGGTTAAATAGACCCTGGAATTTTAATGATTCTTTATTATGAACGTATTAGTTACAGGTGGAGCAGGTTATATTGGTAGTCATACCGTTGTTGAATTTTTAAAGGCAGGACATGAAATTGTCATTGTTGATGATTTGTCGAATAGTAGTGAGAAATCATTAGGGCGAATTGAAGCGTTAGCGGGTAAAAAACCAAAGTTTTATAAGAATAGCATTCTGGATAAAGAGGCTATGCGGGTTATCTTCACTGAGAACAAAATTGAAGCGGTGATTCATTTTGCGGCATTTAAAGCCGTTGGTGAGTCAGTTGAAAAACCAATGAAGTATTATTCAAATAACGTTATTGGCACATTGGCTTTGTGTGAGGTTATGACGGAATTTGGTGTGAAAAATATTGTGTTTAGTTCATCGGCGACAGTTTACGGAGATCCGCATGCGGTTCCGATTAACGAAGATTTTCCACTGCAAACAGCTAGTCCGTATGGTCGAACTAAGTTGATGGTGGAGGATATTTTACGTGATTTAGCTATTTCTGATAATGAATGGAATATTGCACTCTTACGTTACTTTAATCCAGTGGGTGCTCATGAGAGTGGCACAATGGGTGAAGATCCAAATGGAATTCCTAATAATTTAATGCCGTTTATTACTCAAGTTGCTGTTGGTAAGCGTGATAAGCTGAGTGTGTTCGGAGGGGACTATGAAACGGAAGATGGTACCTGTGTTCGTGACTATATTCATGTTTTGGATCTAGCGGTTGGTCATTTGAAGGCATTGGATAAATTTAATGAAAAACCGGGACTAGTGACTTACAATCTTGGAACGGGTATTGGCTATAGCGTTCTGGATGTTATTAATGCCTTTAAAAAGGCGAGTGGAGTCGATATCAACTATGAGATCGTAGCTCGGCGTTCTGGCGATGTGACTGCTTGTTATGCAGATCCTGCCTTTGCAAAGGCTGAGTTAGGATGGGAAGCTGTGAAAACGTTGGATGATATGTGTGCCGATTCTTGGAAATGGCAGTCAGAGAATCCAAACGGCTACGCTTGATTTATTCGGAAGGGGAAGATCTCTTTAGTGGATTTCATTCATTAATTTGAACCAATAAGAATGTGGCTCGCGCCCGTTTCACTGGAGAGCTTTCTATTACCCATAAGTATTGGGATTCTAATTTGAACATCAAAATCTTGTAGGATCTTAATAATACTATTGTAGAAATATTGTGCAAACAAGTTGGGCAACGCCATAAACTTAAGAAAATGAGCTCGCGCCCGCTTACGCTAGAGGCGCAGGCTGTTAATGTTAAAGCCTAATAATGCAATCAGAATCGATGTGATATGATTCATCTTTTGAGCTTTTCCCATCCTCTGCGCCCCAGCGTCTCTGCGCGAGAAATAATTCCTAACCGGAGTTTCAATCTGTTCTCACCCCATGATCTTTAAATGTGTAGTGGATTTGAGTCCATATAGACCGGTGACCCCGCGTGAGTTTATTTTGAAGAGCTAGAACTCGGTTTACTCGGCATTACTCGTTTAATAGTTCGCCTTGGGATTATTCGTCTAACGGGAGGGCGATTACTCGTTGTTTTAGTGGTACTGACCCTTGAAGGTGTAGGTCTTGACATGATCACAGGTCTCTTTTTTGCAACAGTTTTCATCGCATCTGGCGTTTTCATGTTCGCCACGATCTTCTGGCCATCACTTGTGAAAATTAACTCTTTTTTATCTAAGTCAAAGCTTTCAATCGTAACGGGTTTTCCTGTTTCACCTTTTTTTACCCAGAAGGTTTTTTTGTTAGCAGTGTCTTCAATTCCAAAAAGTTGATCCTTCCCAATCTTAATATAGCCCTTGAATAGAAAAATCGCCTCTTTTCCTTTGGAATTTGAAGTGGACTTTGATTTTGAATTGAAACCGCTTGGTAAAAAGGGGGATGATTCTTTGAGGCTTTGGTATGCTTCTTCAGCTGAAGTTTGGAGCGTTGCGAATACAAGTAGTGCGACGAGACAAAGTCGCAATGATGCTTTTAATAAATACGGGTTAAGTTGAACTGAGCATTGCATTTTTCAATTAGTTACTTGCTCGGTTCCTCTTCGGATTCTTTATTTAGAGTAACAAATGCTTTAAGTTTTTCCATGAATCGCTTTTCTGTTTTTTCTGAAAACTTTTTATGTTCAAGGTAATATTCTATGTCCTCTTTTTGAATCGATTCGCTGATGGCCTCAGAAGCTTGTTTATTGGCGTCTTTAATAATGGTGGGCTTCATGAAAATGAGTAATTCCCTTGTTGTTGAAGTATCGCTTTTACGAGTGAATAGTTTGTCTCCGAGGATAGGTAAATTGCCAAGAATGAAAAGCTTACTCTCTGTTTTTGCCGGTCGAGTTTCTTGTAGCCCACCGAAGATAATGATTTCCCCATCGCCAACAGTTACGAATGATTTTGCTTCTCTTTTTCCAATAATCGGCTGTGTATTCCCATCAATAACGACTTCAGATACTTTGTTTTCAATCAACTGTTCGATTTCCATTTGAACGATACCATTGCTACCAATGAGTGGTTTTACTTTTAATTGGATACCTATGTCTTTAAATTGAATAGTGCTACTAGTGCTAGTGCCAGTACTGTCTGTAACGGAACCCGTGACGATGGGTTCTGATTGACTGACGTTGATACTCGCTTCTTGGTTGTGAGTCGTGACGATGGTGGGGGCAGACAGGACTTGAACGTTGGATTTAGAGCTTGCGACACCAATGATTGAATTGAAGGCTAAATCTTTACTGCTTTGTCGACCGAAGTTGAGGGTTGTGATTCCTAGTCCCCCGAGTGCTGCATCAGAAAATGTATAAGAGTCAGATGTGCCGTCCGCTGTTCCTAACGCAGTGTAATCAAAATTGAATGCATTGAGACCACGAGTTTGGCCCTTTACTAAGGTGACTTCTGCGATGATCGTTTCGATTTTCACTTGAGCCAGTTGAATATCAAGCTTGTTGATTAACTCTTCTAGGTAAGCAATGTCAGATGGAGTCCCATGTGCGAGAATCGAATTACTTCGTTCATCTGCGACAGTGATAATAAACTCGCTGAATTGAACATTGGGGTTTTGACTGCTGTCTGTCGTGACAGGCGCAGTCGCGACTGGTTTGTTTTTAGCAGGGGGAGTGCCTTGAGTCGGTGTGGCGCTGGTTTCTTTATTGTTTTCAGCATTGTTCTTTAATCCTGTTATGACTTGTTCTATCAGGAGTTGAATTTTTGGAGCTTCGGCATGTTTGATGTAAAAGACTTCGCTTTTAGTGATGGGTGCCACATCAACATCAAATCGGTTAATGATCGCTTCAATTACAGGGATATTGCTGATGTGAGAGTAGATGATTAACTGATTGGTCCGTTCGTCTAGATCAATCGCTGTATTTCCTTCGAGTTTGCTTTTTAAAGAGGTTTGAATCATTCCATCAATCTTTTGTTTTAGGTGTGTAGCAGCAACATGCTTGAGGGAATAAAAACGCATTTCTTCCTTGGTATCTGGTTGTTTATCAAACTTTTCAAGAATCTTCTCCACTCGTTGTAAGTTTATGAGTGGATTGGTGATGAGGACTGCGTTGGCTTTTTCTATCGCAATGATATTGGTTGCACCGTTGGTTAAAACACTAGCCATTAAAGGTAGGGCTTGTTTCGTTGTGAGGAAATTTAATCGTAGCAATCGGGTATAGATTTTTTGACTAGGTTCAAGTCCCACGGTGCTTTCTAGAAGCTCTGGGACTTGGCCCACTATGGAAAGGACGGGAACTGCTTTGAGTAAGTCATCGCCCATTGGCGTTATCGCAATTCCGTTCAGGGCCAGTAAGCTTTCAAGGATTTTAATGGCTTGAGTTGTAGTTACTGGCTTTTGGCTATTGAAAGTTAATTTAACAGGGGGGAGATCGGCGGGGCGCAAGATGCTCTTTTTCGTTAAGCTTTCTAGAAGATTGAGTGCCATGTGTGTTGTCACGTCGGCAATTTGGAAGTTTTCCACCATTTCCTCATCGGCAGGTATTGGTTGCGAAAAAAGCGAGGAAATGGGAAATAGTACAGCGAGAATTAAGAATATTAATATTCCGCTAGGTCGCTTTATGTTGTTCATCTGCTTCATTTTATAAATGGCTTCAGATAAGATGTTTAAATATTTGCACGCTGTCAAATTGTATCATCTTTGTTGTATGGGTGGTTTTATCGGGTTTTAACATTTCCTTTCAACAACAACACCGCCTGTTTGGCAGTAAGTGACAAGTAGAGTGTCTTCGGATGCCGTGGCGTCAAATAGGTCTGACACGAGACCTTGTTCACCGGGCCAAGGGAAAGCATATATAATGTCAAATTCGTCTATTTCGAATTCATTTTGAAAAATATCATCTCGGCCTAGTTGCTCAGAAGGAAGTAAGCTACTTTCCGTTAGTGCAGAAGCATCACCTTTCCCATCGGAGGAATATTCGAAGCCATTGGGTACGAAATCATCGCAAACAAATGTGGAGGATAGATTGAATTCGTCTGCAAGTGCAGTTGCTTCATTGACAAGTTCTTCTTCGCATTCAATACCGATTGCATCAAAACCAATTATTGAGGCCAGTGATGTTACTGCGCCAAGCCCGCTTCCCCATTCGCAGAATTTGTCTCCCGGAGCGATTGCTTCATTGAAGATGAATTGTAATGCTCTATAAACCGCTTCACTATCGCAAGGTACATAGCGAGGAGCTCTCGCTTTAATATCCTTTGTCAGATACGCCACGATCCGTTCATTCGAGGAATCGATGAAATTCTGGATATGAGTTTCGAGCGGTTTGTTATCTATGTTTAACTGTAATGTTGTTAATGCCATTATATTAGTCTTAAATTAAACATTTAAACAATTTAAGTAAAACCAATATTGTAAATCCCCGAATGAAATATTTCCCTATATTACCACTTCTCGTTCTAATATCTACAATAGTAACTGCTGATGAACGCCAACCTTTCCGTGGTCAATTAAAGGTCGAGGGACTAATTGGTTACCAGATTGCGGCTTATCCTTTATTGAAAAATTCGACAAGTTTTGCAATTGACGAAAAAGGCCGCATATATGTTGTTACCATCCTGTCGAGGCTCGAAAAGTTGAGTTGAATCCTGGTATCGCAAATCGCTTAACAAAATTTCTCGAGACAGAGAATGGCTCAATGTTATCATTGGGATTTGATGTTGGAAATAAATAAAAAATCAAATTATCAAATGAATCATTATTGTGATTAGCTAAGAGTAACAATTCTTCTGGCAGTGTTCGGGTTTCAGTCGTTTATGGATTGGCGGATGCAGATTCTTTTGGAGCACAGGTTGATGCATTGATGACGATTAAAAACCCAGTGGTGAAGGCTGCATTGGTTGATGTTCATTTTAAGAAAAATTCAGCTAATCGTGTGGCCGTTGCTAAACAAGCATTAGCTTCTAAAAAAATTCCTTTGTTGAGGGCTGCGATTAAGGGCTTGGCGAATGAGAGTGCCGGCACTGAAATGTTAAAAGATCTGTGGCAGAAAAGGGATGATGAATTGCTGAAAGCCGTTCACCTTGATCTGTATAATGCAATGTTGTCATCTGAAATTGATTCTTTGAAATTGATTGCTACTGAGTTTGGGAGCGATTTGAAAAATATACATTCAATTGTCCTCGAGGGTGGTGATTCATTGAAAGGCAAAAAGGTTTTTGAGGGAGTCGGTGCCTGTATGCAATGCCATAGTATTAAAAAGAAGGGAGGAGACCAAGGGCCCACACTTGACTCGATTGGCCTTCATCAAGATCGATCAATATTGCTTGAGTCTTTAGTTGCTCCGAGCCAAAAGATCGCAAAGGGATATGGAACGATGACCATTGAAACGAATGAAGGCGAAATTTACTCAGGCCGCTTAGCAGGAGAGAACAAAAAAGAACTTACTATTGTGTTAGCAACAGGCAAAAAATAGTGGTGAGCAAGGATGGATTAAAATCAAGCAATGGGCCCAGTTCAGCAATGCCGCCAATGGGGTTAACAATGAACCCCAGTGACATTATTGAATTTCTCAGCAAGCAGACATTTAAGAAGAAAACAAGAAAGAAGAAAAGTGTCATTAGTTGCATTCAAATTTTGATTGATTCAATAATACCAAAATGTAGTCGTCGCCTTCCCAATGTGTTTCTGTAATCATAGGGTATTGGGGGATTTCAAAAATGGCGAAATCGCATGTGATGAAGTTGATGCGGGTATAATCGCTGGATCCTATAATAAAATGGAGAGTTATTTAGAAAATTCAAATGGGGGTATTAAGTTCTATACGATATCGTTAAGCCAGTGAGAAAGAGGCATGATTATTAGATTAAGAGCAAGCCCTAGCACTGTTTGTTTATTTGAGATGATGTGTCTTTTACCGATGAATGTAATTATTACGGCTTCGGTTGAAGTTCGTGACCCCTCCTTCATTACGTTGGACAAAAAGATAAAAGATTAGACGATTTATATGAATTGAGTATATTGTGAGAATGAATTCAAGTTTACAGTATATCACAAATGATCAGGGTGAAAAGACTGGTGTTGTTTTGCAAATTTTTAGCTATGAGAAGTTAATGGAAGATGTTCGTGATTTAGCTACGATTGCTGAAAGGCGAGATGAGGGGACTATTCCTCACGAAGAATTCATTGCAGAGCTTCGCAAAGATGCCATCTTATAAGATTGAGTGGAAAAAATCTACTAAGAAGGATCTGAGAAAGATTCCAGTAGATCAAGTTTCTAAGATGATTTTAGCCGTAGAAAAACTTGTATTCGATCCATATCCAGAAGGTTTCACAAAACTATCTGGAAGTGAGCTTTCCTATAGGATTAGGATAGGGGATTACCGAGTGGTTTATGAAGTTCTTGAAAAAAGAATTGTAATTGAGATTATGAAAGTAAAGTATCGTAAGAATGTTTACCGTCATTGATAAAAGGGTCCAATAATCAGATGGAGAGTAAGCCCTAATACGGTTTGGTCATTTGACGTTTGACGAAAAAAATATGAAGCAAATAGTAGGTATATTGATATGTTTGATTCACTCGAGTCTGCATTCAGAATCATTCGCTAAATTTGTTAGTTCAATGATTAATGAATCCTCTGGGATTGTCCGAGGTCGAATCAATGCAGATGTCTATTGGACTCACAATGATTCGGGTGATGCGGCAAGGCTCTTTGCAGTGACTCGCGATGGAGTGTTGATTAAACCCGTTTGGTTTGAAGGCGATTATGAGGGGATTGAAATCATTGGTGCGTCAAATATTGATTGGGAAGATATCGCGATGGATGAATCTGGGAATGTTGTTATCGGCGCTTTTGGTAACAATGGTAATGCTCGGAGGGATCTGTGTCTATTCCTGGTTCCAGAACCCAATCCATATGAAATTACTATGACAAGGGTTGGTCAGCAAATACGTTTCCATTATCCGGATCAAGATTCATTTCCTCCAGACCAAAAGAATTTTGATGCAGAAGCCTTGTTTTCCTATGATAATAATTACTTCATTCTGACTAAGAATAGGGGTGATGAAAAAACAAAATTATATTCGTTTCCGAAATTGAAATTATTTGAATCGAATAAATTAATACTAGATGAAGAATTTGATATAGAAGGGCTTGTTACCGGAGCTGATTTTTCTCCAGAGCATTCCTTGTTGGCAGTATTAACCTATGACTCTATTTGGTTGTTTGAGAAAGAAAAGCCGTCTTTTTTAGGGGGAAAGCATTTTAGAAAAAAACTGAAGGGAACAAAGCAGTGTGAAGCCATTTGTTTTGATGGAGACAATCTTATCGTAACAAATGAACAAGGAAGCCTTTTTGAATTCTCGATCAAAGAGATAAAGGCTAATTTGAACAAATGAGAATGACTCGCGCCCGTTTCACTCGAGACGCAAAGTCGCAGAGAGATTAAAAAGAGGGAAGTCTCCGATTAAGTTTCAATGTAGCACGGACAATCCTGTCTGTGAATAACCGTCCCAAGCGTTAAAGGCGTCACTCACGCCAGACCAAGAAAAAAAGTCCGGTGTCATAATCCTAGCCATATTTATAAGGGGCGTAAAGGGAGCTTAGATGAAGGAGGGCACCGAGTGCCGTTTTTACTTCAATTGCCAGCTGCAGTGAAAGCTGGGAGCTTTAATGCAAACACGATTTGTTCATCATGACTATGATGGTCGTTTTGCTTATCGTTCTGGAGATTGGAAGATGATTCTGTCTGCTCACATTAAAAAGATGGCTCTGTATAATTTGAAGGATGACGTTTCAGAAACAAAAAATCTTTATAAAGAAAAACCTGAAATGACAGAGCAGTTAACTACAGAGTTAAACATGATAACACAAAATGGCCGATCGACAGCAGGACCTATTCAGGAAAATGATGGAGAAAACACTGGAAGCAACTTTTCTGGATTACGGAATAAGCATGAACTTGAAACAGGGGTTGCGTTAGCTAACGACGAAATACACGAAAAGCACGAAACGGGATTCTTTAAAAGGTGAACCACAGAAGGCACAGAATTCACAAAACGCTGCTAGATTAAAAAATATAATCTTAACGATTTAACCACTAATTGGCACTAATCTTCACTAACGAAATGAATAAGGAATTTAAGAAATAATGAAACGTATTTTTCCTTATTAGCTGAATTATAATTCCAAAGTATAAACTCCATAATCTTCAAGATTTAAACTCTAAGAATCTGAGTTCGTGCCTTTAGTGTGGTTCGTGGTTAAACTCATTTCCTAACATTAACCTTCTTTTTACATTAGCGAGGATTCGTGTAGATGAGTTGTTAATGAAAAACGAAGCATCCTTCATCTTCTTTTCCTTCTATTCTTGTATGTTCCACAATATGAAGATTTCTAAAATCAAGTTTATGAGAATGGATGAAAATTTCGTCGGAGTAAACTTGATTTTT
>CAWUTK010000047.1:0-18369 GCA_963924785.1 uncultured Opitutales bacterium
TCGGATTCCTTGTGTATGGTATAAATTGCTGGTTGTCATAATGTTTCCTTTTTTTCGTTTAAACTAAAAGAAACGACAATCAGCACATCTTTACAAGAATCTATATTTATTACAAAAAATGGGGCTCATTGCCGCCCCAAACCCGCTAGGGGTAAAACCATAAGATAGAGATTAACTCAATACCGTGATCTTCGAGCGGAGATTCTCGTCTCAAAAAAACGCAAATCCGTGAAGAGGCAGAAAAATGAGGATAATGCTTTTTTCTAATAAGCCTTTTTTGCGTAGAAACTTCATGCGATTATTAAACCATATATCGTGGATTAATAAAATAGGGTAAATCCCCTAATTGTTTCGGATATTTTACTTAATTTTACAGATGTGTCCATTCTGCTTCGTTTTTTATGTTTATTTTAAAAAAACAATTGAGGTTTAGCCTAAAGACGAAATACTGCTTAATAATATAAGAATCGCCGTTTAAATAGCATAGATATAGTTGTTATTTAAGTTTACTAAGCCAAAATTTAAGAAAATATAGTGAGTTACCGTTGCGTTAATACAGATTGTCCAAACCATACAGCGGCGTTTCCGCTTGAAGCTGCCAAGAACCTGACATTTAAGTGTTTTTTGTGTCAGTCTAAATTGTCTGAACCGCCTTTGGAGCTTACGACAGTTATTGATTCAATTGATACATTGCCTGCTACTTTGCAGATTATGCCAAAACTCCAGCAGTTACTGGGTGATATTAACTCAAGTATGGGCAATATTGTTCTTTTGATAGAGAAGGATCCAACGTTGGTTTCTCATATCGTTAAATTGAGTAACAGTGCTTATTATTCGGCTTCTTCTTATTGTTTAACGGTGGAAGAAGCGATGAATCGGATTGGATTTTCTGAAGCTTATAAAATGATTGGCTTAGTGGCTTCTGGTCAAGTTTTGTCTGATGAGCTCGAGATCTATGGATTGAGTCCCGATGAGCTATGGGAAAAATCTGTTTTGACGGCTACTTTAATGCAGTTTTTGTCTCACAGATCTAAGTCATTGAAAAACTATTCGATGCCTGTTGGTGGGATTGCTTACACGGTTGGATTGTTGCATTCAATTGGTCAAATGCTGATTAACCATTATCATATTAATACCGGTATCTCAGCGCTAGATGGTTTGACTGAAAAATTGACGCCACAGAAAGAAGATGAATTATTAGGTTTTGATAATTATGAAGCAGGGGCGTTACTTTTACAGAAATGGAATTTCGCAAATGATTTGACTCGTCCGATCAAATTTCAAGATGTTCCTGAAGCGGCAGGTAAAGATGAGGTGATGGCATCATTGTTATCTATTTGTAAACAGGCGTTTGCTGATTTGCCTCGTCAAATGATTAAAACTCAAATTCGCACTTTGTATAAGAATTATGAGCCAAATGCTAAATTGATGGATATTGCTAAAATTGAAAAAGATGACCTTTTTGAGGGCTTAACTGAAGCCGTAAATGAATATGATACATTAGCGAAAAGTTTGAAGGATTAGTTTTTATGAGAGCGAAGAAAATTGCATTTTTAACCGCCGGTGGATTGGCTCCTTGTTTATCAACTTCAGTTGGTGGGTTTATTGAGCGTTATTCTGAGATCGCTCCAGAGATTGAAATGATTGCGTACAAAGGCGGCTATAAGGGCTTATTGCTTGGAGAGTCGATTGCCATTACTCCAGAGATTCGCCAGCATGCAGAAGCGTTGCATGAATGGGGCGGTAGTGCTATTGGTAACAGTCGTGTAAAATTGACGAATGTCGAAGATTGCTTGAAAAGAGGCTTGGTCAAAGAAGGGCAAACGCCGTTGAAAGTTGCCGCAGACCAATTAGTTAAAGATGGCGTTGATGTTTTGCATACTATAGGTGGAGATGATACGAATACGACTGCAGCAGATTTAGCAAATTTTTTAAAAGAGAATAGTTATGAGTTAACGGTTATTGGCTTACCTAAAACAATAGATAATGATGTGATCCCTATTCGTCAAAGTCTTGGGGCGTATACAGCGGCGGAACAAGGTGCAGTGTATTTTGAGAACGTGGTGAATGAAAGTACTGCTAATCCAAGAATGTTGATCATCCATGAAGTCATGGGGCGAGATTGTGGTTACTTGACGGCGGCAACAGCTGCTGAGTATCGAGATCGATTGTTGAAAAAATCCTTCATTCCTGAGTTGGGATTAAGCCGTTCTGCATTTGATATTCATGGTTTGTTTATTCCAGAAATGGATATTGATATTCAAAAGGAGTCTGAACGCTTGATTAAGGTGATGGATGAAAATGACTGCGTTAACTTGTTTATAAGTGAAGGAGCTGGGGTTAAAAGTATTGTTAAGGAACTGGAGTCTCAAGGTGAGGTCGTTCCTAGAGATGCTTTTGGTCATGTTAAACTTGATGCGGTAAACCCAGGGCAGTGGTTTGCGAAACAATTTTCAAAAATGATTAACGCAGATAAGGTGCTTGTTCAGAAGAGCGGTTATTTTGCTCGTTCTGCAGCTCCTAATGCGAAAGATCTTCGTCTGATTAAAGGTTGCGTTGATTTAGGAGTTGAGTGCGCTCTTCGTAGAGAAGGCGGTGTCATCGGTCATGATGAAGATCAAGGCGATGTGTTGAGAGCCATAGAGTTTGATCGTATTAAAGGGGGCAAGCCTTTTGATGTGAATCAAGAGTGGTTTCAGCAACTGATTAAAGCGATTGGGCAGTAGTTTTTTTGCTTTTTATAAGTTAACAATCCCAGTCGAAGGCGATATCAACCCATTTGCTTTGGTGAATGAGTGCTCCAGTCGAAATGAAATCCAAGCCTAGGCTTTTGATTTCATTGAGCCTAGAAAGGGTGATTCCTCCACTTGCTTCCGTTACCGCTTTATTCTTAATGAGATCAATAGCTGCACTTAAGTCAGCATTGTTGAAATTGTCAAGAAGGAGGGCATCGGCTTTTGCGTTAAGAACAGGCTCTATTTGTTCAATGCTATCAACTTCAACTTCGACCAAAAGTTGGTTGTTGAATTGCTTTGCGCGTTTAATGGCATCAAATAGGCGTTCGCCAACGATAGCACTTTCCGAAGCGAGATGATTGTCTTTGATAAGGATTCGATCGAAGAGTCCAAGCCGATGATTGTAACCACCACCAGTCACAACTGCATATTTTTCAAGAAACCGATATCCAGGGGTGGTTTTTCGCGTATCGAGCAGTTTGGTGTCAGAGTCTTTTAATGCGTTTGAGTATAGGAGAGTGTTACTTGCTATTCCTGAAAGATGTTGAATAAAGTTTAAGATGACCCGTTCCATTATGAGTAATTCAGCCGACGGCCCTTGGATTGTTGCGAGGACCTCACCTTGATTGGCTAGGTGGCCATCATTAATCAAAATAGTGAAACTGCTATCGGATTCGTAGCAGTTGATTATTAATGGGATTAGTTTTAAGCCACAAGGGGTAAGGTCTTGTCTGGCGACAATGTTGACTTTAGCCGTTTTGTTGGAGATTAAGGCTGAAGTTGTGACATCTTCAGTGAACATTGGTTTTTGGATGAGACCTATGCCTAAGAGGTCTTCGTCTTTTGCGAATGATATTAGCCGCTTTATTTGAACTGGGTTTATATCATCCCAGTTAATTTTATTTATAAACTTTTCAAGATTTTTCACTTTGATGCTCTTCGATCATTTTATAGAAGTTCTCAAAGTAGAAATCGGCATCATGTGGTCCAGGAGATGCTTCCGGGTGATATTGGACGGAGAATACAGGGAGCGTCTTGTGGCGAATCCCAGCTACTGTGTCGTCGTTTAAATTGATCTCTGTCACAATAGCATCGTTTGCTTCGACTTCTTCTTTTGTTGATGCGAAACCGTGATTTTGAGCTGTAACAAAAACTTTCCCTGTTTCTAAATTTTTAATGGGCTGGTTTCCGCCTCGATGACCAAATTTCAATTTATAAGTTTTTGCTCCAATCGCGTGAGTAATTATTTGGTGGCCGAAACAAATTCCGAATGTTGGGAGCTCTTTGATTAGTTCTTTGACGGTTTCATGTGCATATGTTGCAGGAGAGGGATCCCCTGGGCCATTGGATAGAAATAGGCCGTCTGGCTTAATGGCTTTGATTTCTTCTGCAGATGCTGTTGCAGGAAAAACCTGGACTTTGAAACCGTGGTATCGGAGCCGTTTGAAAATTGATTTTTTCGCACCAAAATCTATTGCAGCTACTGTGAATTCAGATTTATCGAGTCGTTTAGGTTGAATTGTTGTCCCCACTAGGGCGAATGTTTCGCTGAGCTTGAAGTCCGGGTCGAATTCGTATGGTTCTGCGCATGTAACTTCTTTTGCGTAGTCAACCCCTTCGAGACCCTTCCAGTTTTTTGCTTTTTCGACGGCTTCTTCTTTTGAAAGGCCTTCAGTGCTTAAGCAGCATTTCATTGCACCTGCAGTGCGGAGCTTTTTTGTAATGGATCTAGTATCAACGCCTTCTATTCCAGGAATACCGTTTTCTTTCAGATAATCGCCTAAGGAATGCGTTGCTCGCCAGTTACTATAAACTTTACTGAGTTCTTTGACGACGAAGCCCTTAACCATAGGCTTGTCTGCTTCAATGTCTTCTTCGTTTACTCCGTAGTTTCCAATGTGGGGAGTTGTCATAGTGACGATTTGCCCAAAATAAGAAGGATCTGTTAAAATTTCTTGATAACCGGTAACGCTTGTATTGAAGACTGCTTCACCCACTTCAGTTGTTTTTGCACCAAATGCAATGCCTTCAAATACGCTACCATCCTCAAATGCCAGTATTGCCGAATTTTTATTTAACATACTCTTTTATCAAAAAAGGAAGCTTGAACTTGTGCAATTCTTTTAATTATGTTTTTTTATAATTATTAGTTATGTATTCTGAATGTAGATGTGAGAGTGATTGCGATGAAGTAGATGAGGTGGATTGTATTCCGTCTGATCAATGGAATGATTGGCGTTGGCAGTTAAGGAACCGGGTAACCACAAAAGCGGGACTGGAGGAACATATCACTTTGACTGACGAAGAGATCAGTGGTTGTGATATGGCCAAGAACAAGCTTTTATTTGCCATAACTCCTTATTATTTGAATTTATTTGAAGCGGATAACCCTAATTGTCCTATTCGCAGGCAGGTTGTTCCTCTGGACAAGGAGGCGTTTGTTAGTGCAGATGAACTATTAGACCCAGTGGGAGAAGACTCTCATTCGCCGGTTTCGGGAATTGTTCATCGTTATCCCGATAGGGTGCTGTTTCTTGTTACCGACAGATGTGCCGCTTATTGCCGATATTGTACAAGAAGTCGTATGGTTTCAAATGCTCAAGATTATAACTTTCACCCTGAATTGGAAGAAGGAATAAATTATATCGAGTCGAATCCCGCTATACGCGATGTATTGTTGAGTGGAGGGGATCCTTTGCTGTTATCAGATGAGAAGCTAGATTATCTAATCGGCCGTTTAAAGGCGATACCGCATGTTGAGTTGGTTCGTATCGGTTCCCGAGTGCCTGTATTTCTTCCTCAACGAATAACAGAGTCATTGACTGATGTTTTTAAGAAACATGGGCCTGTTTGGATGAATATTCATGTGAATCACCCTAAAGAGTGCACGGGGGAGTTAATGGAAGCTTGTACCAAATTGGCATATGCAGGAGTGCCTCTAGGGAACCAGTCGGTTCTGCTAAAGGGAATTAATGATGATTTAGAAACGATGAGAACCTTGATTCATAAACTACTGATGATGAGGGTTCGGCCTTATTACCTATACCAATGTGATTTGATTACGGGAAGTGCCCATTTACGAGCGGATGTTCGCAAGGGGATTGAGATTATCAAAGGTTTAAGAGGTTTTACGACAGGTTTTGCTGTTCCTCAGTTTGTGATAGATGCACCGGGAGGGGGAGGAAAGGTTCCGATAAATCCAGATTATATTGAAAAGATAGATGATAAAGAGATTGTGTTCCGCAACTATGAAGGGAAGCAGTATAAGTACCCGATTGTTGAATAATTGATAAATCTATTAAATGAATAAATTCGAAGAAAAGCTCTTAGCCGAAAATTTAGAGTTGATCCGAGGCGAATCGGAAATTTTGCAAATAAATGTTGGGAAACTTTGTAATTTGACCTGTTCTCATTGTCACGTGAATGCGGGGCCAAATCGAAAAGAAATTATCACTCGTGAGACGATAGATTCGATTCTTGATTGGCTTGAGAAATCGAAGTTAAGCACCGTTGACCTTACTGGGGGTGCCCCAGAAATGATCCCTGATTTCCGCTATTTTGTTGAGGAAATGAAAAAACTCGATTTTTTAAAGCGAATCATTATCCGTTGTAATTTGACGATTCTAGTCGAACCGGGTTTTGAGTGGTTGCCGGAATTTTTTAAAGAGCATCAACTTGAGGTGGTTGCTTCATTGCCTTGTTATTCTAGCGATAATGTGGATGAACAGAGAGGCGATGGTGTTTTTCATAGCAGTATAAAGGCCCTAAATGTTTTGAATAAATTGGGATACGGTCGAACCGGAAACCTTTTGCTTAATTTGGTCTATAATCCAAATGGAACATTCTTGCCACCAGAACAGAGTGCCCTTGAAGCCGATTATAAAAAAGAGTTAAAGGAGCAGTTTGAAATAGAGTTTAATCATCTGTTTGCGATAACCAATATTCCGGTAGGTCGATATACCTCTTACCTAAAACGTAATGATGAATATGCGTCTTATATGACTCTGCTTGAAGATAATTTTAATAGTTCTACTATTCCTACTTTGATGTGTCGAAATACGATTAATGTTGATTGGCAAGGTAGGGTTTTTGATTGCGATTTTAATCAAATGCAGAAAATGCCGTTGGGTGAAAATGGCGATCGTTTTTTGTGGGATTTAGATCTGGATGAACTGATTTCTTTAAAAATAAAAACAGGGAGCCATTGCTTCGGATGCACTGCTGGGACTGGTTCGAGTTGTGGCGGTGCGTTGGTTTAATCTGAATTTAAAATGTGAATAAATTTTTCTCGACAGAGGGATTTTTTTTATTAGAAACTTAACCCTTAATTCTCGTTTTATTTGGAATGCGAGAGAGGGTTTTAAGTGTTTTAAGGTGTTGTTTATGAAAGGAATAGGTTTTTTTTTAGGTTCTGGGATGTTGGTTCTCTCTTTAACTAGCGGGTGTGCTCATTCTTCACACGTACAGCTGAAGAATGAGAAGGAAAATATTGATAATATGCTACAGGAAGTGGCTCATGGAAAGATGAGTAAAAAGCAGTTCGTAGAAAACTATGTCAAGATGATTGAAGGTGGAAAGTTCGAAGAGTAAAAACCCTTTTTATAATTAACCTCAGAGGGATTTAAGCTCTGTGTTTTCAACTGGTTTAGAGAAAACATCTTTTGGGATCTGTTACTTTTCCTAGTCTAAAGCTAGCCAGTGTTCAAGGTCGTTATCTGTTTCGATTAAGCCAGCATTTTGATATTCAGGAGCTAGCAACTCTTTATAGCTGGAGTCTGAGAATCGTTGACAGTGGAGTAGGACCTTTGCTGATTGGTCAGGCTTTCGAACAAATCGCCCGAGAGCTTGGTTTACTTTATTGATGCCAGGTATTTTGTATGTAGAAGTGAATTGCTGGTCTTCGTTATAGCCATCCATTCGAAGGGTTTTGGATTTAGCTTTTTGTACAGGGCTGACTAAGGGCAGTGAAGGACTAATAATCATTGCTTTATTAACTTTTCCACCAAGCGTATCGATGCTTTCGGAATAGATGCTTCCGAGGATTAAAAATACAATATCGGCACTTTTGAGAACATTTTCAATGAATTGCTCTTGATTGAAAGGTTGTTTCTTTGCTTGTAAATAAATGTTGTATGAAGAATAGAGGCTCGTGAATTGATCGTGAATAATTTCGGCGTACTTGTACGAAGGGAAAAATACTACGAGGGTTCCAGTCGGAGATTCGCTAAACGCTTGGATTGTTTCAACGGTTGTTTGATAAGAGGCTTCGCGTGATTTGTAGCGAGTGTCCACTCGAGTATCGATGCAGACATCGTATGCGTTTTCTCGCCATTGAGAAAAACCTATTACGGGTTCATAGTCTAATGGATTGATACCGCATGTTTTAATGAAAGGAGCCAGAGGTGAAAGTGATGCAGACATCATAATGCAGGAAGAGAACTCTTTCATTGCTTCATGTATTTCAGCTGAGGCATCTACTGTAGAGCAGGAAAGTGATTTGTTCTTAGAAGACCACAGCAGGACTTTGCTATTTGGGTTATATGTTAATTTGAGGACTAATGAAACGGTTCTTAGAAAGTCCAGTGTCGTCGGTTTTAAAGCCCGAATGTCGTGATTGGTTTTTTTAAATACTTCATCGAGTGACTTTATTAAAGGTATAAACTCTGTGCTTCTTGCTGGTTTTAGTTTTTCACAAAAAGTCACATCTTTGAGAAAAGTCATTAATTCATTACAGGCAGAAAGGATGTTTATTGCGAAGTCATTGTATTGGAGATCTTGAAGTGCTTTTTCTGCATCAAAATGAGTGAGTGACGTTGACAACGCATCTTCACTCCTAGATGCGAGATTGTGAGCCTCATCGATGATAAGAAGGGTTTTTTCAGGATTGAATCCGGCTTGTGAAAAAAGAAATGAGCGATTTTGAGGATTGAAGACGTAATTGAAATCAGCGATCCACATGTCATTGTAGGGGAGCAGCATTCTTGTAATTTCATAGGGGCAAATCGAATACTGATTACTTAGACTGATTATTTCTTTAAATCTTAATGGAGGTTTTTCCATTAACAAATTCATTGAGAGTCCACTTTCGTTCCATTGCGCTACTGCATCACTAGAGCAAGTTCTTCCTTTTGAGCAGTGCATGAGGGGACATTGTGATACATGTTTCTCTCTGTTTCTTATTCGGAGAAACCGTAATGAAGGTTCTTTGGGTAGCATTAAATCCAAATGGTTGATTACTTGGATTTGTCCGGTTGTTTTTCCTGTTAAATAAATGACTCGTTCTACTTGTCCCTGATGGAGTTGAGCCATGGCTTGTTGTAGGACAACGGCTGTTTTACCGAAACCTGTTGGTGCTTCAAATAAAATGAATTTCGATCGAAGGTTGGCTTCTTCGATTTCACTCATTGCTGTTAATTGTTCATCTCGCCAGATCTTAAAGGGTGATTTTAACTCAAGCTTCTTGAGGCGTTCTTTGGCATTCCAGTTTATATTTAGAAAAGGGCGGAGTTCATCGAATTGTTTCTTCAATGGGTCGTTATACGTGCGGGGAAGTTCGACCACATGGGACGTTTCATCGTTTATATTGATGAATTGAATGGCTCCATTGATTTCTTGATCTAAAGGCTCGTGTGTTTGGCTGTAAAGTTTGAGGTAACAGGCGAGTTGAATGAAATAAGATGCGTATTTCGAATGGATTTCCTCGACGCTTTGAGGCAGTGGCCGTGAAATTGTTTTAACTTCAATCAATAGAATTTGTTTTCCGGAGGTGATCGCCTGGTCTATTCTTCCATTAAGCTCAATTGTCCAATCATCGAAGCTCAAGTTTCCTTTAATCGAAACTTCGAATTTTGAATTATTGGGGTATTCTGCGAGAACTTTTTCTTGTTCTGATTTGTGGAATGCTTGGCCAATCCTAGCTCTTTCATTACTTAATGTATGGAAACGTTTGTCTTGAGGTCCCACTTTGAATTCAGAAAATTCGCGTACGCTTAGCGTTACCTTCTTTTCTGTGGAATGGAATTTCATGGACTGCTAAAAATCAAAAAAAAAGAGGCGACAATTTAACCATTGCCGCCTCTTTTAAGTAAATGAATACTGAATATAAATTAGTATCTGTAGTGCTCAGGTTTATAAGGACCGTCTGGAGAAATACCAATGTACTCTGCTTGATCTTTGGTTAGTGTTGTTAGCTTAGCGCCAACTTTTTCTAAATGTAAACGAGCAACTTCTTCGTCAAGAATTTTTGGAAGAAGATAAACGCCTGGTTCATATTTTCCTAAGTTATTCCACAGATCGATTTGTGCTAGCACTTGATTTGCAAAAGAATTAGACATCACAAACGAAGGATGGCCTGTTGCGCAACCCAAGTTTACAAGGCGACCTTCAGCTAGAACGAAGATTTCGTGTCCATCTGAATCAAACTTGTATTTGTCCACTTGAGGTTTGATGTTGTCCCTAGTCACACCTTTCGCGTTATCCAGTTTTTCCATTTGGATTTCATTGTCAAAGTGACCGATGTTACAAACGATTGCTTGGTCTTTCATTTTTGACATGTGGTCAAACGTAATGATGTCCTTATTTCCCGTTGTTGTAACGTAGATATTACCTGTTGGAAGCGCATCTTCTATTGGCATAATTGAAAAACCTTCCATTGCCGCTTGTAATGCACAGATCGGATCGATTTCAGTGATAATTACTCTTGCGCCTTGTCCGCGTAAAGCTTGTGCGCAACCTTTGCCCACATCTCCGTATCCGCAAATCACAGCAACTTTACCAGAGATCATTACGTCAGTAGCACGTTTGATTCCATCAACGAGTGATTCTCTACAACCATATAGATTGTCGAACTTAGATTTTGTTACAGAGTCATTAACATTGATCGCAGGAACTTTAAGTTTACCTTTTTCAAACATTTGATAAAGTCGATGGACACCTGTTGTTGTTTCTTCCGAAACACCTTTCCATTCAGCCATTACTTTATGCCAATGATCTTTGGACTCAGAGTGAACTTGTTTAAGAAGATCTTTAATACAACCTTCCTCGATACTTTCAGCAGGTGTATTGACCCAATCATCTCCATCTTCAAGATCGAAGCCTTTATGGATGAGAAGGGTAGCGTCGCCACCGTCATCAACTATCAATTGTGGGCCTTTTCCGTCTGGCCAAGTAAGCGCTTGTTTTGTGCACCACCAGTACTCTTCTAGAGTCTCGCCTTTCCAAGCAAAAACGGGTACGCCCGATTTTGCGATAATTGCAGCTGCATGGTCTTGTGTTGAGAAAATATTACAACTACACCAGCGAACATCTGCTCCAATATCAACAAGTGTTTCAATAAGAACAGCCGTTTGGATGGTCATGTGTAATGACCCCATAACTCTTACTCCCTTGAGAGGCTTCTCACCTGAATATTTTTTACGAATTGCCATCAATCCTGGCATTTCGCTTTCTGCTATACTTATTTCTTTTCTGCCGAATTCTGCTAATGAGATATCTGCAACTTTATAATCATTCTTATCACTCATATTTTTTGTATTTGTTGGCTAATTTTGCCTAGGACTAAATTTACTGTTTAAACTATATCGCGCTTTTCAACTCTTCGAGCTTACTAAGTTGCTCCCAAGGCATGTCTTCTTTTCCGAAGTGGCCATAATTGGTACTTGCTTTGTAGATCGGGCGTTTTAAGTCAAGTTGTGAAACAATATCAGCCGCTTTGAAGCTAAAAACTTTACTCACAAGTTCTACTATTTTTTCATCAGACTGAGTTCCTGTTCCGAATGTATCAACCTTGATACTCGTTGGGTGAGGATATCCAATGGCATACGCTGCTTGCAATTCTACCTTAGTTGCTAAACCTGCTGCAACGATATGTTTTGCAACCCAACGACACATGTATGCCGCTGATCTATCAACTTTAGATGGATCTTTTCCTGAGAAAGCGCCTCCACCATGTCTGCCCCAACCGCCATAAGTATCAACGATGATCTTACGTCCAGTTAAACCAGCGTCGCCTTGAGGTCCGCCGATAACAAATTTTCCAGTTGGATTGATTAAATATTCTGTTGAATCGGAAAGTAATTCTGCAGGAAGCACTTTTTTGATGACTTCTTCGATGCAAAACTTCTCAATTTCCGAGTGTGATATGTCAGCAGCGTGTTGAGTTGATATAACAACATTTTTAATACTAGCGATTTTGTCATCAATGTATTCTACTGCTACCTGTGATTTTACGTCAGGTCTCAACCAAGGCTGACTGCCACCATGTCTGATTTCAGCCATTTTTCGAAGCAGGCGATGAGCAAACATTATTGGAGCAGGCATGTATTCAGGCGTTTCGTCACAAGCGTAACCAAACATAATTCCTTGGTCACCAGCACCTTGTTCTTCAGTTTTCTTGCCGTCAGCCCCTTTTGCATCAACGCCCTGAGCGATGTCAGAAGATTGTGCTGTGATAAGGTTCGTGAAAAATACTTTATCAGCGTGGAATACATCGTCATCATTGATATACCCGATTTCTCTAACTGCTTGTCTCGCAACTTTTTCGTAGTTGAATTTAGCATTTGTGGTGATTTCTCCAGCGATAATCACGCAATTACTTTTAACCAGTGTCTCGCAAGCAACACGGCTGTGTGGATCTTGCTCTAAGCAAGCGTCCAAAATACTGTCTGAAACGAAATCAGATACTTTATCGGGGTGTCCTTCTCCGACTGATTCTGATGAAAATATGAAGTTATTAGCCATTATGGCTAGTATACTAGAAAAATACGTATGCTCGACAAGCAAATTCCTATTTTCTATTCACTTCCGCCAAATGGGCTAAAATCGCTTTTTGGACGTGTAATCGGTTTTCGGCTTGATCGTACAAAATCGCTTGCGGGGAATCTAAAACATCTTGTGTGACTTCCATTCCTGGGTGGGTCGGCATACAGTGCATAAATATAGCGCTAGGTTTCGCCAGTTTCAGTAATGCAGGAGTGACTGAGTAGGGCTGCATAATGTTGATTCGGTTTCGAGCTTCAGCTTCATCTCCCATGCTAACCCAGACATCTGTATATAAAACGTCTGCATTTTCGGCAGCCGCTTTAGGGTCTGAACAGAAAGTTATCCCTGAGTCCATATTCTGATTATCTAAGAATGAAATAATTTTTTCTTTTGGGCGAAAATCTTCTGGTCCACATAAAACGAGATTTATTTTAAATAATTTCGCGATGAGTATCCATGAATTGGCCATGTTGCAGGCAGTATCTCCGAAGAAAACAACCTTCTTTCCTTCTAAATCTGAAAGGGAAGCAAGTGATCCTTTTCCTAATTGCTCAAGAATAGTAAAAACATCGGTGTATGTTTGGCACGGGTGTAAGAAGTTCGTGAGGGCATTAACGACTGGAATGGACGCATTTTTAGCAAAAGTTTCGATGATTTCATGCTCATGCGTTCGAATGATCAATCCATGAAGGTAGCGTGATAGAACTTGAGCTGTATCTTGAATGCTTTCACCGCGGTTAATTTGTATGGAATTGTTGTCGAGGAATATGGCATTGCCTGATAGTTCATTGATGCCCACTTCGAAAGAAATACGTGTGCGTGTGCTGTTTTTATAAAAAATCAGACCCCATGTTTGGTTTTTAAGCACAGGCGGTTGGCTGCTTGTGCGGGAGCTTTTTAGAAGGGCCGCTTGGTCGAATATTTGAGTGATGTCTTCAACGCTTAAATCGGTGTCGTGTAGGAAATGTTTCATGATGTGGTTTTTTCTAAAATGGTGTTAATGATCCGAATGGATTCGTTTAGTTCATCGTTGGATGCGTTTAACGGTGGAAGAAGGCGAATAACGTTGTTTGCTGAAGGAACTGTTATTAGACCCGCTTCAGTGAGTGAGGCAATGGTTTTAGTTATGTCTGAATGCATTGCTATACCAATTAAATAACCAACTCCCTTAATCGCTTTTATTTTTGTCGAATGAGTGTCAGCAAGGTTGTTTAGTTTATTTATCCAAGGCTTGCTTCGTTCGTTTACTGCTTTAAGTAAATTCTCGTCGTCAATAACCTGAAGTGTTGTTAAGGCTGCAGTCGATGCCATAGGGGATCCGCCAAAAGTGCTACCATGGCAACCAGGAGTGAATAGGTCTACATGTTTCTCGTTAATCCAAATGGCTCCAATAGGGAAGCCGTTACCTAGGCCTTTTGCTAAGGCGACCCCATCTGGAATGACACCTGATGGTTCGTGTGCGAGGAAGGTGCCTGTGCGACCAATCCCTGTTTGAACTTCATCGAGCAGGAAAAGAGTGTTTGTCGATTCACAATGGGCTTTGAGTTCTTTTAAGAATGACACCTCGGCAACATTGATCCCTGTTTCGCCCTGTATCGGTTCAAGTAAAACGGCGGTTGTTTTGCCTGTGACCAAGGCTTTCCATGCTTCAATATCGTTTAAGGGAGCAAATGAAAAATTGTCCAAGAGGGGTTTGAATCCATTTTGTATTTTGGCTTGTGGTGTTGCACTCATACTGCCAAATGTCCGTCCATGAAATGCTTCTTCTGCACAAACAACATGGGTTGATTCTCCTTTGCCGAAAAGTCGTGAAAATTTTAGAAGTGCTTCATTTGCTTCTGTTCCACTGTTACAGAAAAATAGCTTCCCAGGGCCAATTTTATCTATGAGTGATTGGGCTAATTTTCGTTGGACGGGGATTCCGTATAGGTTACTGCAATGCACAAGTGTTTGGGCTTGTTCGCTAATGGCTTTGACCCACGCCGGGTGGCAGTGGCCTAGATTGTTAACGGCTATACCGGAAGAAAAATCTAGATATTTCTTCCCGTTGCTGTCCCATACATAGGAACCTTGCCCTTTGACGAAATCAATGGCTGGAATAGAGTAATTGTTGAGTAATGGGTAATTCATTTTTGATGTTCGTTTTCAGAAATTAAAAATCCAGAGTCAGCATCGTTTGCGAACCCTGGATTGAAAAGATGCGCTTAGTTTTTTTTAAAAACCCTCAAGTGAGTTTCTGAGGTTTTTCTTGTTTTCTATTTTTTGTTCACTTTGAATAGAATCATTCATTAAAAGTAATCTTTGATCTAATTTGTTGTTAAAGATCATGAGATCTATTTTACTTCTTGGATTAAACATTGCTCTGATTGAGCCACTTTCATTCTTATAATTATATCCGATATAGGATTTATCTTCTTTCTTTTGTGGATTTTCCTCTGTGAAAGTAGGTTTATAAGGCTTCAGCTCACTTTTAGCATTAATGAGGAACAGTCCAGAAAGTTCGAAGTCGTTTATCTTTACCCCACCATTTTTCTTATAATATTCTAGCACCGAAACACCCTTGAGGTACACCACATGATAGTCCCAACCTATTTTCATCGGTTTTGGGAGTTTGAGTTTTGACGGGGCTTCCCCATCATCACTTTTCCAATAAACCACGATTTCGTAATCTTGGTTCATCTTTTCGAGGTGGGGGAAGATCTTTTTGTAAGAAACTCTACTTTTTAAGTTTTCTTGCGCAGATTCGTCATAGGCGTCTCCTGCATGGGATTTGTCTAAGCGTTTCTCTATCACTTTTTGGTTTTCACCAATACGCGCAAAAAGGACAATAGGGGAAACTAGAAGTAGAAATATGAATTTGTTCAGCATGGCAGGATTGAGGTTAGAGGGCTTAAATAACTCGGAACGAAATTGCTTCGCTCCGAGTTGTTTTCACTAAAATGAAGCTTGAACAATAGAAACTTCGCCGCCTTTGGCAACAAAGTTTTCTCCATTTGACCAGATGTGATCATTGATCAATAGTTTAAAATCGATTGATTTGACGGAGAGGGTAGTTGACCATTTCCATTCGTCTGTTGAAATGTTTTCCATTGGAAACCCTTGTTCCCAAGAGAGTTCTGCTTCTTCGCCGCGGATGAATAACGCGTTGCCGAATCCAACATCGCATTTTGCAAAGAGAGTTGTTTTTTTACCGGTTTTCTCTACCGTTACCTTTTTTGCCGGAACTTTCTTCGCAGCAACCTTTTTAACCGTTACCTTTTTTGCCGGAGCTTTCTTCGCAGCAATCTTTTTAACCGTTACCTTTTTTACAGGAGCTTTTTTAGCCGCAATTTTCTTTGTAACCGTTTTTTTTGCAACCGCTTTTTTGGTAGTTTTTTTACCTTTACTCATTATCTTTCCTAGTAGTCTTATTTTTAATATCTTAATGCATCCCCGTCTCTTATTGGATAGAGAGCATACGTAGATATATGAGTCGTTTTTTTTGTCAATAGACTTTTGTTGTTAAATTCTTGTATGTTTTCCTCTAAATTCATTAATTTATCCTATGGATATTAAGAAGTCGTTGGGTATAAATCTAAGTTCTGTTTTTAGCGATGAACGTAAGGGTAAATTGATTGAATATATTAACTTGAAGCTGTCTGCTTTAGGTTGTCCGATTTACGGAAATACGGAAGATTATCCGGTGATAAATTTGTCTCAGGCCTTTATTGCCAATTATAGAGAACAGCGACGTTTATTGTCGAATCACTTGGCTCCGGTAGATCAACGGATTCAAGATTTCCTGGATAGCTATTTTGCTGATTGCAAACTGCCAACACCGCTTCGTCTACCTTCTTCGACATTGGTTATGGATCGGCATGGGGTGTCGAGAATGTTGTCATTACCGGCAAACGGCTCTTCGTTTGAATCAGACATTGTTAAGTCATACCGTGTAAAACAGGGTGTGATTCATAATCCTAAACATGATCGACGGACAACTAAGGGTAGCTTTCATGTTGTTGAAGGAGGGTTGCCTATCCCGAATGACAAAATTTCCGTTCCGAAGCAAGTTGGAGCGTTATTGTTAGGGCATGCCCTTGATATGCCAGATCAATTGAAGGTTCTCCCATTTACGTCTGAACAGGAAAATAAAGCAAAGGTTTGGGTGTCATTATTATTAAGGCCTGTCGTTTGCCCTGAAGTGGAAGGGTTTACTAGTGGTAAATCTCTGGAAATACGGTTTTTTGCTCCTGGGAATTTAGTGAGTAATTTAGATTTTGTGGAATCAATTTTTGGCAATGCAGGTGATCCTTATTTGTTTGAGAATGATGCAGGACAAGATATTGATCATTGGACGGGGCATACCGGCTGCGTTATACTCGCTCCGCAGTTGATTGGTTTGACGAAGAAAGAGCTCGGGCTTCCAAATCAGTCTGATGCGACTGATCGACAGAAAAGAGATGGAATGTGTTGGGAGAAAGAGGGTGATTTATATAATGAAGGCTTGGCGTATAAGATGACTTGTCGAGATAAAGACGGTCGTATTGTTACAGTGATCGCTGATAATTATTATGGTTATTCGAAGAAAGAAGTTAAGACGCAAATTAGTTTCTCTGCGAATTTATTAGGACAGGCTGAAGAAGAGCATGCGGGGGGGACGGTTGCTTTTTCGAGTTATGACCTTGGTGAAGAGTTCTCTTACGAAGAGATGTTTCCGAAATCTCCTTATTCTTTTAATGAAAATGTAGAGAAGCATGTTGGCCTTATGACCCTAAGGGGTGAAGGGTATGCTGTTGATATTCAGTATGATAGTATTTATTATCTTCCTGCGAATGCACGCTTCCGATTACAGGATCAGACGATCGAATGGGTTCTTGATGGGCAATCGCACCAGATGAAGCTGCTCGCTAATATTACTTATATTTTGCCTTCAGGTTATCGAGTTGAGATGCTGAAGCCGAATGCAAACAGACGCTGGCGCTTGGTGGGGACAATTGGTGAAGGGTTCTTCTGTCATAAGCCCTGTACTGTATCGGGTGGTGGAAAGTCTGAAATTTCAAAGCCCTTGTCGGATGCAACGATCATGGGTCCCGTGATTACTGCGAATTTTGATAAAGATTTTTCGAAAGTCGAAGCCCTGTGTCGTAAGGATGATTATCATAAGCGCTTTAAAAATCCGAGGAAACCAGGCCGTAAGTCTCGCCCGATTTTATCTTCGTCTCGTTCGTTGGGTTCTGTGATCAAAATGTTAACGCCCTCTAAATATGAATACACGCCAGAGTATAATGAGTGGTTGGAAACTTTAACTTCCCATGAAAAGGAGTTATTATTAATCGTTAAACGATTATACAAAGAAAAATGGGGCGATGATTTAAGAAGCCGTTTTAGCGTGGATAGTATTGACGGTACTGCTGGAAGCGAGTTGAGGTTCAAGGGGCAAAAATTAATAACGCAATACTTGCGAGTGGGCTTTTCTAGAGATGGGAGTTGGAGGACGTTTAGTTTGCGGAAAGATTTTATACCCGCTCGAAAGCTTTCGTTTGAAGATGACATTTCGGCATCAGTCGTTGTTCCACATCATCGATTGAGCGGTGCTGGAGAATTGTCGAATCGTGAGTCGAGCAAGTTTGTTGAAAACTGTGAAAACCGTTTTTTTCAACGGCCAGATGATGCTATTATTCGCGGTTACGACAAGCAGACTGAGCTGGACCTGTCTATAGATGAAAATTTCCTTAGCAATTATGAACCGTTGGATAAAGCGCATTCGAAGGATCAGATTGATGATATTATTCGTTTTGATAACTATTCTCAACCACTTCAAGATACGATTCGTGAGTTTAGTGAGGACGATAATTTTGATTACTATGTGTCGCCAGCTTTTCCACGTATATACGTG
>CAWUTK010000048.1:0-4538 GCA_963924785.1 uncultured Opitutales bacterium
CCAGTCCCTGTGTCTCTGCCAATTGCGCAGGTTCTTTAGAATAAAGATTGCGATGATACCAACCCAGCTGGTCGGTCTGATTCTCAAGTACGGTATCCGCATCCTCAGCCTTGCGCCAGAGTTCGACCGAGGCCGTCGCCGTGCTTGGTTCTGATCCATTGATTTCAGCATGAATGACCGGGTGATTAGCATCGACCCAAAGCCGGATATCGGTCTCGCCGCAGCGGGCTCTAAGCATGCCATCTTTCAAGCTCAGCTTTTGCAGAAAATCACCAGTAGAGGGCGCGGGATTTAGCGTAATTCTCACTCGGCCGAGCTTCAGCAAGGTTCCGTCCCCACCCCACGAATCGGTTCTAGAAATATAGAAGATCAGGTCGCCGTTCGGTTCAATCCAAGCGTTAATACCCGTGGATCCATTGCCCAGTGGCATGGAACCATGCTGGTCCTTACTTGGGCTATCCCAGACAACATTATACCGCTCGGGAGAAAATGCGGGATCCGCCGCATGCGTCACCTTAAATGAAAGTAGCAGGCTGGCCACCACAAATAAAACACTCATTTTTTTACTTATCATAAATTTCTAATCTTGGATTTCTAGCAAGTGCACTTTTAGTAAACTCTTTTTTTTCACCTCTGGTATTAATAAATAGCTTTAGGACATGTATGTAATATTTTAAAGCAGCAGTCTTCAGTCTATTCGCTACTTCTTAGCAGTCAGATAAGCATCGGCCCAACTAGCGTGGTCTCCACCAGCACCATTGCCACCGTCGGTTACAATCAGTGTCAATTCTTTGGCACCTGCCACGGGAAGATCGAGCACTTTAGTATTATTGGAAGCGCTATTCACCTTTCCTGTCGTAAAGACCTCTTTGCCATCGACCAGAATTTTCATCTCAACAATGCCTTTATGGACATTGTCTGGACCTGGAACAACATGGAATGTTTCGTATTTCCCATCCAATGGAAAAACAATATTCGAATGTGAATGCACACCTAGTCCACGATCGTAAGTGATTCCTCCCACGCTAATTTTGCTCTTTCCCTCAACCGACTTATTTTCCATCACTCGCCAAAAGCTATCAACCTTGCTGGCCATAGCTGTGGTTAAATAGTATCGTCCCTGCGCATCCGGCTCTACCTGTGCATCCGGCTCTACCTGCGTAACCGATTTGGGTTTTTCCGCTGACGGCATAACCCATTTAAAATTAGCAAACACCACCTTTGTTATATCCGCACCCGGCTTTGACTTGATCGTGAGACTACCAACATCTGACCAATCCCCCATTTTTAACCCATTTGCCTGCTTCAGTTGGTTTGAACGAAACGTCAGAGTCTGCCACTCATCCGAAGCCGTGATATTTAGATCAGCAGCATACCTGCGATCCGTTTGAAGAACCAACGCCTGCGGTTGGGTGCAATAGAACTGAAAGCTCAACGAGGATCCCTTGGTCGCCTGCCACTTTGGATCAGAGAATTGCTTACTTGTTGTTCCAAAGCGATTATTCAGTGGGCGAAACCCCTTTATTCCACCGACGCCCTCTGCCGGCCCAACTTTACTCCATTGCCCCGTTCCTTCAGGCATGGCATCAGACTTCTTATCAGTCGCTATAGCGTTGCCCAACTTTGAGGGAATAACCGCTTCGAAATCAGACGACACGACACTGTCGTTATTGTAACGAATATTGGCATAGGAAAAAACATAATCATCAACGTTTATCACTGGCAATTTTGCGACCCAAGTGTTGCCATTGCGCACTGACTTCACATCACGCCAGTTCCGGGCAATGTTATTCGCTGTCTTCAAGCACTGATATACCTGTATCTCTTTAATTTCTTTAGGGCTGGCAGGAGTTAAATGCAATTCCGGCACACCGTCAGATCCGAGCTTCAGCTCTGATTTAGCACGCGCTGGCCAGAAGATATCTTTTCCAAGCACGTGTTTTTCAAGCCAGAGTTTACAGTCGTCACCCAGTTTCTCCGTATTATGATGACCGCGAGCCTGAACAGCAAAATCCCATGGGACATTCGACTTGAATGCCTCAAAAGTCTGACCGCTGCGTTCGTGCCCTCCATGATGATCATTAGACCCATTCAACCACAAACTGGCTGCATTGATATAGGGAGCATGAGCCTGAGGAGCAACAGCTGACAAGAAGAGTTCTTCCCCTGGCCTTTTTTTAGGTTCCCTGTACGGGTTATTGTGCATCCATAATGCACGATCTCGATAGTAGGTAATCCAACCAATACCAAAATAAGCAACGACGGCTTTCACTCGTGCATCCATCGCCATGTTCCACATAATGGTGCCACCGTAAGAATAGCCTTTGGCACCGATACGATCGGGATCGACTTCCTTCTGAGCAAGCAAATAACTGAGCGACCGGCGCTGAATAGCATTCCACAAATAATGAGAAGTCGTTTTAGGATCAGTCATTTCACTGCCATCTGGCATGCGACTGTAAATAAGACTGAACCCTTTTTCACGAGCATCCATGTTTCCATGAGCCAATGCCTTGGGGTACTTTGTATGATGGGTGCGTTTTGTTAAACCCGAATAGTCATGTGCCAAGACAGCCCAACCTTCATTGACATAAGCCTTGTCGATAGCCGGCCCGCCCATCCAACCATGGACATTCATTAGACCAGGAGCTTTCTTTGCTCCGGCTTTAACCGAATACTTACAAAAAACGCGAACCTCTACGCCATTCACATAAGCGCTGATATAGGCCTCCTTATTATAGACCCCGTTCTCGGTCTTCTCTAAAATAATTTCTTCCTTAAAGTCACCCGCATCTGGATCGAAGTCAGCCCAAAGTTCCGGCGGAGTTGGCAACGCATTTGCGGACTCCGTAAACGTAGTAAATAAAACTACCATCAGAAACAGAGGTAGTAGGGATGATAATCGATAAGGGTTAATTTTCATAATTGATGAATATTAGTGTGAAGGATTTGCTTGTTCAACCCGAATTATACATTAGTGATAGCGGTATCACTTAAGGCTTTGGTAAAAAAGGATTTGAAGTGTTCAAATAATTCACCCATGCGGTGCTTAGAGAAACACTATAAATTGAGCTGACTTCGCATGTGCGACAAAAATCGCAAAACCACTTGGAATAAGGAAATTAAGAATCAAGGAATAGTTTCGAACATGTTCCCCCTTCCTACTTGCGTTTACGAGCTAGAGATGCGTTAACCCGTTTGCAATACTTGTCCGAGTCATACTTTGGAGCTTTGCTGTTATCAACAAATCCAGTCATCAGCGTCTTCAAGTCATTCAACTTCTCTGGCATCTTTGCGGCAAGATCATCGTTCTCACCGAGATCATTCTTCAAATTATAAAGCTCATAATGGTCCTCAATTCCAGGACTCTTTAGAAGGCGAATAAGTTTCCAATCCCCTTGACGAACGGCACGTGCTGGCACACGGAAATAGGAAGGTACAAATTGACGAGTAAGGTACTCCCAATAAATGACATCTCTACCCGATTTCGCGTCAGGATCTTTCAGGACCGGCACAAAAGAATAGCCGCCAACTCCAGGCTTACTCGGGATACCCCACTCGGCGCCAGCAATCTCAGCAAGCGTCGGTGCGATGTCGGCAGAGGTTATTATTTGATCAGCTTTCGCGCCAACTTTGGTAACGCCCGGCCATTTAAAAAGGAAAGCAGTGCGCGTGCCTCCTTCATACGATGCACCTTTCCCCCAGCGCAAAATTCCGTTGTTACTAACAGGATCAAGCCCACCATTGTCGCTCATGAAAATCACGACAGTATTGTCCGCCACGCCTGACTCCTCAACCGCTTTGAGAATTGTGCCCACACCATCATCCATCGATTCAACAAGCGCAGCAAATTGTGGGCTATTCTGATTATCGGGATCTTTGATGGATTTATAGTAAGCGATCTTATCTTTCTTGCCCATGATCGGAGTATGCACTGCGTAATACGACATATAGACAAAGAACGGTTTTGATTTATCTACCTCTTTGATATATTTTGCCGCCTCCGCAGAAAGCACGTCAGTCAAAAATGCACCCTCTGGATAGCCTTTGAGCGTAGTAATATTTGTCTTTGACAAATACCCACTAGTGAATTCCTTTTTAACAAATGGCGAGAAGTAGCTCGCTGGTTGTCCGGCGTGATTCACTCCAATCTCTTTATCAAACCCAGCAAGGACCGGCATATATTCACCGCTATTATAGCCTTCACGATTGATGTGCCATTTACCGAGAGCAACGCTTTGATAGCCCCTTTTCTTCAACTCCTCAGGCAGCATTTTAATACCGTCTTTTGGAAGTCGATCGTGCAGTGAATTGATCCCAAGAGAGGTCGGATTTTTCCCCGTCATCAAAGAACTACGAGTCGGCAAGCAGACAGTACACGCCGCATAAGCATTGGTAAAGTCCATGCTTTGAGTGGCAAGCTTATCAATATTTGGGGTGCGAATATATTGGTTACCCATGTAACCGAGATCTTTATAGCCGAGATCATCCGCGATTATCAAAACAATATTCGGCTGTTTTATTTCAACCGCCTCTGC
>CAWUTK010000049.1:0-2961 GCA_963924785.1 uncultured Opitutales bacterium
CATAGGATAAACTGGTTGTGATTAGTGCAATGCTGCTTAGTGTTAATTTGTTTCTAATTTTCATAAGTTTTATAAGTTATGGATTTATTATTAGTTTTTACGTTTATTTATTCTTGATATAGCGATGATGAAAAATATTCCGATTAAGGAAATGGGGTTGAATGAACCTCCACCAAAATTGGGTGCTGAGTGATTGAAGGCCGGTTTTAGTTTATCGACTCTATAATTCTGTGTTGCTTGAGACCTTTTAATTGCTTGTGCTTTGTGCTCTTTCTTTGACCTTTTTTTGTTCTTTCGTTCAATTCCATATTGATTGAATTGTTCATCGCTAAGGACGATCATAGATGTTTCATCTGTGACGAGTTGATAGTTTATTCCGATATCAGTAATTGCCTCGGTTACTTCTGATTCAGAGTGCTTGCCTAGCATTTGATCCTTTTGAATAGATTCGATTTTGTTCATTGCCCACAGTCTTTCAATTTCTGGATTGTCAGTGTCAACTTCAGGGAAATTAAATGTGGTTGTATATTCTTGTTCGACTCCAGATATCTTCATTTTGATTTTAAGATTCGCTTCGCCAGCTTTTGAATATTTTCCATAAAGAACAAATTGTTCGCCATAAAAAATTTGACCGAAGTTGCTTTGAGATAGATCAAATGTTCGCACACCATTGATTTTAACTGAAACATCGTGCATTGCTTGGTGGGTGACTTTGTTTTTAGCAGTCAATATTTGGCCGATGATATCATCCCCATTTGAAACGTTAGCATAGAATCCTCCTGTTGTTTCGCTTAGAACTTTCATTAGTGGCCAATTGCTACCATTGCCGACTAAAAACCCAAAGAAACGTATATCGTAGTCTTCTAGCAACCGTTGAAAGTGTTTTGGGGAAACGACACCTGTATTGGCTACGGCATCAGTAATGAGGATGTAACTGGTTGTTCTATCACTGTCTATTGACTTGAGACCTTTTTCTACCCCTGCAAATAGGTTTGTCCCGTTAACTGCTTGTATTAATGATATGGCCTCATTGGCATATTGGATGTTTTCTGGAGTTGCGTTGACCCATCCTTTAGTGATTTCTGTAGCCTTGTTGTTGAATGTAATAACACGGAATCTATCATTGCTATTCATCTTTTCGATGGATCGATTTATTCCTTCAGCGACTGTTTTGATTTTCCCTACCATGCTGCCAGATACATCAACGACAAAAATATAATCTTGGCCATTAGTAATAGGTTTTAAATCTACACCTGGAGTTACTAGCATCATAAAGGAACCTGTTTTATCTACTGATTCTTTATAAGGAATGACTTCTACTCGACCGGGGAGGTTATCTTGAAGTTTATAGTATAATAAGAAATCGTTGTTGAGCGATCCGCCATTAGAGTTAAACGTCAGTGTGTAGTTACCTTCGGATGTTTTTTGTATATCCGAGTTTATTCCAGGGGTTCTAACATTTTCAATAGGCCATGCTGATTTAATCTCGACCGTGATTGAAAGGTTTTTTTCAACGACATCATTTTGATACCAAAAGCTTTGAGCCGCTTCATCTGTTCCGCCTTCTTCAAGAGGGTATAGGAATCGAGCAATTCCAGTATCGATTTTTAAAGATTGATAATAGGTGAAACTACAAGTGGTGATTGCATTAGATGCGATGTTTGCAACGTAGAATTCATAGCGTTGGTAACCATTTTTTTCTGAAAGACCAGCGTCGTTACCTTGTGATTTTTCTTCTTCGTATATTTTCCTGCCTTTTTCTTTTCTGACAACTTCACCTGTTAGCATTTTGTCTCCTGATGTGATAGTCATTTCTGATAGGCTTGCTCCTTCAGGTATCGGAAACGAATATATTGCTTCTTGGGTGTTTGGATTTGGATTGAAAAAAGTTTGAGTGACTTTGACCTTAGAAAATCCGTTGTTGATGGTGACGTGGAGGTCATGTGATTCAATTTTGATATCCTGAGCACTAGAATCCGATGGCGTTAATATTCCAGCTCCAAATGAATGGATGATACTCATGCCTAACATTCCTGCTGAATATATCATGTTTTTGTATGATTTACTTATTATTATATTTTTCATTTTATTACCCTGTTGATGCTGTTTATTATAAAACGTCTTTTGCATCAATCATGCCAATAATGCCGTTTGCTCTTAAGTGTATGATTATGAGATGTTAGTGTCTTTGGCTGTGTGTGGAGGTGTTTAGGTTGTGTTCATTAATTGTATGTGCTCCTACAATTTTAGAATGCCTTCGGCTTGTCTTACTTTGTGCTTCATTGCGCACAAGTGTGTCTGTATCTTATGAAACTGAATCAATCACGGTTTGGGGATATCGCACCTGTTCTATTCGAGGAATTTTAGTTCCTGGATTATTCGTTAAGATGGGAGTATGGACTCCTTATAAAGGAGCATAGGGGCGTAGATGATGAAAGCTGGTAGGGCGTACCGTTTATCTATCCCAAGTGTTTAACGGGGCCTTGCTCAAAGAAAAACTTCATTCAGCATTTCGGAAAATATTTTTGAGAACCACTATCAGTAGCTACTTAATCTTTTGGAATTCTATACTGATATTTGGTGTATCAATACGTTCTCCAACACTTGTCACCACTTGATAGGGGGTGACAATGTCTATTAGGCCCTTGCGGTTAGTCGCATGTATTTTTACTCCAGAAAAGTTATAGGCCGCAACGACAACGGTAGAGCAAATGTAGTCATATCCAATCGTTGCCCCTTCTTCTGGAAAAAGGTTTGAGTTCCAGAGGCCAAACATGCCGCTGAAGTCATAGCCGTACCATTTTCCGGCTTTCTCAGTTGCTAGTGCATCGTCCAATAAATTCGCTTCATAGTGAAATCAGGCTTTTAGGAAGTGCAAGGCTCTTTTGTCGCAGCAATCCTCGTAGAGGCTTTCGCGGCAAAAGGAACGCCGCAATTCCTAAAGACCGATTCACCCGCAAG
>CAWUTK010000050.1:0-14047 GCA_963924785.1 uncultured Opitutales bacterium
AGACACCGTTTTTGCTCAAAACCAGCCAAAAAAGCAGGTTTTGAGCTTTTTTATTTTATGCAATCTATTGACTGGCAATTCATTGCATTTCTGGGTCAGGCTCTAGTCTAGGAATCTAATCTTTTCAACAAAGATGTTTGAATAAAAACAAACAAGCAAACCTAACGTTAAGGCACCCCTGATCTCTAAAATGAGGATTAGGTAATAAAAGAAGCCCTACTCGAATATCACTTACAAATCAGTCAGATATAATTTCTCGGAGTTGAAAATTATCAAAGTAAGCTACCTGCTTTAATTTAGCTTTATCAATTTTTGCTTTCACACAAAATTTAACGGTTAATAACTTTAATCCTTTTGGTATTATAAACTCTACATCCGAGTAAATCCACCCCTTCCCTACAACGTCTTCTGCACTTAAATTGGCAATAGTTTTCGAAAACCCTTTATCCATATTTTCTACATATATGTGAATTCCATCGAAATTTTCCTCTGCTTCATCAACCTTAAAAAAACAAGAACACTTATATTTCTTACCCCCTTCAACTTCTACAACTTGATGGACTAATCCAGCTTGTTTAACTTTGGTACTTTCGTATTTAGGATCAGACACTAACTCCATCACTCGCTTTCCTTCAGGTGCATTTTTTTGGCTATCTATTCCGGTTTGCTTATCACCATTATTTATATACCCCCCTTTAAGTTTCTTTTCAAAGCTTCCATTTACTAGCAGGTTATCACCATAAACAGGGATCGTTTCAACCGATCCAAAGGAGAATGAAGCACTCACAACATCCAGTGATTCCGACAACTCAGTTACATTGACGGTAGAGGCTACTGCGCTCACCTCGCCACTATAAGAACCGAAGGAGAACAAGTTTTCATCACTAATTTCATCCTTAACCAATTTTCCACCTTTTGCGATTACAGTCTGTTTATGAGAAGACTCTTGAATGGGATTTATCCCATCACTGAAATCAGCGCTTCCATTTAAAACAGAGAAACTCGATCCAGCCTTACTCACATCAAAAATTATTTCTGCACCTCGTATTCCTGCGACCCCAGTTTGGGATTTAATAGAAAACTCAGAATCAGGGTTTAGCTTTTTAATATTCGAATACAGCTTTCCATAATTCAAGACTAACCTTGTTTTCGATTTAGAAACCTCTTTCTTCAATGATTGTACTGTTCCAGACAAAAAGCCTGAAATAGCTTCTTGCTCGAAAAGGCTCACGATCAACTCAGTGTTTTCTAATACGGATATCGTAGACCCACTACTAAATAGCATTATAGCTTTACCATCAGGCCCCGTCGTCACAATTCAACCTTCTGGAAACATTGCTCCTTTTTTCAATCCAATATTTTTGTCACCATTCGTAATACGTACATCGCCAGAAAACTTCAAAAGCACAACCGCGCCTTTCATCGCTTTCGTTAATTCTGCTTTCTCCCGAAAAGCACTCTTTCTTATGTAATCTTGGTCAAGCTTAGAAAATGCCCTAATAGGAATAGATATCGTTTTGCCATCTTCTTTCAATAAAGCAACATTACCCCCATCAATAGAAACGAGATCAGCCTCTATTGCAGTTCCAGCTTTACTCGTCCAAGCTCGTGGTTCTGCTTGAAGTGATGAAACGAACACAACTAAGAATAAAGCGATATGTTTTAAGGTTTTCATAATTTTATATGTAAAAGGTTTAACTCGAAGTTTCGACGTCTATCAACTAACTACTGAGCAAGATAGGAGACAAATAATTTATGCATATTTAATATTAATAGGCCGCAGTATCGGGTGCAATCAATTAGCCGTTTTTCGCAATAACCACTTAGAAGTCGGCTTACCATCTAAAGGGATATTGTACGTTCTTTTATAGGATTGATTTTTTGTATCATGAACTGTTTGCCAGTAATCATTCCCCTTCACCGCTTGGTCTAATTCAACGAGTTCATTGTTAACCACCTCGTAGAACTCATAACCTTTGGCCAACTCTAGCCCTTCAAATGTTATAGGAACGTAGCCAATGCCCCCTTTAATTTCAACCGTAACCTCTGGTGCTTCAGCTTTTATTTCTATTGGATAACGATTGATCACCTTACCCCCGTCAGTCTGAACAACTAAATCATTTCCAATCGCCTCACGATATATCGTTTTCCATGAACTTGGATTTTTCGTTAAATGATCAATATAGTCCTTGTTGTTTCCATAATAATCATCAACCTCACGAGAAAGCGTCATCCATTCAGTATCCATCTCTACATAATCGCCTGGTTGATACTCTGTCACCTCTGGGTGTGGCTCCATGAGTAAAATAATATTACTTTTAGTACCCATTTTTTTATTAACAACAAATGTCACATTTGGCCTCAAATACTCTTTGCCGCCGAAACTCGCTTTAAATGAACGTATTATTAGGCCTCGATAGCCCATTGGCATTTTGCCATTCTCACCTGTCCCTGGGAAAGCAAACCACCAGGGTGCTTCACCCTTCAACTCCATTTTAGAATAGATTTTTTCACCCTTTTTTAGGTTAGGGTCTAAATTCTTAGACATGACCATACCCTCTCTATCACCCGTTGCAATTTGAGGAGTCGTCTCGTTATTCCGACCACCTAGTTGATACAGCCAAGTCCCCTTAGATTTGAAAGGCTTTTTAAATTCGTAGCGTAGATTTTGAAAGGTTCTCGCATAATCATTTGTCCGCAGTGTTTTCAAATCTGCTTCTATACTCGCAATCCTTGCTTCACCATAGAATCCATTGTATTTAACATGCGTTAAACAAGGCCCATGAGAGAGGTAAGCCGTTTTCATGCCACTGAATGCAAGCTTAGTGCGTTTCTCATCGAAAAGACCCAACCAGTCTCCTCCGCCTCCTGCATCAGTCCAACCCCATTTCTTACCCTCTTTACCTTTTCGAAACATCAACCCTCTGACATCCGTCACTGCGACATCAACCAAGCTCATATCGATATCAAAGCAAATCGTTTCACCATAAGCGCCTATAGCGAGTTGATCCCACCGACCATTACCACCATAACCAACCAATGATAACTGTGCATGACTTGCACTCGGAACGGTTCCATAAAATCCATAAGCAATTCTTAACTTAAACTTATTCAATCCCTTTGTTATAGGAATCGTAACGTAAGGTCTAAAATATGCCCCCATCACGTTATAGTGCCAATTCTTACTTAGCTGAACAGGCACGCCAAGAGGAACCCCCTCTTCATCACAAAGCATCGGCACCATACCCGTTATACTATCTGGTCCCCGAAGATCGATCATGAGTGGAACCTTCTTAACCGAGGCCGATGGGTTATTCACGAAAATTTCGATATCGTCATATTTTCGATACTCGGGTCTATTCTTACCATGCTGCCCAGGCTTTTTCTTAGCCAAAGAAACATAGCACCCATATTCATTATCTATTTTAATAGGAGTAAAATTATATTCATCCGATTGAAGGAGTATAGTGAGTTTCTCAACTTCCTTAACTCGATCATCTAGATAGCAATTCAGACTGACATTACGAGGCTGACCAATTGTCCACTTCCCTTTTATATCCGTCACATTCTGCCACGTTTTCTCATCTGTTTCGAGCGTTATGCCAAACTTAGCATTCTCCCATTCAAGCGGTGGTTTGGGAACAAATCCCTCATCAAAACTATTTTTATACACCAGCCCTTTTTGGTTTAAGGGGAAATTGGCAGCTTTCTCTGGATTGGAATAAAGGTTTTTTATTTCAGCAAGACTCAGAGCCCTATTCCACATTTTAAATTCATCGAAAACAATAGGTGATCCATGAGGATTACCACCTAATATAAAGGGTTGATTCCCCAACGCTCTTTTTTTACCTACTTTAGCATTTCCTTGCTCCGCACCATTAATATAAAACCGAAGAATATTCCCATCATAAGATAACGCCAAATGATGCCATTTATCTGGATCCAATATTTGCCCCTTTTGCTTTACCTCCTGATAACCTCCTATGTTCGCAAATGCTATCAAGGAACTGTGAGTCACTTTAAAACCAAATGCACCGGGGCGCCCTTGATGAATGTTTTTACAAAGAAGCGTATTTGGTTTAGTCCTCCATACCGTTGACATATTAATCCAACCATCGAAAGTAAATTTCTCAGATTCCATCTGTGGTTTATGCGGCACATTTACTTTTTCCGATCGACTACATTGAGCCCCTTTCACCCTTCCTGTGACCGATCCTTGCTGATAATTATAGGCTGGTTCCAATGTAGCAGTATAGCTCATGGACTCCGGCAAAATAACTGCTTTTAAACTACCTTTACATTCTAAGACTTCACCCTTTTTATTTTTAAATTCTAAATCAAGGAAATCATAATTCTGCCCCATTCGCCCAGATTCCCACATACGAATCGCTTGCATTCGTTTTGAACCCTTAGTATCAACTGCCGTGCTGCGTGAAGCAGTATAAACATTACCCCCTACCTCTAAATCAATGTTGAATTTAGCCGGCGACAACTCCGCTATATCGAGAGCGCCCTTCTCTAGGCTGGATTCGTAATCAAGCGCCTCTTTCCAAAAACCAAAGTGAGCATTCTTCATATCACCGATATCAAATGCCATTCCAAAACGACCCGTCTCAAAACATAATATATCAGGAGTGGTGACTTGAGCGGCTTTCCTAAACCCATTTAACCAATAGCCATAAGTATAATCCAAATAATCTTCACTCTTAGGCTTAAGTTCAGGTTTTGGCTCAGGTTTAGCTTTTATTGAAATAGGTGTTGATTCAGCACTTACGTTGTCTTGTAAATCGACTTCTGATGAAAGATCACCACTGTCTTTATTTCTTTTATTTAGAACCACCATCACGATTGAAGTGCCGATTCCTAGTAAAACGAGGACATTTAGTATTACAAAAAGCTTATTAAACCCCTTCTTTGGGCCATCCGTGTTTGAAGTTTTTCTTCCTCCAAGCTTTACTTTTTTAACTAAATTTTGATCGGGAACCTCATCGACTACAGTCGTGGCGTCATCCTCTAGCGTGTTTCCTGAATGAGCACTTACCTCATTAAGTGTTGGCAACCAATCTTGGATAACATACCACTTTTCTTGATTTTCACTTAACGAGCATTCCTCGACAATCCGCCCTTCAGCATACATTGACAATATTTCAGCCGCCTCATGGGGGCCAGAAACCTCTGAACTTAAAGATGAATACAAATAATAACTCATATAATACCCCTGTTAATTAGACGATTTTTCAACACCCATGCAACGCCCACTTACAGAATAAAAACCCACACGAATGCCCCAACCGCTCCTAATATAATGAGGACATTTAAAAGTGCAAATAAGGTATTCAACCCTTTCTTTAAGTCAGCAATCCATGCTGCCTTATTTTGCGCGGTCTCATTCTCATAAGAATCTTGAGCGGAGCGCTCATCAGCCCTAGCTTTATATTCAATATATTTTTCTCTAGCAGCAATTGATCCTTTTTTTAATATTTCAAAAAGAGCAATTGATGTTTTCTTTAAGAATGCAAACAAGACAATCGAACGCTTTTTCAATTCAGCCATGATTATGGCTATTTTTTCCTTGTTCTTATTTCCCTCATCTACAACTGCCTCTTCCTCTAATGAGTCCTCTGTGGAAGTCTCATCAATTGCAGTATTTGGATCCTCTTCTAAATCTTCTTCAGTTAATTCACTCTCCTCATTCAATGTTGGCAACCATTCTCGTACTCCATACCAAGTTTCTTGGTCTTCGCTCAATTGACAATCATCGGCAATTCGACCCCAAAAATATTTTAATAAGATCTCTTCAGCTCCATACGGGCCTGAAATTTCTGAATTAAAAGATGAATGTAGATAATAACTCATCGAATATTAACAAGGAGAACCAAAAGTGATTGAGGGTTATCTATCACAGCTTAACGAAGGGGTTTTTAATCAATGCGTTCTTCAAAACTATCGGGTTGGTTAGAAATGGCACAGTATCTCATATTAGCTTAATCCATATTTCACAATCATATCTATTCAAGAAACCCTTTAGCTTAACTTTATCTCCTAAAGCCATACTCTAGCTCGAAATATTTGATATCTAAATCTTTGAGCGGTTCTTTGAGTTGCTCTATCTCTTGCTTGGGTCCATGAATTTCAAATTGAACCAGTTCAGAGATTTCCAAAGCTTTACCAATGAGGTCTCCTACATTTCCAACATGAGCAAGAACCCCTTTTGCGTTAGCGTATGCTTCACGGCAATGGATAATATCTGCATTAAAGACGAAGCCATAATATAAGCATAGTTCTTCTGTAGATGTGCGAGCAACAAATTCTTCACATAGTTGCTTGAATGCTTCAAGTTTCCCTTCATTTACTTTGAAATATGGAACAACTGAGCAGCAGGTATCGTTTGTAGACATGTTAAGGAATTTATTTGTTATGAATTTATTTTCAATACTAAAATCTTGGTTAATTTCCAGCAACTCCACCCGCACCATGCAAAAGATATAAAACTGGAAATTTCTGTTTTTCATTCAGCGCGTATGAATCAGGTAATATAATCGTTGCAGGAATATCTCTATTCATTTTATCACTATGAACATTAATCACACTGATAGTCGCTGCTTGCGTTAATGAAACATCGAACGCGGACATCAACAATAAGGATAAGTTTACTCGACATTCAGTCATAAGATTTATTTATGGCTTTAATTAAAAATTTGTTCAATAATTATTTGACCACTTCAACGCGCACATCATCTATACTTGTGCCCCAAAAACCGCTAAAAAAACCCCCTTTAAAACTAAGATCCGTCTTCGTTGAAGAAGCCGTAAACTGATAGGTTTCGGTTGCCCAAGGCACTTGTCCTTTTACATTTTGGAACGATACAACTTTTTCGACACCATCGACATTATACTTAATCGTTAAGCCACGCGGCCCAAAACCTAGGGCACTGTAATCAAACTGAAGCCTGTAGTTTTGCCCAGTTTCTGTGTCAATCGTCTGACTAATGATACCCGAATCTCCAAACTGGCATTGAAGTTGAAGAAACTGTTTCCCCTCTGATGGTTTACTGTTCTGCCAATTATCAACAATAACGATTCCACCGCCTTTAGGTTTCTGTCCACCGTCCTCAATTTTCCAACCAGGCAAACTTGAATTTCCTGCTCCATACGGTTTTATTCCTGAACGAGGAATCTCGAAACCACCATTTAAAACTATTTTACCATCATCAAGTCTCGGGTCCCTAAAACCTTTATCCTCAGTAAAATCACGACTTAATGAACTCACCATCATTCCTCTTTCATCAGTGATGTTAAAAAAGAATACTGTTGTATTTTCAGGCAATATTGCACTAGCACTTCTATTACTCAGTGTAGCTGGTATGGTGTGCCATTTACGCTTAAGTCGAACACCCGAATCTGTCGTATAGCAGAGTTGCACTTTTTCAACGGGTTTGGTGGACTCAAATTTCACCGACCAAATATTTCCCTTTTGAACGAGCGGACCCAATTTAATCAACGGCATCCCACCCTTCACAATACTATCAGCAAAAACATATTTCTCTTTAGGTTCAGCACCATGTCCCAACTCGGGCTTAATATACAATGTCTTTGTCCCTTGTGTTGCCAGCAATGATTTTTGGAAAACATTCAATGGGAAATGTTGATCTATCGTCGAGTTCACCCACATCATAGGCATTTTCGCATTTCCGAGATAAGACGATGGCTCATAATAATCTATCTTTTTTTGCTTTAAAGCGGCGGGTAGGCCTTTAAAGAATTTATTCACATAGCTATCCCCTTCATGTAAGTAACCGCAACCATCAATAACAATTCCAAACTTGAAACGGTCATCAATCCCTGAGACCAAAGAAGTAATAATACCTCCCCATGATATACCATTAATACCAATATTATTCTTATCAATCTCAGGAAAGGACCTTAATAAAGAATGAGCACGAATAACACCGGGAATGGCATGATAAAAATAATGATCATTAAGAGGCTCCTTAATATCCCCCATATCTCGTTTCCTCGGAGGGCCTGACCAAGGGTGACCGGGTCTTTGATCATGTCGAACCGGAGCAGGCAAATGACCCTCAAGATCCATACTAATCGCAGCATAACCATTCTTCACCCAGCCATCAACCCATCCCGGTGTTGCAGTCATCCCGCCACCGGGAACACACACAACAGCAGGCCACCCAACTGGCGGAGGCTTTCCCTTTGGCATTTTATAATAAGCGTAAAACCGTGCTTCCTTTCCATTGTAATCAATTCCTTGATAAAACAACGATGTGAAACCTTCTTTTTTAAAATCGTCAGAAGGAAAATGCTTTGGAACAGTAAACAGGTCACCTTCAGTCCATGGCCCATTATTACTAGCTGAATGAGCTTTTATTCCAGTAACGAAAAGTGAAATCAATAAGACTTTCGCTAATTGTGCTATTTTAAGCTTTAGCATTTCACTTTCTCTTTTTTGGTTTTAATATAATACTTAATTTCTTACAACACCCCTATTCTGACACTTTCTTTAAAATCCACTTTGATGCTGGCTTGCCATCAAGAGGAATATTAAAAGTCATCCTATACGCTTGAGCTTTTGTATCAAATTCGGTCTGCCAGAAATCATTTCCTTTCACCGCTTGGTTTAATTCGACGAGTTCATTATCAACAACCTCGTAAAGCTGATATCCTTTTGCAGACTCCAGGTTTTCAAAACGTATTGGCACATAGCCAATGCCTCCTTGAATATTTACACTCACCTCAGACTCCTCAGCCTTTATAATAATTGGGTAATTTTGAATAACGTCACCTCCCTCAACTTGAAGTTTTAAATCATTACCGATTGCCTCTCGATAAACAGACTTCCAAGAACTTGGGGTTTCGGTTAGATGGTCTATCAGATGTTGATTGTCGCCATAGTAATCATCTGCTATATTCGTGACAGTCATCCACTCAACATCCATCTCAACATAATCTCCTGGTTGAAATGCTTTGACCCCTACTGGAGTCTCAATCAAGACATCCACATCGCTTTTAAGACCGTGTGTCCTGTTCACAGAAAATTTAATCGTTGGCTTGAGATATTCTTTGCCACCAAAATTCGCTTTATAGGAACGAATCACCAAATTCCTATAGCCCATAATATTCATTCCCTTTGGGTTGTATGTTACACTACGAGCACCGGGAAATGAAATCCACCAAGGTCCCTCTCCTTGAAAATCAGTTTTTTCAACAAGCACCGCCTTGCCCTTCAATCCATCTGGAACTTTTAAAGACTTCGTTAAACCATCACGATTTCCCCAAGCAATTTCCGGTGTGATCTGGCTATGCGTTCCCCCCATTTTATATAACCAAGATCCCTTTACACTTAAGGTATCATTAAACTCATAACGCAATTTTTGAAATGTTCGTGCATAATCATTGGTCCTAAGCGTATTCACTCTAGCATCGATACTCACATCTCTGGCCTCTCCATAAAAACCTTTATACTTCACGTCTGTTAAACAAGGACCATGAGATAAATAAGCCGTTTTCATTCCTGCAAATGCCAATTTTTCATCCTTCGCGTTTTTAATACCCAGCCAATCGCCGCCCCAACCAGCATCAGTCCAGCCCCACTTGCTTCCGTCCTTTCCATTTCGAAACATTAAGCCTCTGACATCTGTAATCGAAACACCCACTAGACTCATATCCATGTCTAAACAAAATGTTTCGCCCCAAGCACCAATTGCTATTTGATCCCATCGGCCATTTCCTCCATATCCAACTAAAGACAACTGTGCATGACTCGCGCTCGGAACACCGCCATAAAACCCATAGGCAATTCGAAACTTAAAGTTATTTAAGCCCTCTTTTATCGGAATGCTCGCATAGGCTCTCAAATATTGTCCCATTACATTATAATGCCAATTTTTACTTAATTGAACAGGGATGCCTAAAGGAACCCCTGCTTCATCGCATAACATTGGGACCATCCCTGTTATCGAATCAGGTTTTCGAATTTCAAGCATGAGAGGAAACTTCTTAACTAAAGCGGATGGATTATTCACCGATATTAACAAATCATCATAACCCCGCTTTGCCGGGTCATTATTCCTCGCCTTTTTACGGTTAAGAGTCGCAAAAGCGGAATAACTCCCAAAATGCTTATCAAACTTAACAGGAGGCACCACATACTCATCATCAACAGACTTAATGGTTACTGATAGCTCTTCCACTTCTTTGACTGGATCATCAAAGGCACAATTCAAATGAACGGTTTTTGGTTTACCATAAACCCAATCCTCTTTAATGGTTTCAATATTTTGCCAAGTTTTACTACCCGTTTCTAGTGTGATACCAAACTTAGCATTCTTCCAAACAAGTGGGGGGCCAGGAACAAATCCTTTGTCGAATGATTCCCTATAAGTCAACCCGCCTACATTGACAGGATGTTGAGCCGCCTTCTGTGGGTTTTTATAAATATTTTTTATTTCAGCTAAAGTAAGCACTCTGTTCCACGTCTTAACTTCATCAAAAAGAATAGCTGAATTATTTGGATTGCCTCCAAAGAAAAACGGCTGATTACCCAATGCTCTTTTCTTATCAATTTTAAGAGCGCCTTGCTCCGCACCGTTGATGTAAAACCTCAAATGCTTACTGTCATACGATAAGGCCACATGGTGCCATTTGTTAGGAGTTAGACTCTTCCCTTTTTGCGCAATCTCACGATAGCCAGCAATGTTTGCAAATGCTCTCAAACCACTAAATACAATCTTGAAGCCATAGGCACCGGGTCTCCCTTGATGCATGTTTTTACATAGTAATTGATTATGTTTAGACATCCAAACCTTTGACATATTAAGCCAACACTCAAAAGTGAAGTCTTCAGATTCCATTGGTGGCGTATGAGGCAACGTATATCGTTTTTCCTTTACGCAACGGGCGCCATTAACCTTACCGACAACCTGGCCATCGGTATAGATATAATCGGGTTTTAACATTGCGGTAAAATTCATTGAGTTAGGCAAGACAACTGCATTTAGACTCCCCTCGCACCCCAATATTTCTCCCTTCGAATTTTTGAATTCTAAATCAAGGAAATCAAAATGTTGCCCCATTCTTCCAGATTCCCACAAACGAATAGGCGACAATCGTTTTGCTCCCTTTTCATCAACGGCCGTGCTACGGTTTAGATAGTAAGTCTCACCATTAACCTCTAGTTGAACCTTAAATTTTGCAGGTGAAAGATCCGACAATTCCAGTGGCCCTTTGTCTAGTCGAGATTCATAATCAAGCGCTTCATATAACTTGCCAAAATGTGCATGCTTCATATCTCCGATATCAAGTGCTAAACCGAATCGACCCGTTTCAAAGCACAAGATATCATCTGTCTTGCTTTCATCTGGTTTCCTAAAACCATTCAACCAATAACCAAAAGTATAATCCAAATAATCATCACTCTTAGGCTCCGGCTCAATTGTTGCCGCAGCAAAATCATTAACCACATCGCTATTAGAAATGACATCTAATGATCGTTTAAGGCCAAACTTACTGATAAAAAAACAGCCGCCTAGTCCAACTAAGACCAATATGATAATCATCACAATAACACTCGTTTTCGACTTTTGTTTTTGCGTTATAGAATTCCCCTGACTGGCTTGTTTAGGAATTTGTGCATGCTCTTTTTCCTGATCTTTAATTTCGCCCTGAGCCGGCCGTGTTTTACTAGCCGCTATATTTTTACTCGCAACTACGGCTTCGTGATCCGACGATTCTGACAGGACAACAGTTTCACTTAAACCAGATAGCCATTCAATATAAGGACACCAAACTTCTTGATTTTCACTTAACTGACAACCATCTAAGACTTGCCCTTCAGCATACATTGATTGTATTTGATCCCTTGAATAAGGACCATATACATTTTCATCAATTGAGGAAAAGAGGTAATATTGCATGAGTTAAATTAAAGTAAACATTCGGTTAAAGTGCTCCAACTTTTTCGAAGACGCGATCTCGCATTCGATAGACTTCATTGGCTTCTTTCAAAATAAGTTCTCCTCCACGGCGTTTCCATTCGACGACAAACTCATCAAAAGAGTCTAACTCCTTTGATCCGACGATGATTTCCGTCATTGCCGCCATCTGGAAATCTCTTAATCCATTAATATAACGCCCAGCCGATTTCACGATGTCTGTCTTACCTAAAACATTAACCATTGCCCAATCGGGGTTGCGGTTAGTATTCCAAAAATCGATTACGTCAGGATCTAAGTATTTCTCACGATATTCAACTGACAAATCTGATGGAAAATGAAAGTAGCTATAAAAACCTCCATCTTTAATAAGCTCCCTAGTCCTTGCTAATTCCTCATCTGCATATGGGGGCAATAGATTCATCTTATTCGTTTTAGGATCTTGGGCCCAATGCAATCCCTCTTTTCCCGATGACGTTTCAACATATAATTTTTCATCTTTTGCAATGGCTTCAAACATTTTAAGCACCCGAATCACCTTTTCTGGATCTTTTTCCAAATGCTTACCAAATTGCATCACATGGGCAGCGCCTCCCCATGAACGGCCTCTTCTTTTACCTTCTGCATTCCGAAGTGGAGGTGCGGGAACCACTTCAGAGTTTGGGGCATACTGCCTTATCATATAGGCATTCGTACCCGAAACATCCACATCATACTCAATGACAGGATCAAGAGGAAATGTATAACCCGATTTACAATTTACAAATCGCTGATCCTTAGAACTATTAGTGACTAAGAGAAAGTCTGGATCAATTAACCCTTCAGCATACCATTGACTAATTGTTTTTAAGGCTTCTTTTGCTCCTGGAGTAATCCCACCCCATATAACATCTCCATCTACCTCAACAAAATCAAAAGCCAACACATCATAAGCGGAGAAAATTTCCGCAAAAAACACGGACCAATGCCAAATAGCTGGATTCCATCCGTAGGTATCCTTCTCTCCATTACCATCCGGATCATTATTTCGTATCGCATAAAGAGCATCATGCATTTCATCAATCGTCTCTGGAATTCTTTCAATACCGACATTTCGTAACCAATCAAGTCTCCAGGCACCAATACGCGGTCCACCTTGATGTGACATAAAAGTAGGCAGTCCAAAATTCTTCCCATCAGATTGACTATAGAGCCAAGCCGCCCGCCCATATTTATTTAAATAATGAACATAAGTGGGAGCATGCTTCAGAATCAATTCATAAGGAACCTCCATTATAAATCCGTGATTCAAGTTACTGATCAAACCTAATGGATCTCCCGTCCACATGACGTCTGGAACATCACCACCTGCTAACATTAAAGGGAGACGTTTATTAAACCCATTGGTATCAAAAAATATCGGGTTAATCTTTAAATTAAATTTCTCTTCAAGGTTTCGTTCCATCCAACAACCATCCTGCCCGTTCGTCATATTGACGATACCTACCCAATCCAAATCGATTATACGATCTGGGTCTTCAACGACATTGTCCCAATCAACTGGACTTTCCTCACCCAACCAAGGTCTAGAAATCTCATTGGTAGGCAGACTGGCGAGAACGATGCAAATAACACTGACGACTCCGATTAAAAATACTTTTTCTCCTGCTTTCATATTTTTATAAACTTACATACTATTCCATTTATCACCAGTACAATTACTAGCCGCTATATTCCCTTCAACTCTCCATCGAGAAGGATATTGTCTTGTTATAAAGCGACAACAACTTGGTGAAAAAACGGGACGCATAACATAAATATTCTCGTAAAGTGTCCCTTCGCTTGAAAGGCGAACTAAATTAGGTGTAGGCAGGGCTCTATTTTCATAACAACCAAGGTCTGCATACCCCAAATCATCTGAAAGAACTACGATAATGTTAGGCTTTTTGTCATTCACTTATGATATGGATATCATGTTATCGGAAAAAGGCAAGTCGAAGAAAGTGTTAATTTATTCAGAATGGAGAAAGCCATCTCAATTACACTTAAATGCACTCATTTCGTTTGCTAAGATGCAATATGGAGCCAAAGAATGATATATGTAAAAAGACATCATTTAATAA
>CAWUTK010000051.1:0-13027 GCA_963924785.1 uncultured Opitutales bacterium
CAATAAAATGGATATTGCGGAATCCGTTGATAATTTGAAACTTTTTGAAAAAAAGAATGATGTGCCCGTTTACCCCATTTCTTGTTTGGAAGAAACAGGTGTTTCGGAACTTAAAGTCATTTTGTATAATAAGTTTTTTAAATAATTAGAAACGCATTAGTGTTATGTCTTTGTTTTTAGCAACAGTATTGGTTGGAGCGTTAATGGCTTTTGTTGGTGTTTGTTTTTTGTTTAAGGAAAACGTGATGAGTGATTTTTGTCAGAAATTCCCTCGGTCGCAGAATGCTGCGATTCTTACGATGGGGATTGGGGGAAGTTGGTTTTTATGGAAGGTTTTACATTTAGAAATAGCTGATTTTGGTGAACATAAGCACTTAATCTTTGTTTTTTTTGCGCTAGTCGGGGTTTTTTCATTTAAGTATGTTCCTGACTTTTTATCTATTAGAGGTTTGGCGATTATTGCACTGCTGAGTTCAAGGGTGTTATTAGATGCTGCTTATTTACAGGATCCTCAGAGTCGGCTTTTTTTAGTAACGATTGTTTATGTCTTTATTGGATGTGCCCTTTATTTTGGAGCGGTTCCTTTTCGTGTGAGAGATTGTGTGAACTGGTTGTTTGAAAAACGCCCTAGGATTAAATGGTTAGGGATGACTTCAAGTGTATATGGAGCTTTATTATTACTAGTGGCGTTTAGTTACTAAACTTTGGGACTGAGTATGGCCGGAAAGACTAAAGGAATGCTTTTTATTGTTTCAGGTCCTGCTGGAAGTGGAAAAACCACTTTGTGCGAAAAATTACTTTCATCTTACAATCAATCACTTGAACGTGTAATTACCTCAACGACTCGGAAACCTAGAGAGGGTGAAGTGGATGGAGTTGATTACCATTTCTTTTCGAAGGCAGATTTTGAACAGAAAATTGAAAATGGCGATTATTATGAACATGCGATTGTTCATAGAAACCATTATGGGACGTTGAACTCGTCTATATCTAATCGTATTGATGATGGTGTTGATCTTGTTTTAAATGTTGATGTTCAGGGGGCTAAGAGTATTTGGGCGTCTGCATCTCAGGATCAATCCATATCGGGGAGAGTTGTTTCAATATTCATCATGACCGCTGATTTAGATGTTTTAAGGGCACGCTTAAAGGAGCGAGGAAAAGATTCTCATGAAGAAATTGAGAAAAGACTGATTACTGCGAGCAAGGAAATGGCTTTTTCAAAAGAATATGATTACCAGATTGTTACAGGTTCAAGGGAAGATGATTACAAGACTATTGAGGGTGTTTACTTGAAACATGCTTCGATCGGTTTGTAAGTCTTTAGAGAACAGCGAAATGAAGTTGCTATGAGTGCTTTGATGATAGGTTGGACGACGGTCTCTACGTCAGTTGATGCCGAGAGATTAGCTGAAGCCATTATTGATAACAAATTGGCTGTATGTGTTCAAATAGAAGGACCGCTTAAATCCATCTATTCCTGGAAGGGGAATATTGAAAAGAGCGAAGAGTGGCGATTGATGGTCAAATTTATGGAGCCGAAAAAAGAGGCTCTTGATGAGTGGTTGGCTGATAATCATCCGTATGAGACCCATGAGTGGGTAGCTGTTTTATCTGATTCTGTTTCAGCTGATTATTTGAAATGGGCAAAAAACCTTTAGCTTTTATTTGAAAGACTGAATTAACTGAATTTTTTTATTGCAATTGATTCGAATTTTAATGTGATAGGTCGACATTATGGGACAACACAAGAGCTTTAATTCAGGTAGCGGAAACGCATTTAATGTGAGAAATGTACTAAAACGTTTTGAACGCGTTGATTTGCTTAAAAAAAGAGGTCAATGGAAAGAAGGTGACCGCGTTTTAGGTCTTAAAAAGACTAAACCGGAAGATTAATTCAGTTTCCTATGGTTGGTAGATTTTCAGTTATCTTCCAATTAATAATTAACGTATAGGTCTCCCATTGTCGCTTAAAAATAAGCCAGGGATTCTCGTTAGCAGTATTTCTGCGAAAGTTTCTATTGTTGGCTTAGTTAGAGTTGCTTTAGAGCGAGTTTTTGAAAATGACGCATATGTTCTGTGGGGTGCTGATGCATCGCCTTTATGCGTGGCAAAAATGTTTGTTGATAAATTTTGGCAAATGCCATTGTTGAGTGAACTTTCAATTGAATCGTTTATTGAATTTTGTTTAGCAAATAATATCCAATATGTGATTCCCTCTAGAGACGGGGAATTGACTTTTTACGCTCGAAACCGTGATGTCCTAGGAGATAAAGGAATTTATGTTATGGTTTCACCTTTTGAAAGTATTACGACATGTGTTGATAAGGCTTTGTTTTCAGAATGTCTAAAGAAAGACGTGGGACATTTTATTGAAACGAGCAATAACCTGGAAGATATTTCCAGTGAAGTGATTACCGTTAAGCCTCAGCATGGTTCAGGTTCTAAGGGTTTGGGCATTGCATTAACTAGAGAAGAAGCCCTTGTCTTTTCACAATCAATAAAAGATCCTATTTTTCAACAACATATTGTTGGTCGTGAGTTCAGTGCCGATTTATTTGTGAACAATGCGGGAATCTCTATTGGGCCTGTTTTGCGTTGGAGAGACTTAGTTGTTGATGGTGAGTCTAAGATCACGACAACCTTTCGTAATGAGTCTGTCGAAGCGAAAACGAACGAACTGGCAGTTAAATTAGGTCTTTATGGACATGCTGTTGTTCAAGGCTTTATTACTGATGAAGGCGAATTGTTCTTTATAGAAGTGAATTGTAGAATAGGTGGAGCTTCATATCTGGGTTTTGAGGCAGGGTTAAAGTCCATTGATTGGTTTCTTCTGGAAAGTTTAAATAAGTCAGTCGAATATGATTTCCAATATCCAAAGACTGCGTTACGTTTAGTACGTTATGCGAAAGATGAGGTTTATGAATTAGGCGATGAGTGATTTTTCTAAAATTCGAGAGGAATTTTCCTATGGTTCTCTGAGAAGAGACGATTTAATGAGCGATCCTATTCAGCAATTAGAGGCATGGGTGATTGAAGCAAAAGATGATGGGGTAATTGAACCTACGGCGATGGTGCTTTCAACTGTTTCAAAAGAGGGTGTTCCTTCTTCAAGATCTGTTTTGTTTAAAGGATTCAGTGATGGGACATTGTTGTTTTTTACAAACTATGAAAGCCGTAAGTCGCAAGAAATTATGGGAAATAATAAAGTGTCCTTATTGTTCCCGTGGTACAAAACTCAGCGGCAGGTAATTGTTTCAGGCCGGGTTGAGCAGACAACGAAAGAGATATCTGCAGAGTATTTTAAAGGTCGTCCGAGAGATTCTCAATTAGGAGCTTGGGCTTCTCGTCAAAGCCGTGCGGTTGAGAATCGTGAGGTTTTAGAAAAACAGTTTGAAGAAGCGGTTGCATTGTTTCCAGGTGAAATCCCTATTCCTCATTATTGGGGCGGCTATAAGGTGATTCCTGAAAGTATTGAATTCTGGCAAGGTCGGCCTAAAAGAATTCACGATCGTTTTGTTTACACTAGACGTTCGGTAAAAAACGAAAACTGGGTTCTACAAAGACTAAGTCCTTAGGGCACGGATTCCGCCAGTAAATCGCTTATTGCCACTTCCGACTTATACGCGTGTAGTAATTTGTTTCTAGTGGTTCACGTCTGCCACCTGGTTTACTCGTATAAAAACTCCTATAACCGAGGCTCAGTGACCATTTTTTTGAGTCACCCATCGGAAATTCTAAATTAGTGTTGTAGGAAAATCGGTAATCAGTGAGGGGTTGAAGGGTTGGAATATACTTAATGTTATTTTTCATTCTAACCGATTTCCCAAATCGTTGAATATGTTCAAATCCAAGATATAACGCAGGCGTGCTTAGGGCATCACGGTTTTCATAGGATTCTAAATAGTAACCTAAGCCCGTTTCTCCGATAAGGCTGAAGCGTTCTCTCTTGAAAAGAAAATATTCCAAACCATTTGAAAGACTTAATCGCATGAGCAATTGTTCGGGTTTGTCTGTTTCAAAATCAAAACTTGAAAACCAGCTAAAAGTCTCGGATATGTGTGAGGTGTATTTTATCCCCATGCGACTTTCTTCTTCAATTGTATTCTCATTGTGAATGTTTTTTCGATGAGCAAGGTAGGCTTTAATCGAATTGTTTTCTTTTTCCCTATTAGCCCTGACGCCTAATCCGAATACAGAGTTCGTGGTGTTGCCACTTTGGCCGTTCATATCTATATCAAAAGTGAATACCCAATATTTCTTCTTATCCTTGCCTGTTTGCAGTGGGTTCTGCACTGCTTCTGGTGGGAATGTGAAAGGTGCCACCTGCATGGAGGTGATTTCATGTTTATGGATGTTTCTATTTCCAGAGATTGTTTTGAATACAATGGAGTCTTTACTGTATTTGATGACTTTACCGTGAAACGAAATTCCACTCCGAGTTGTCACAATATCAGCACAAGTAACTGAATGGATAATGAGGCATACCAATGCAAGCCAGTATCTTTTCAGAATGTTACTCATAGATATAATAAGCTCTTCTGTGCTGAATGAGCATTACTTAGCGTTAATCAATTATGATTTCTTTAGCCGATTTTCCTTGAGGAATCATAGGTAGCACATGCTCTGTATGTGGAATTACAATTTCGAGTAAATAAGCTTCCTTGCAATTGATCATTTCTTGCATGGCTTCTTGTAAGTCTTCTCTTTTAATAACGCGTCTTCCTTTAATGCCGTATCCTTCTGCAATCATGACATAGTTTGGGTATACTCCATCTGGATTATCAGGAGAACCTTCGTTGTCTGGATCACTGAGAACGGTATGACCTCTTACTTTGTCGTAGAATCGGTCTTCCCATTGCATTACCATTCCTAAGTGTTGGTTGTTTAATAAAAGGGTTTTAGCCGGTATCTTTTCAAGCTTCGCTGTTGCGAGTTCTTGAATATTCATTTGGAAGGAACCGTCTCCGTCAATGTCTACTACTATTTTATCCGGATGAGCTAGTTGCGCACCAATCGCGGCTGGAAGGCCAAAGCCCATTGTTCCAAGTCCGAGAGAACTAATGAAGTTTCTTGGTTCTTTAAATTTATAAAACTGAGCCGCCCACATTTGATGTTGTCCAACACCAGTCGTAATAATGGCTTCACCTTTAGTTTCCTTATAAAGACACTCGATCGCTTCTTGAGCGGAGATGTGCTTGCCTTTTTTATAGGTGAAAGGATATTTCTCTTTCCATTCGCTTAATTGCTTTAACCAAGCAGCAAAACCACTGTTTGTAGATTTGTTTTTATCGATTAATTGGTTAAGCCGAGAGAGTGCATATTGTGCAGTAGAGCAAATCGCGTGCTGGACTTTTTTATTTTTGTTATGCTCCGACTTATCGATATCGATATGGACAATCGTTGAGTTCGTTGCAAAAAGGTCAACGTCTCCAGTGATTCGATCATCGAAACGAGCCCCGATACAAATTAATAAATCAGCATCAGCAACTGCCCAGTTTCCTGCAACAGACCCGTGCATGCCAAACCAAGAAAGTGAACGTTCATGTTCTTCGTCAAATGCCCCAATACCCATTAGGGTAGACGTAACAGGGATGTTTGTTTTATCAGAGAATGTTCTTAAGTCTTGAACGGCATCACCTGATATAATTCCACCACCTATGTAAAGAACTGGTTTTTCGGCTCCTTTGATTAAGTCAAGAACGGTTAATAATTCCTCATCACTGGCTTCTGGCATCGGATTAAGTAAACCAGGTAGATTGACTTCTTCTGGCCACTCTGGTGTGAAAACTTCCTGTTGGACATCTTTGGGAATGTCTATGACAACCGGTCCCGGTCTACCGGTCTTAGCAATATGAAAAGCTTCCTTAACCGTTTTTGTTAGGTCATTCTTATCAAGCACAAGATAACTGTGTTTAACAATAGGTAGGGTCATTCCAAAGAAATCCGTTTCTTGAAAAGCGGTCTTTCCGATAAATTGTTGATATACCTGCCCTGTGATAATGACGAGGGGTATGCTGTCCATAATGGCATCGGCAATAATGGTGACCATGTTTGTTGCTCCTGGACCACTCGTTGCAAAGCAAACACCTGTTTTACCTGTTGAACGAGCATAGCCATGCGCCATGAAACCACCGCCTTGTTCAAAGCGTGGAAGGACGGTCCTTATTTTCTTGGAACGTGTTAATGATTGGTGCATTTCCATCGAGGCTCCTCCTGGATACGCGAACACAAGTTCAACGCCTTCTCTTTCAAGAGCTTCAATTAAGATATCTGCACCTTTTTTACTCGTATTATCTTTCTTTTTCATGACAGCTTATATTTTGGAAATGATAGAACGTACTTAATAGTCATTTGAAGGCAAGATGAAAATAGCGGTAGCGTTTATCTCTCATGGGGTTATAGCACTTTGAGAATAAGATGATAGAATTGCATTGATTACCCTCTTTCTTAACTGTATATTGCTTAATTTATAGAAACCCAAAGGAGTCATTCCTTTTGAAATTTATTTGGATATGAAGTATATATTTGTAACAGGTGGAGTTGTTTCATCACTTGGTAAAGGCTTAACAGCAGCTGCGTTAGGTGCATTAATGGAAAAACGAGGGCAGACAGTTCGTCTGCAAAAGTTTGATCCCTATTTGAACGTCGACCCAGGCACAATGAGTCCTTTTCAGCATGGAGAGGTGTATGTTTTGAACGACGGGGCAGAGACTGACTTGGATCTTGGTCATTATGAACGATTTACATCAGGAGAGTTGTCGCGTTTCAATAACCTTACTTCAGGTCAAATTTACGAGAGCGTTATTCAAAAGGAGCGACGTGGAGAATATTTGGGTAAAACGGTTCAGGTCATTCCACATGTGACGAATGAAATTAAGAAGCGTATTTATGATGCGGGCAAGGGCGTTGATATTTTAATTACAGAAATTGGTGGTACCATCGGAGATATTGAAGGATTACCTTTTCTTGAAGCGATGAGGCAGTTTTGCTTAGAAGTTGGGAAGGAAAATGTGCTGTTTATTCACATGACATTGTTACCCTATCTAGGTGCTGCCGGAGAATTAAAAACAAAACCGACTCAGCAGAGTGTTGCAAAAATGCGCGAAATTGGGATCCAGCCAGATATTTTGATTTGTCGAACGGAAAAACCCATGGCATTTGAACTTCGTGAGAAGATCAGTTTGTTTTGCAGTGTGCCAATTAAATCGGTGATTGAAGAACAAGATGTGGATTTTTCAATTTATGAATTACCTGTGATGCTGCATAAAGAAGGTTTAGATCAATTAGTTTCTAAGCATTTGGGTGTTGGAACGAAGGAAATTGATATTGAAAGTTGGCATAAAATTATACGCCGACTGAAATTCCCGACCGATCATATCAAGATTGGTGTTGTTGGGAAATATTTGGAGAGCAAGGATTCTTATTTATCAATCTATGAAGCGTTGACGCATGGTGGTATTGATAATGACTGTAAAGTTGAATTTGTTTTAATTGATACGGAGGAACTTGAAGCGAGTCAGGACTGTAAGGTATTAGGCGATGTTGATGGGATAGTCATTCCTGGTGGCTTTGGCCATCGAGGTGTTGAAGGTAAAATTTTGGCAACAAAGTATGCTCGTGAAAATAAAATTCCATTTTTAGGACTCTGTTTAGGCATGCAGATTGCGGTGATTGAGTTTGCTCGAAATGTGGCAAAAATAGAAGGGGCTACAAGTGCTGAGTTTGATGAAAATGCGAAACATCAAGTTATTAACTTAATGGAAGAGCAGAAGAAGATTGTTGATAAGGGAGGCACTATGCGTTTGGGAGCTTATGCATGTAACCTTAAAAAGGGTTCCATCGTTAGAAAGCTTTATGGGCAAGATGAAATTCGCGAACGTCATCGTCATCGTTATGAGTTTAATAATGATTACAAAGAAGAACTTGAGGCTAAAGGACTTTCCTTTACTGGGATGAACGAAAAACGGGGGTTGGTTGAAATTATTGAAAACGATTCTCATCCTTTTTTTGTAGCAGTGCAGTTTCACCCGGAGTTTAAATCTCAACCGACAAATCCGCATCCTTTGTTTAAAGGCTTCGTTCGTGCTTGCCTTGATTTTAGCGTGGCGGAGTGATTAATTGACGCATTTATGAGTGAGAAACTTGAGCTAATTGATGTTCTAACAAAAATTAAGAGGCGTAAAACGTCTCAGCAGAGAATTAGTGATAAACACCGCTCGATTGATATAGCTTGTATTAAAAACAAAGAGTTTTTGATCAATAGCGAATCAAAGGTTAAAGTTGAACAGCAACGAATAGCTATTGAGTCTGAGGCGCGCCGATTGAAGGCACTCGAACGAGAGCAGGTTCGAGAAATGAGGAAGTTTATGTCTGTTCTCTCGTGTGATATCGAAAATATGGCTAAACTCGGTGAGGGTTGATTTATGTCAGATGACGAAATAAGAAATATTGCACTGTTACGTGCGAATATTGAGGGGATCAAAAAAGCGGATATTTTTTATGATCTTCAAGATATTCAATTCCTTGAGAAACTAGAGAACTCGTACAATGAGGCGTTGAAAGACTTACTGCGCCGAGGTGTGATTGAATCGGATCCCTACGATTCTTTATTAGAGAGAGTTCAAAAGGTCATCGGATTATTTGCACAAGGAAATGAAACGCTAGATCATATTAAAAACTATCTGGGTTCGGTCGTTTTGTCGCATGATAGTGACTTTTATGATGATCCAGATACATATTTAGAGCAGTTTGATAAAGAAATTGATGGTTTCGAATCCACTTTAAATCTTCTGGGTGAAAAGTTGTCTCCAGCAGATTGGCTAAATGAAGGTGAATTAAAACCTTTCATTTATGAATTTGCCTATTTGGTGTGTGGTGAAATGGATTTTTCAAAACAAGTTATTCATGAGTTCTACGAATTGATTAAGCGGCGAGGGGATGGTTATCGATCCATTAAAAATAACTATGATCACCTGAAAAGTCTTTTGATTGAAAAATCTAAAGGTTATCGAGAGGAAAAACTCTTAGTTGATAAAGCTCTGTCTGAAGCGAAAAGAGGAGATTTCCAGACTGCATTTGATACGAGGTCGCAATTATCAAAAGAGTATTCTCGTTTGCCTTATAATGATTTAGATGTTGAGATTGCCGCTTGGGAGGAGCGTTTGAAGGCTCATTTTTCGTTTTATTCGATTTTTCTAAAAGATAATAATCGAAAATGGCGTTCCAGTCAGAGAAAGGATTCATTGCGTATTTTAGATGTGAAGCTTTATGTGAAACAGGTGGTCGCTAATCGGTTTAATCCTTTTTCTATTTCACAGGCTAGAAGTTATTGGTCTTTGGTTATTCAAGGTTTGAAGAGTGAGGTTCAAGAAGAGTGGAATAAGGATGCCTCTCTTGAAAAGAGTGAATTTAAGACTAAAGTTGACGAGACTTTTCAGCAAATAATACTTGAGGTGAATGACCTTGGCGATGCTTTTGAGCGAACGTTTACTCGCACAAAGCGTTTGTTGTCATTTGGTTGGCTAGGTGCATTCTTGTGTCTGGCGATTGTTTGTTGTGGTTATTATGTTTATTCTCTAGTTCCGAAGACAGGGGTCGCAATTATCAACAATGCGCTATTGTTTGAAACGATTGAAGTCTATGATTCTTCTGGTAAAAAAATTGATATTTCGGACAAGAAGGTAGAGGAAGAATCAAAGGTTTTATTGCGAGGATTGTGGCCTGGGGAATATGAAATTAGACTCGGTAAGAAAAATCGTTTTCCTGCTTATTTTCATCGGAAAATAACTTTTGGAGAAATTGTCGATTTGAGTGATGATGTGATTGAGTATGCAGAGCAATTTAGAAGTACGCGCTTACGAATCACTATTCCATCGGGGGCGAATTTAAGGGTAGAGTCTCTTGATGAGGCGGCGCAATTTGGGGAATTTGTTTTTGAACCAAGAACATTAACTAGGGGTGATACTGCTGTGAAAGCTTTAGCCATTACTTCAAATGCGTCGATTATGGCAAGTGGTCATTCAAATGGCATTATAAAGATTTGGGATGTGGATAAAGGGAAGTTGATACATGAAATCACTGAACATAAGGAATCCGTTGACTCTCTTGCATTTAATGAAACCGGAGATTTTTTGGCTTCTGGCTCATCCGATCAATCGGTGCAAGTTTGGGATTTAAGAGACTATAAAAGAACGGCTTATTTAGGTAACCAGCAGGGGGGGGTCGAACAAATTGCGTTTTCTCAGGGAGAGCGAAATCTTTTGGCTATCGCTGTTGGCAATGATACAGTAAAACTATGGGATCTCACTCAAATGAGAGTTGTTCAGAAGTTAAAGGTTAAATCTCAGCAGGAGAATGCTGATTGGGGTCTAGCAAAAGAAACGTTTAAAGGAGAATCCCCTGCGGTTAAATTATCCGTAATGATGAATCTGAATCTTCCTGCTCAGGGCCTTCATCGAGCTGTTGAATCTATCACGTTCACTCCTAATGGCGCTCAGCTTGTAGCAGGGTTAAGTGATGGTGGGATTGTTATCTGGGATTTAACCGGTAAAAAAGATGTGGAAGATGATCTTAGTAGACTGACTCAGAAATTAACTGATCTGGAAAAGAATGGGGCACAGATCGCATCTAATTCTGTTAGAAAGTCTTCTATCTTAGATTCGTTTGAAGATGAGGATGTGGTTTCTATGATTAGTGCCCTAAAGCGTAAAGCTCAAGAATCTGATCAAAACAAGCTCGATACTTCGAGAAAGCTTATTTCAGATCGAATTGAAGAGATTAAGGCTGAAATTTCTGAGAAAAAGGATTTGTTTCGTCGCTATAAACCTTATCGTGAAATCGTTGCTCATGAAAATGCGATTTTGGATGTAAAAATTTCACCAGATGGTCGGTTGCTTGCTAGTGCTTCATCAGATGGGTCGGTGAAACTTTGGAATTTTGAAAATTATAAGGAGCTGTTCTCATGGAGAGATTTTGAAGGGACAGTTGAATCGATTCAATTTAATCATAATGGGAATCGTTTGTTGGTAGCCTCCTTCAATGGTTATTTGTCAAAATGGGATACCCATAGTGGGAACTTAGTTGAGCAATTAAAAGCACATGATAGCGCTATTTTTGCGGTCTTAGCGGATCCAAATGGTGATTTTATTGCTACAGGTTCAATGGATGCTTCTATCAAATTATGGGACGTTGTTGCCAGTAAGGATATTCAGATTCAACCGGGTCGTTATCGTTTAATTGGGAGCAAGAAGGGGTATTCAGCATTCAAAAAAGAGATTACGATTAAAAGAGGTGCGTTGCTTCCAATTTCAATACAGCTAAAGGAACTTAAGTCGATTGAGGGAGGTATTAAAACATACTGGGGCTCTTCTAACGATTAAAATGGTATTAGCCCAATATTCTAGTTTTTAGATTTCCCTCAAATAAGCTATTGTCCATTTGATTTTTATTTATTAATTTTCTCACGAACTTTTAAAATTATGACACAAAAAAATTATCATTTATCTAAATTAGCAAATAATATTTCGCCTTCGCCAACTATGGCGGTGGATGCATTGGCGAAATCTTATAAACAGCAAGGTGAAGATGTGTGCGGTTTTGGAGCGGGTGAGCCCGATTTCGATACACCAGAATTTATTAAAGAAGCTTGCGTTAAAGCTTTAACCGATGGGATGACAAAATATATTCCAGCCGGTGGTTTGCCTGCATTGCGTGATGCATTAGTCACAAAGTATAAAAGGGATAATGGGTTGACTATTAAGCCGACACAGGCGTTAGTTACTGCTGGTGGAAAATATGCTTGTTATTTAGCCATTCTTGCCACTTGTGAAGAGGGCGACGAGGTTATCATTCCCGCTCCATATTGGGTAAGTTATCCTGAAATGGTAAAGATGGTTGGAGCGAAACCTGTTTATGTGTTTGCGGGTCAAGAATCTGGTTTTAAAATCACACCTGAGCAACTGGAAGCAGCGATTACTCCGAAAACAAGGATGTTGATTATTAATAGTCCCTCTAACCCAACCGGTGCTATTTATTCAAAAGAAGAACTTGAGCAAATCGCAGCTATTGCGGTTAAACATCAGATTTATGTTATGTCTGATGAGATCTATGAGTATTTGCTCTATGATGGTGTGACTCACCATAGTATGGCTTCTTTGAGCGATGAAGCGGCGCATTATGTGATCACTGTTGCTGGCCTAAGTAAGACTTTTTCTATGACAGGGTGGCGTTTAGGGACAATTGTTGCACCTGAACCCGTTGCAAAAGCAATGGCTAGTATTTTGAGTCATACGACCTCGAATGCGACAACGTTTGCTCAATACGGAGCATTGGCGGCAATTGAAAATAAGGCGGCGGCAGATGAAGCGGTAAACGGCATGCTTGTTCATTTTGATCGCAGAAGGAATCTACTGTTTGATGGTTTGAATTCGATTGATGGTATTTCTTGCGATAAGGCAAAGGGTGCATTTTATTTGTTCCCTAAAATGGATTCATTCGGGTTATCATCAGCGGATTTTGCAACGAAATTATTGAATGATAAAAAAGTTGCAGTTGTTCCAGGTGATGGATTTGGCGCAGAAGGTTATATGCGTTTGAGTTATGCGACTTCTGACGAGGTGATCGAAAAGGGATTAGCTAGGCTTAAAGATTTTTGCGGTGCGTTGTAATTTCTGATTATTTATAATTTTTCAGTAATCATTAGATGCAAATTAAGGTATGTGGTTTAACTCAAGCAGTTGATGTTTCACATGCGTTATCGCTTCAGGCAGATCAGTTAGGATTCATTTTTTATCCGAAGTCTCCTCGCTGTGTAAATGGTGATATGGTTGAACTTGTGGTTGAACCTGTTCCAAGAGAAAAGCGTGTTGCGGTTGATGTTTGTCCTTCTCTCGATAAAATACATCAATTAAAGTCCACCGGCTTTTCATGCTTTCAAATACACTTTGATTTAAGCGTGAAAGATGAAACGCTTCAGCAATGGTGCGATTCTGTTGGTGCAGGAAATCTTTGGTTAGCTCCGAAATTT
>CAWUTK010000052.1:0-4718 GCA_963924785.1 uncultured Opitutales bacterium
AGAAGGTGTTGCGCAGTATTTTACTTATGAAATGTTGGAGGGCATGTGTGAATCCCAGTTGATGAGCCTTCGTGATGAAGTCGGTGGCGTTTTGCTATACTCACCAATTGTTCGAGGGAAAGAGTATATGAATGCGATAGCTTACCTTGTTCGACGCTTAGAAGAGAATACGACTCGGGGGAATTTTATTCGAGATATGTTTTCGTTGGATTCAGGTGGTGTTTCATGGGAGAGCCAAAGAGGGCGGTTTATCGAATCATCGATTAAGATGCATTCTGTTGAGAATGATATTCGACGCGATCAGCATGAAATGACACGGGCAGTGTTAGGATCTGAGGAATTTATGAATATGCCCGATACGGATTGGTCGCTTAAGGCGAATCAATCATGGTTGCTCTTTGCGATGGATCTCTGGGATGGTGTTGCAGAAAAACGGATTCCGCTACAAATTGGTGGAGAGTTGATTTATTCCCCCATGTTAGGCAGGGGACTAGATCCTTCAACGGGTGATAATATTTATGAATATCATTTGGCCTCGAGGAGTGAATGCGTTGAGGCAATTGATTGTGCAGAGATTGCATTTCAAGACTGGAAGCGGAGTTCTTTGGTTTATCGCCGAGAGCTAGTCCTGCATTGTGCCACTTTACTTTCAAGTGAGCGAGATTCATTGATCGAATGCTTGGTGAACGATGTGGGTAAAACGGTGTCACAGGCAGATAGTGAGGTCAGTGAGGCCATTGACTTCGCTAATTATTATGCCCGTTGCTTTGATGATGTTGGCGTGTATGAGGGTTGTGAATTTAAGCCACTGGGTCCGGTGCTTTTGGTCACGCCTTGGAATTTCCCACTTGCGATACCGGCAGGAGGAATCTTCGCTTCCCTAATGGCCGGAAATGTTGTTATTTTAAAGCCTGCGCCCGAGGCCGTGTGGGTTGCTTGGCGATTGTGTAATTTACTTTGGGAGGCAGGGGTTCCTAAGAAAGCCTTGCAGTTGATTTCTATTGATGAGAAGTCTGTCGGGAAAATGCTGGTCTGTCACTCTGGGATAAAAGGAGTCGTGTTAACTGGATCGATTGACACGGCACTGACATTTCAGGATTGGCGGCCGGATATTAATTTAATTGCAGAGACTAGCGGGAAGAACGCTATCATCGTTTCTGAGAAAGCGGATCGTGAATTGGCTGTGAAGCATATCGTTGATTCCGCATTTAGCCATTCTGGCCAAAAGTGTTCAGCTTGTAGTTTAGTTATTTTAGTGGGCGAAGTGTATAAAAATAAGGATTTCCTTAGGCAGTTAATTGATGCGACTAAAAGTCTGTATGTTGGTCGTGCGAATAAGCTGGAAACGAAGGTCGGCCCGCTGATTGTTGAGCCAAGTGTAAAATTGAAACGTGCGTTATCTGCATTAGACATAGGAGAAGAGTGGTTGCTTGAACCAGAAAAGAGGAGCGATAAATCACACTTGTGGTCTCCAGGTATTCGTTATGGAGTGAAGAGGGATTCTTTCTTTCATCGAGCGGAATGCTTCGGGCCTGTTCTAGGTATTATGTTTGCAAGTGATTTAGATGAAGCGATTCGAATCGTTAATGATAGCGAGTATGCTTTGACTTCAGGTTTAGAAAGTTTGGATGAAACAGAGCAAGACGCTTGGTTAAGCCAGGTTGAATCTGGAAATCTCTATATTAATAAAAGTATTACGGGTGCAATTGTTAAACGTCAGCCATTCGGAGGGTGGAAGCGATCCTCCATCGGATCGGGTGCCAAAGCGGGTGGACCGAACTATGTGTTTTCACTCGGAGAGTGGGAAGAGGTCCATTTGCCCAATCAAGGTATTGATTGCATTAAAATGGCTGATTCGGAATTGAGCCATTTGATTAGTCAAGTTGTGAGCGTCTGTGGCAGCAAAGAATTAGAATCGGCTTTGGCATCGTATGTATATGCTTATCGAATGCATTTTAATGTGAGCCACTCTACGGATGATGTAATTGGCGAAACGAACGAATTTCGTTATTGTAAGATTAAGAGCTTATTGTACCGAATTGGAGAATCTGATCGTTGGATTGATGTCCAGAAAACCATGATTGCGGCAATGGTTACTGGCACCAAACTGCAATTGAGTTCGGATAATCGATTTTTAACTCAGTTAAGAAAACTTAAAAAGTATTCGTGTATTAAAGTTAAATTTGAAACAGATAGTGAATTGGAACAAAGATTGCATGAAAATCCAGTAGAGCGAATTAGAAGTATCGTTCCTATACCTGAATCATTAAAATCTCTTTGCAATATTCAGGGAATCTATTGTGTAGATGGGCCAATCATTTCTAACGGTTTTGTGGAATTGATGAATTATTTTAAAGAGCAAACCCTATCGAAAATTACCCATCGCTATGGAAATATCTTTTGAGCGGTTATATTGCTTATAGAAGATCTCGTAGAGGCCGTTTTTTAGGCGATTTCCCTAAGTTCCATAAATAATATAAGTTGACTATATCTAAAAAGGGATTTTGTTATCGTTATCACCTTTAGGCGAAGAGGAGTTTCTATGCTCGATCGGTCTATGTCATATTCAATCAATTAAGGATTATTTTGAAAAAAACAATTTTATTGTTAAGCCTTGTTTTACCGATTGTAACTATTGGATGTCATGCAAAAACGAATGTTTCATCCCAGGAAGAGGGTGCGGAATATTCGCCGAAGTTCAGTGATGCTTTTGACATGCGCTATGGGATATTTATTCATTGGGTCGGTTGCCCACCAGATAAGGGATCGGGCATTGTTTATAGTAATGGTAAATCTATCAGTGAAGGAACGATTGATGATTATGCCGAATCCTTCAATGTGGAAAAAATAGCTAATGAGATCGAGGTATTGGGTTTCGAGTATGTGGTATTAACCGATTTTCATGGATTTGGGACAATGCTTCACCCCTCTGTTCAGTGAGATACATGGCGTGGCAAGGGGTATACCTCCGTTCGAGATGTTGTTGGTGAATTCATTGAAGCACTAAAGGAAAGAGGTGTCGGATTTATATTGTTTACTCATCCTTTGGATGGGTATGATTATTCTAAAGAACAACAAAAATTGTTAGGTTGGAATGATCCCACTGATGGTTATAAAAAGTGGAATGATTTCGTGAATGACATTTATGCAGAGCTTGCTGAGAGGTATGGTAATGAAATAATGGGTATGGGGTTTGATAGTGAATTTGGTTTATCATCCAATAAAAAGTGGAACGGTAAGCTGGATTTAAAACGTTTAAGAGGTACAATTCTTTCTAAAGCTCCGAATCTACAGCTATATGGGCTAGCCGCTCCAAATGATACTTGTGATTTTGGGCATAAGGAGATTTGGCGAGCTAATTGGCATGATCCATGGAACACTAAAAAGGAAGATGATTATAATATCGGAAATTGGCCTGCTTATCGAAAAGTTATTAGTGTGGTTATTCCAAATCATTGGGCAACTATTACACCTCCAAATAAGGGCATGACTCATTTGAACGCCGAGCAGATTTATCGCTATACAGTTCTACAGTCAGCAGTCGCAACTGAAGGGCCAGGAAGTGCCTGGGCTGCTAGTTCTTATCCGAATGGGAGTTGGGAAAACAATGTTAGAGAAGCTTTTGCGCGAGTGGCGACCTATATGAAACCTGTTCGTGAATCTCTTACGAAGGTTTATCCCAGTACCTCTTATCCGACTCCTGAAGGAGCGATGATTTCCAGATTACCCTTTGGTGTTGTGGCAACTAAAGCGCCTGATGATTCGATTGAATATATACATGTTTTGAATCCACCAAACGGAGAAGAATTATGATTGCCACTGGCCTTAGATGCTAAACGCTTTAAATCGGCAAAATTACTAGACTCAGGAAAAGCGGTGGAGTTGATTCAGAATGCAAACGGAATAAAACTCAGATTGGGCGAAGATGATTGGGATAAGTTAAATACGGTTATTGCTTTGGAGGTCGACCCTGAAACGGTGACGCCTACTAACCTCGCCCTGCATAAAAAAGTGATTACTTCTAGTTCTGTTGAATGCGAACCCCGTTGGCCCCCTAAAAGTGATTTTGGCAGCATACGTGTCAACGATCTGTTTTTCGAAAATCAGAAAAATGGTCGACTGGAAATTATGGATGGAGCAGTGAGCGGACGGAAAAGAATGAACCTCAGTGGGTAGGCATCGATCTTGGTGAAAACTATGACATTGATGAAGTTCGTTTATACCCACGTGACGATGCGGGTAATGAAGGGGTAGTTTTTCCTGTTGATTATAAATTGGAAATCTCGAATAACAAAGCTTTATGGACGACGATTGTCTCAAAAAGTGATGTTCCAAAAAGTGAAAATGCTCAAATCTTAAAGTTTGAATCAGTTAAGGCACGCTATATTCGCGTAGTGGGAAAGAAGCTTCGGCAGTCAGCAGTGTCTAAACGCTATAGTATGCAGATCGTAGAGTTTGAGGTCTTTGAATAAGTTATAATGACTCGCGCCCGTTTCGAAAAGTAAATAGAGCCTGTCCCAGAAATGCAATGAATTGCCAGTCAATAGATTGCATAAAATAAAAAAGCTCAAAACCTGCTTTTGAGCAAAAACGGTGTCTATAATTTTGTTGTGAACCAAAATCATAACCGAAAAGCCACTGTAGCGATTCAATCGCTACTTCGTCCAGAACTAACTCAAGTTTGTGCCAATAAAGATTACGAGGAGTTTGCCGACACC
>CAWUTK010000053.1:0-14671 GCA_963924785.1 uncultured Opitutales bacterium
TGATTAATAACCCGGAGTATTCGGAAATATTAAAAGTAGCACGTGTAAAATATGAGCAACGAATGACGGAGGCACAAGTGCTTCATTAAAATTCAATAAGGAATTATTTAAGATCTCACTTAAAACAATAAAAAGGTTTAATATGGAAATACTAAATGAATGTAGAATAATATTAAGTAAATTCATCATAGCTGGGTTTATCACATTAACATCCACTGCTATAGCTGATGTGGAACCGGCTCAATTGTTTATGGATAATATGGTTATCCAACGCGAAACTCAGGCACCCGTATGGGGCAAAGCCGATGCAGGAGAGCAGGTGACTGTAACGGGTAGTTGGGGTGAATCGGCCAAAACGATAACAGATAAAGCCGGTAAGTGGATCGTCAAACTTCAGACACCAACTGCAGGAGGGCCCCACACTATTACCTTAAAAGGTAATAGTAGTATCGAGCTTAAGAACGTGTTGTCCGGTGACGTCTGGTTGTGTTCCGGGCAGTCGAACATGCAGGTTCCTGTTCGGAGTACGGACAACTCTAAAAAAAATATTGCAGACGCCAAATATCCTAATATTCGCAACTTCACGGTGGCGCGCAATCCGGTGTTGCAGAAAGCGGACGATTGCGGGGGTGAGTGGACTGTCTGTTCACCGGAAACGGTCAAGAATTTCTCAGCTGTCGGATATTTTACCGGCCGTGAACTCCATAAGGATTTGGATGTTCCTATCGGATTGCTTGCGACTTTCTGGGGTGGCACACCTGTTGAGGCTTGGACCCCGTGGACAGATCAGGCGTACGATACGTTTGCTCAGGCACGTAAAACCCCACTGGACGAGGCGGGAAAAAGATATTCGCCCGAGAAAGCGAAGGCTGATTTTGAGTTGATTATGAAGAAGTGGAAGACGAGAAGTGCGGCTGCTAAAAAAAGTAAAAAACGTGCTCCCCGAATGCCATCGATCAAAGGTGACCCGCGTTTGTCTCAGGGCTATCCCGGCAATCTGTACAATGGCATGATTCATCCCCTAGCACCGTTTGCAATCAAAGGAGCGGTCTGGTATCAGGGCGAAAATAACGCGAAAGTGATGGCGCACGCAAAGCACTACCGGGTGCAGTTGGCTCGCCTGGTGCGTAGTTGGCGCAAGGCATGGAGCCTGGATTTCCCTTTTTATTCTGTTCAGTTACCCAACTTTAAAGACCCACAGGTTAATCCGGTGGAAGCAGACGATGTCTGGGCCGTGATACGTGAAAGTTTTGTCCATGCAGGTAAAATTAAGCCAGGCATTTTCACCTGCTCTATGATTGATCTTGGTGAAGCAAAAAATATTCACCCCAGAAATAAAGAGGATGTTGGCAGTCGTATGGCTTCGACAATTTTAAATAAGACCTATGGGCAGAAAACGCCGACAACTCCTTTCATTAAGTCGTTTAAGGTAGAAGGTGACAAGATGGTTATTACGTTTGACTACACTGGTTCAGGACTCGTAGCTAAAGGAGGCGAATTGAAAACTTTTGCAATCGCTGGGGCAGACCAAAAGTTCATCTGGGCTGATGCGGAAATTATCACCAAAGAGGGTGTTGAATGTGTTGTGGTAAGTTCCACGGATATTGAAAACCCTGTTGCAGTTCGTTATGCGTGGGCGGATAATCCTGCAGAATGCAATCTTTACAGTAAAGAGGGGTTTGCTGCATCACCATTCCGCACGGATTCATGGGACGTGATAAAAACTCCAATTGAATAGTATATAAGAACGCTGCGCTGAAAGTCCTACTGTCACACTCGTATCTGGAAATACAGAGTGATCTCGGTGAACAATAAGCTTTTTGATTAATAAACAGAGGATTTTGCATATGATAAAAACAAACTATATAAGAAGGTGTTTAGCGAAAATCGTTTTATGTCTATCACTGTTTACTCTGTCAGTTATGTGAGTCGATCAACGACCTAATATTTTATTTATATTTTCAGATGATCATTCTCTTCAAACTTTGGGTACTCACAAAGGGCGTATACAAACCTTTTTGAAAGAGCACTATGTTACGCCGAATCTTGATCGATTGGCTGATGAAGGAATGTATTTTGAAAACAGTTTTGTCTGCAATTCCATCTGTGGTCCTAGTCGAGCCGCAATCTTAACGGGAAAGCATAGTTGGCATAATGGGTTTCTAAGTAATGGCTTCAAATTTAATGGCGCGCAGTGGACCATGCCTAAAGCTTTTCAGGAAGCTGGTTACGAAACGGTTGTTTATGGGAAATGGCACCTTTCTACAACTCCCACGGGTTTTGATAGTTCATGGGTTTTGCCAGGGCAGGGTAAATACTATAACCCAGATTTTGCAGTGGATGGTGAAAGAATAATTAACAAGGAAGGTTATTGCACAGATGTTATTGTCGATATGACATTGGATTGGCTAGAGAATAAGCGTGATAAAAGTAAACCCTTCTTTCTTTGCAGTTGGCAAAAGGCTCCGCATCGGACTTGGATGCCTGCACCTCGTCACTACAAGTATCTTGATGATGTGGAAATACCTGAACCGACTAATCTTTTTGATAACTATGGCGGAGGACGTAATTCATCGCTAAAGGATCAACACATGACTGTTGAAGATCATCTAAATATCGCTTATGACCTCAAGGTTACCTTGCCTGTTTCAGAAGAAAACTTAGATCAGATTCAACGAGACTGCCCAGTTACCAAGTCAAGAGACGGATCCACGATTGATGAGTTTAAAAGAATGACGCCAGCTCAACACGAAGCCTGGAATGCGCATTATGTTCCGCGTAATGAGAAATTTCGTTCCATGAACTTGGAGGGTAAAGAGCTAGTTCGTTGGAAATACCAACACTACCTTAAAGATTATCTCCGTTGCATAAAAGCCCTTGATGAAAATGTTGGTCGCTTAATGGCTTACCTAAAAGAGACGGGGTTGGATAAGAATACGATCGTTATTTACAGTTCCGATCAAGGATTTTATAACGGCGAGCACGGTTGGTATGATAAGCGTTGGATGTATGAGGAATCCTTGCGAAACCCCTTCATTATTAAGTGGCCTGGTATTACGAAACCAGGATCTAGAGTTGAGCAGATGATTCAAAATATTGACTATGCACCTACGTTATTGGATTGTGCTGGTATAGGAATTCCTTATGATGTTCAAGGGGACTCTTTCAAAGCCATTCTCGAAGGGGAGTCTCCGGAGGACTGGCGCAAGGAACTACTGTACACCTACTATGGTAGGGGCGCTCACCATGTTGCCTCACACTACGGTATTCGAACCGATCGCTATAAACTCATCCATTTCCAAGGTAAGGATGAATGGGAGCTTTTTGATCTGAAGGCCGATCCTAGTGAAATGCAAAATCTCGCAAATAACCCAGAGTATGAATCCAAGACAAAAGAACTTAAATCATCGCTCGAAAATTTAGTTGCTAAATACGACGTTGAATTGAATATTCCCAAAAGGCCCAAGAAAAGTAAACCGAAGAAGCAATAGCCTGTTCCACGTTATGCCTCACTGGATCAAAATTAAATGTCTCACAGAGTTCACAGGGAACACAGAGGAAAAATCAAAAGAGTTGAACTCTGTGTTCTCCGTGTGCTCTGTGAGACATATTAATCGGTTTATTCAATAGGCTGTTATAGGATCTAAATTTAATTGGACACGAGTAACATAAAATAAAAGATGAAGAAGATGAAAAATTATATAACCTTAATAATGTTCTTTTGCCTAGCTAGTTTACAAGCAATGGCGCAGGGGGATTTAAATTCAGCCAAGAATCCGAATATCATTATTCTTTATTCTGATGATCAGCAGGAAAATACCATTAGCGCATTCGGTAATCCACATATAACGACACCGAATCTCGACAAATTGGTTAGCTCCGGATTTTCATTTCGGCAGACCTATTGTGGCGGCTCATACAGTGGCGCCGTCTGTGTGGCCAGTCGTTCCATGCTTATGACGGGGCATCATTGGATGCAAATCGAGGATACTCGAAACTGGTCTGGCTTGAGAACTTTACCAGAAAAATTGAGTAGTGAGGGATACCACTCACACATTGTGGGTAAATGGCATAACGGATCCCAAACGGTTTTGCGTAGTTTTCAGTCGGGTAATTCAGTTTTTCTTGGCGGAATGACTTCTCATGTGGAAGTGCCGCTCGTTGATATTAAGGATGGGAAAACCACTAACAAAAGGGTGGAGAAAGGTTTCTCTAGTACTATGTTTGCAGACGCCGCTGTTGATTTTTTGTCGAAGGAAAAGGCGAAACCCTTTTTTCTGTATGTGGCCTTTAGTGCTCCCCATGATACCCGGAATCCTCCACTTGCCTATCGTGAGATGTATTATAAAAACTTACCTCCAGTGCCCGCTAATTTTATGCCGCTTCATCCCTTTGATAATAATATGATCTCTCCTAAGTTAAGGGATGAAAACCTCGCTCCTTGGCCAAGGCCTAAAGAGATGATTCAGCAGCAAATGGCTGAATACTATGGTTTGGTCACTCACTTAGATGAGCAGGTTGGACGAGTCCTTGCAGCCATTGATAAAAGATCAGATCGTGATAACACTTATGTGATCTTTGCTTCAGATCACGGATTAAGCTTGGGACAGCATGGATTGATGGGGAAACAAAATCTTTACGAGCACAGTATGAAAAGCCCACTGATCATTCGGGGACCAAATGTACCCAAGGGGTCATCTTCTAGAGCATTGACATATCTTCACGATCTGCATCCAACCATCTTGAAACTAGCGGGTATCAATGAAGCTCCTGCCGAGAATACTGCAGATCTTGCTCCGATTTGGGAAGGAAAGAAAGAGGCTGTCAGGGACACTGTTTTTATGGGATTCAGTGGTAATATAAGGTCTATTCGGGACGAGCGCTGGAAACTGCTTGTCTACCCTAGAATTAATCACACCCAACTTTTTGACCTTCAGGAGGATCCTTTAGAGATAGTCAATCTTGCCGGAAGACCAGAATCTGAAAAGGTGGCATCTCGTTTGAAGGCTTCGATGCAGGAGTGGCAGAAGACGCTTGGCGACAAGCAACAGTTGCAGACGGATACCCCAAAACCAAAAGAAGTGGACTACAGTTCATTTCAGCAACGTCGGGATCGCTGGCAACCTGACTGGATATACGAAAAATATTACAGGTAAAGATATGGGGAAGCTAAGTGATACTGGTCCTTTTTCTAGCAGTATTTGTGACGCAATATAGAGACATGAAGCAGCACTTTTACTAAGTTAAATGTTTTTGGCAAAGGATGGGTTTTCGTGGAGAGTTATTATAGATGATATATTTTACGTATCCCATTGATAATACTCTTAAATAATCTAATCCTTCCAAGTCGAATCTTGGCATCTCGAAAACCTTATCACCAAAATTAAATCAAGTTTCATGTCTCACATAAACATGATTTTTAGAACCCAAAATTTAATTGGACACTAGTTGTTATGTATCATTTTAAATGTCATCATTGTGAATCTGTTCTTAAGCATCAGGAGAATATAAAAGGGTATCAAGTTCAATACACCAATTGCGGCGTGTATTTACTGCCTTTTTTACGTGTCATTGCCTTCCTTTATATTTTGACTACGTTATCTGTCTACAATATAGGGGTAACCTCAGGATCGACCAATCTTTAATGCTATGAAAATGAACAAGCTGTGTCAAAACTCAGAGTTCGCGCAACTCTGTGAGAGCCTCAAGGGCAAGCTACAGGAACGAGCTCGCCACGTTAAAGATCCGATCGCCATAGAGTAATCTGCTTGTTAATCCAAAGAGGAACCACAAAATGAAAAAAGCTATGTTTATGATATTCCGACACATGTGTGTAATCGTAGTCGCGATAGTAATCTGTGCGCCTGCTGAGCGTTGCATTGCCTCGAAGCAGCCCAATGTCCTATTTATCGTCGTCGATGATTTACGCACTGAAATGGGCTGTTATGGCAAGGACAAGTTGCTCACCCCGAACATCGACCGGTTTGCCGAGCAGGCGATGCTGTTTGATAAAGCGTATTGTCAGGTGGCCTTGTGCGTTCCTTCACGCCATAGTTTTTTAACCGGTCTGCGCCCCAAAGCGAACTGGTCCAATCGAAATATGCCTCGGAATGTCGTCTCGCTACCGAGGCACTTCAAAAACAATGGCTATGACAGCATCTCGATTGGCAAAACATATCATCATAACGCCGTTGATCAAGAGGGGTGGACCACACGGTTTACCGATACTTTCAACGAATCACCCTATGTATGCAATGGCTGGGCCGCGGGTTATCAGCAGGAGAAAAATATCATCACCTTGAGGACCCAACCGGGGATCCCGATGAAAACGCCACTCACCGAAATGGCCGACCGGCCTGATGATTCCTATCCGGATGGGCGCGTGGCTTGGAGAGCGGTGAATCAGCTTCGTGAGTATGGAAAGAACAAGAAGCCGTTTTTCATGACAATGGGTTTTTATCGCCCGCATCTCCCGTGGGTAGCTCCGAAAGAATATTGGGATCTTTACCAGCGGGATGAAGTGGATCTCGCCGCGAATCCTGACTTTCCAAAGCATGGAATCGGCAGGAATTCCTGGGGAGATCTGATGCACTATCATGATGCTGAAGTCAGGAGTAAAAAGAAGCTTAGTAACGATCTCCCGGCCGAGGAATTCCCGGTCCTGAGTGAAGCGAAGCAGCGGGAGCTGATTCACGGCTACTGGGCCTGTGTCAGCTTTGTCGATGCCCAGATCGGGCGTGTTCTTGCAGAGCTGAAGCAGAGTAATCTGGATCGAAATACCATCGTCATTTTTACCTCCGATCATGGCTGGCATCTGGGAGATCATCGCTTGTGGTCTAAACAAACAAACTATGAAATCTGTGCTCAAGTTCCGCTGCTGATCGCAGCGCCTGAAATGAAACCCGGGACCACCGGGCAATTGGCAGAACTGGTGGATCTCTATCCTACGCTGTGTGACCTGACCGGACTCGCACAACCCGGCCATCTTCAAGGGACGAGTCTGCGGGAAGGCCTGGAGTCCCCGGATTCAAAAGGACAATCCGTCGCCTTTAGCGCCTACGCCGGAGGTCGGAGCATGAGAACAAGCCGCTATCGTTTGACGGTCTATGACGCGAAGACAAAAAACCGTCTCCCAGGAAACGGTCTATATGAACTCTATGATTACCAGGACGATCCATTGGAAACCCGCAACCTGGCCGTAACCCCGGAGCATCAGCAACTCCTTAAAGAGCTTCGTCAGAAAATGGATATTGAATGGAGCAAGGCTCACCAAGAACAATGATGAACAAACCCAATACGATGCCCTCAGCCAAATTGTGCTAAACCACCACTTACACATTTGACAAAAAAATAATGTGAAAAATAAAGCAGTTTTTAGTCACCGACGGCGGCACAGGAATAGGCGTGGCAATCGCCCAGAGATTTATTGACCTGGGAGCATCTGTTGTCATCACGGGTAGAAGAGAATAAACGCTTTCTGCTGCAACCGATCGGCTGGGGGGGTAATTCCAACTCTTTGTATCTCAAATAACGAAAATTACTCCTGCTTGATACTGGAGGTTTCTCAGTGTAGAATAAATATTGATACGCCTTGTGTTTATATAATAATATTTTCGCAACTCGCTCTTAAATAATTGGTTGTGAGTTCGATATCGTCCGAGATGGTTTTTTATGGCAAATATTGTCTATTAGTGGAGTGTTAGTATGTTGATACTCCTACAAAAAATTCGCTGTCAGTTTTACCGGAAGGGCAACCTTGCCAATTGTTTTGCGTGTCACAAAGAGATGGATTTTAACCCAATTACAAAAGAGTAAAGGTATGCTTCACAAATGGCGAAAAGATATGAGAGCCTTTATGCCGAAAGTTAAGAAGGCTAAAAAATAAAGATCCGAGACCCCTTTCTGTCAGAATGACGATATACGTATACAGAGAAGAAGAAACCCATGGGCCTTTTAGTCAAAAGGAACTGCTCGACTATGTAGATCAAGGGCACTGTAGTTCCGATGACCTTGTCTGTGAAGATGAAGAAACTTGGCTTCCACTGTGTGAACTCTTGAAGGAAATTACACCATTGCTCTTTGTTTACAAGGATGAGGGAACCCATGGTCCCTTTAGTCAAAGGGAACTTCTTGAATATGTTGATCAAGGGCACTTCACTGTCGATGACCTTGTCTGTGAAGATGGTGAAACCTGGCTTTCCTTTAATGAATTATTACAGCCCGATATTTCTCCTGAAACCCCAGTGATTCCAGTTGCTCGAAAGAAAGTAACCAAGACATCAAGGCAACAACCAGCTGCTCGAAAGATGGTATCAAGGGGGCAACCAGTTGCGCGGAAGAAGGGGAATACTGGAATGATCGCCATTGTGTGCTGTCTACTTCTAGTGGTTTCTTTCATTTTGTTTCTCCCCAAAAAACCGGAAGGGGGACAGGATCAAGAATTACGGTCTTCCCAGGAAGGTGAAAATACGCAAACATTCGCAAAAGCAGACAAAAGTGAAACGGCTGAATTAAAAGCACAATCAGCCAAACTTGCTTCGGAACATTTTGGATCTTCCATGATTCCTGAAAGTAGACTGAAACCTTTCTTGGAAAACAATTGTATCAATTGCCATGGGGAAAGAAAACAAAAAGGGGATGTTCGCTTAGATCAGATGGACTGGGGAATTGCAAATAATAGCAGTATGGTCGAATGGCAGGATGTTCTTGATGTGTTGAATGTCGGAGAAATGCCCCCGGAAGATGAAGATCAACCGTCAGCAGACGAACTGGCTGCTTTTATTGGAGACGTCGCTGAGAATATTAAATTAGCACGCAAGAAATTAGAGGCGACAGGTGGAAAGATTTCGATGCGTTATCTGGCAAAAAGAGAATACCTTAGCAGTATGACGGATCTTTTCGGAATTGAAATGCCAGAAGGTATTTTACCGAACGAGATTAGTCCTGAATTTGATACGATTGGCTCTGATCAGTATTTCTCTTTAAAGCAGTATGAGCAGTTTTATACAGCTGGGAGAGAAGTGGTTGAAAAGAATATTATCGCGATGACTGCCCCTTATGACTCTAAGACAGTTCGGCATGACCCTGAAGTTTTGCCGGCAAAAGAAGCCGAAGAAGATTTACTACGGTTCAAGAAGACTAAGGTGTTAATAGACGCAAATGCCCCGCTTTCTGAAATAGCTAAGGTTGAACCCACAATCGGTGATGCGGGCCAGGTTAAAATATTTAAACTTCGATACGAGGGTAAACTTATTACGAGAGAAAAAAAATACGAAGCAACCAGAGGGCCAGGGTTGACCGGAATTTTTACATACACTACCAAATTAAGGCCCAATAGCCTCTATAAGTTAAGTCTCACAGCTGCCGGTATAACAAAGAACAAAAAAGGTAAAATTGGGAGACAGACAATAGTCATTGTTAATGATGAAGAGGTGGGCAATTTTAACTTCGAGTCCAGCGCTATGACTTCGCCTGAAGTCAGCTTCAGCACGGGTGTTATGGATTCCAAATTTGAGATTAATGTTCGAGGCAGTGATGTTTACGATTACCTTTCCTTGACGGGGCCATTTGAACATAATCAAAAGAAGGTGGCATTCTTTAAGTCGTTAGTCAGCCCAGTCGTTAAAAAAAGCGATTCTAATGAAACCGAAATTGCGGCAATGTTGACGAAATTTGCCGAAAGAGCTTTTCGTTACCAAGGCGTGGACAAGGATTATATATCTGCATTACTCAAGGTGTATCGACTCGAAAGATCAAACGGTAAAGATATTGCTAATTCGTTGATTGAACCTCTAACAGCTATCGTTACGGCGCCGGCATTTTTGTATGTTAAAGAGAAGAATGATGGAAAGAGAAATACTTTGAGCCAAAATGAATTCGCAATTCGGATGGCCTATTTCCTATGGCGGACGCCGCCGGATAAGGAACTCTATGAACTGGCAGAATCGAATAGCTTGTATGACCCAGGTGTATTGAACACTCAGTTTGAACGGATGTTGTTATCCGATAAGGCAGATCTTTTTTTAACTGATTTTATCAATCAGTGGTCCGGTATTACTCGCTTTGACGAAATTGATATTCCAAGCAACTTAGTTAGGGGTGGGTTTCCTATTTCGGCGCGTCGTGAAATTAGTGAGTTTTTCAAAGTGTTAGTCCGTGAAAATCTAGCTGTGGACAATTTGATTGAATCCGACTTTGTGGTAGTTGATGCGAAACTGGCTCATCGATATGGACTCAGGATCCAAAGGGACGCTACGGGGTTTAAGAAAATTAAATTGCCAGCCCTTGATTCTAAATCGAGCATTGGTCCACGGGGTGGTATGTTGACGCAGTTTGCCTTTCTTATGATTGGGAGTTCAGGTGCTCGCACTTCTCCAACGATTCGTGGAACACTTATCAGAGAGAAGTTTCTATTTGATGCACCACCGCCACCACCCCCTAATGTTCCTGCGATTGAACCTCCTAAGGGAAAGAGATTTACTGTGAGGCAGTTGGTCGACCGGCATATGAATGTTCCTCAGTGTGCCTCTTGTCACGAAAAAATAGATCCCATTGGGTTGGGGCTTGAAAATTTTGACTACCTTGGAATGTGGCGAACTGAAGAAATCGTTTATGCTAAAACGGTGAGGAAAGCGAGAAAAGGACAGGCTCAGAAAAAAGCACCGCCACCTGAAACAGTACCTGTGGATGCTAGAGGTCAACTGTACGGGGAGTCGTTTAATGACTTCAAGGGATTGCAACAAGAACTTTTAAGGCATAAGGATAAACTCGCGTTGTCTATCTACGAGTCAATGTTGTCCTATGGCATTGGCCGAAAAGTTGAATTCATCGATGATACAGAGATCCATAAAAGTTTGAGTGAATTGAAAGAGAAAAATTACCCACTTAAAGAGATGGTTTTTGCCATCCTCACTTCACAAATTTTTGCTAATAAATAAACGAGGAAGATAAACAATGAGCCTATTAACAAATACATATTCCCGCCGCTCTTTTCTGAAATCAGCTTCTGCCTGTCTGGCTTTACCCTATCTGGAAACATTTGCGTTTGCTGGCTCTGGGCCTACTAATACAGATGCGCTGAAGAGGATGGTGTTCTTAACGCAAGGTTATGGTCATCTTCCCTCTTTCTATCCGAAGGAAAGCGGAAAGTTTTCTGAGATAGGTTTGCCCGAAGGACTCTCGCCTCTAAGTAAGCATCAAGATGACATCACTCTGTTAGGTAATTTACTTAATGTGGGCTCCTCTAACGCACATAGCGGTAGCCTGACGTTTCTTACCTGTACTCCTTATAGTAATCCCAATGATATGACGCAATCGATTTCCTGTGATCAGGTCGCTGCTGAGCATTTGTGTAGAAAGACCAGATATTCTCATTTGACTATGAGCACGGATGAAAAAGGTGGCCATGGTCCTTGTCAATCATTGGCCTGGAATCAAAATGGTAGCCCAGTCCCAGGTATCAACAAATCTTTAGATCTTTATAGAAGACTTTTTTCAGCAGATGAATCACCGGAACAGGTTATGAGGAATATTCAAACGCGAACCAGTGTGCTTGATAGTTTGAAAGTAAACGCTAAATCTATTTCTCACCAAATTGCTAGGACAGACCTAGAGAAGCTCGACGAGTACTACCAGACGATTCGACAGGTGGAGCTAGGATTGGAAAGGCAACTTGAATGGGTTAATACTCCCAAGCCACAGTCACCGTTTGGTCATCATCCTGATCATATAGATGGAGAATCCGAGGTTAAGCTAATGTTTGATATGATTGCCCTCGCATTCCAGACCGATCAGACACGCGTGGCGACCTACATGATGCCATCGCAGTCCGTTCTCAGTAGTATGGGGATCACTACTCAGGTACATGCTTTGTCTCACTACAACGTTTCCGAGGAAAGAACGGTTCAAGCGGGTCTTCGAGATCAAAAATGTACTGAGCTTTTTGGCTATCTATTGGATCGATTGAAAGAAATGAAAGACCCTGATGGTCGAAGTGTTTACGACAGTTGCGTTGTGAGTTATGGGACTAACATTAAGTCTGCCCATGGAATTAAAGGTTTCCCGTTATTTCTATCGGGAGGTGGTATTAAAAACCTTCGGATGGGTGAAAGTATTAAACTTCCAAAAGATACGCCACTGGCAAACGTTTGGCTGACGCTCCTTCAAGAAATTGGAATAAAAATAAATAAATTCGGCCACAGCACCAATAATGTTCCAGAAATACTCGTATAAAAAATATCAAAATAAATTATAGTTATGAAATATCTTAATATCAAAATGTCACATCTGTTTATTCGATCTACAATAGGAAGCGCTCTAGTTATGTTTTCATCTTGTTTTGTTCTTCAAGCTACGGAAAATACATTAAAGCCACTTTTATTAAAAACGGGTGAGACTGTGATTTCAGAGCCGTTTGACAAGGATTCGGAAACAGTTCAATCATGGGGAAGATACGGCACTCAATGGAAGGTTGAAGAGGGCGTCTTTGTCGGTCGACCCTCTTCGGTTGATTACCAAAAGGCTCACCCAGGTAAACACTCTGGTCTAACTCCGCGGCTAGAGATGAAGATTCCAGCTTGTGAAGAAGGTTTTATTATTAAATTTAATTTCAAATTTGAGACGGACATCGATAATGTTTCTTTTTGGATAGGTCATCATCTTTTTAAATTGATCATTGATAATAATGAACCCTCGTTGAATTGCGTTAAGGGTAAAAAAGATCGCGTGACAACAGCGTTAAAACCAATCGATGGCCCAATGATAAAGAATAAATGGTACAGCGTTATGATGGAAGGCTATAAAACTAAAAGGATTCTTCAAGTCAGCGGCTTTGAACCGTTCGTGACAGAGGGAGTTTCTTTTAAAAAAATATCACCCGTGCGCATGGCTGGTGTAAAAGGGGCAAGTTTCCATTTCGACGATTTTGAATTTATAAAAGGCGCCGGTCTCCTTTAACCTTGGAGTAGAAGAGGGAGGCATTAGGTCGCCCTTTTTCTTCGGTCTCCTATTACAATTGAGGTTTTTTCCAAGACGGAATACCCTCAGATTTCAACTGCTCTTCATAATTAAGATGATAAGGGTTCGGGTCCATTTTTGGACGACCTTCATTAACCATATAGGGTCGAACATCATCCCACCATTTATCATAGCTCATTTGCATCGATTGAACTATTTCCGGTTTTTTAGAAGCAATATTTTTCAATTCACCCGGATCATTAGCAATGTCATATAACTCCTCGTGATTAACAAGACGATAGCGAGCGTTACGTACAGAGAACCCATTTTTTTTTTCTTACTTTGAACCCTCTGCACCAACTGCTGGCGCCCATCTTCCAATATGAAAAAAAAGATTACGATCAGCCCATTGGAAAGAAGTATTCTCAAGAAGTTTCACCAAACTTCTGCCATCAACTTGTGTTTCAACTGTGCCACCCGCCAAATCTACTAGCGTTGGCAAAACATCAATATGCGCAGTCAATGCGTTACTGGTTACACCTTCCTTTAATACTCCTTTCCAACGAAAAAATGCTGGCACGCGTGTACCACCTTCATAAGGAGTCTTTTTGAAACCTTTCAATCCAGCCTGATAAGCAAACATCGCCTTGTCATCTCGACGCCCTATTTCGTCTTTAGTAGATGCAACTTTTGTAAACCCATTATCTGACATAAAAACAACAAGTGTATTCTCATCTAAACTCCATTTTTTTAGACAAGCCATTAATCGCCCAACATTCTCATCAATATTTTCAATCATACCGTAAAAACCTGCATTCATTTTACTAAAGCCATACTGTTCAAATTTAAGTCGATTTTCTTCTGGCGCAATAAATGGGCCATGTGGAGCATTTGTAGAAATATATGCAAAAAATGGCCTGTCTTTATTTTCGTTAATCCAGCCTAAAGCTTGAGAAAAGAAAACATCTGTACAAAACCCTTTTGTCTGAACAAAAAGACCATTATGGCGAATAATAGGATCAAAGTATTTATTTTTTGGAACATCCATGTTTTGACCAATCCCACCATAGCCATGAACAAAGGTTTCATCAAAGCCCCTTGCACCTGGTTGATATTTTTCCTCTAACCCCAAGTGCCACTTTCCAAATATACCGGAAATGTATCCGGATTTCTTCAATATTTGCGGCAATGTCACGACTGAAAGTGCCATTCTTGCTCTAGCCCCACCCGTATGAGTTATCCCATTTTTAAAAGGAACATTACCACTCAACAGAGCTGAACGAGAGGGAGTGCAAGTAGGGCTCATGTGGAAATCGGAAAACGATGTGCTTTCTTGATATAGCTGATCAATATTCGGCGTTTCCAACCAAGGGTGCTGCTGACATCCTAACTGGCCATAACCCTGGTCATCAGTCAACACCACAATAATATTTGGCCGACGTCCAGATAGCGAAGTGCCACTCAACGCAGCCATTCCCAGAGTCATCATTAAAAAAGTAAGGCTCAACAACAGTGGGGTTTTATTCATAGTAGCATAATCTATTCTAAATAAGTGAGATAATCCTTTGTAGCTTGTCATGTTTTCATTTCATCTAATCAAACGACAACCATGGCAACAAACTAAACAAATAAATGGGGGAAATCGCAAAATGTAAACATCATTGACCGTTCACAAAATCACTCACTTTGCTTGAGGTCGCTACCTTCAAGAGCAGAG
>CAWUTK010000054.1:0-30454 GCA_963924785.1 uncultured Opitutales bacterium
ATTCTTTTAGAAAGCGTTCGAAGGAGGTTTCAGACCCATAGGATCCTTTAACGACAATTACGCCAATGCGATTTACATATTGAAACAGGGTATGAAATTCATTGAGCAATGCTACGTCTTCTGTGTTCCAATCATCTCCGTCACCGCCATAGAAGATATAAATATTGTTATCTTTGGCTAAGTTTTCTTCTTTTACGATTTCATTAACTAGTTTGAGGGCAGAGAGAATTCTTGTGCCGCCTGAGACATTGCTGCCATGATATGTTTCAAAGTCATCAACTTCTTTTGCATCGGTGTCGTGTAGAATAAATCGAGTGTCTACGTTTTCTTTATATTGATACATTAGCCAACTGTAGATCATGACGTGTTGTGAACCGACTATCTCGGTTGGTTTCCCGTGCATTGACCCCGAGTAGTCTCTGACGAAGAATACGACGGCTTGAGATTCGATATCTTGTTCACGTGACATTATTCGGTAAATGAAATCACGTTTATTGATTAACATTTTTGACATATCTGGATCAGCACTTGGGTCGAATGTGCCGAGATGTATGTTCGTCTTGATTAGTTCGATCAGTGTTTTCTGCTTATCGAGGATTTGTCCTTCACCCCTATTTCGGTCTGTTAGGTCATAGACATATTTGGTTAGAGATTTTTTCGTGCCTTTTTCCTTTAAGTTCGGTAATTGGAATTTTTCAGTGAGAACTTTTCCTAAGTCATAAGCAGAGGCACCTGTTTCATGGTCTCCTCCGTCTCCTTGACCTGAACCGCCTTCACCTTCGCCTTCGAGTTGTTCATCAATTGGAATTTCGCCTATAACGTCACCTTCTTCCCCGTCAGCTGTTCCAGTTGTTTCGCCAACTTCCCATGTTCCGTCTTCGTCTCCATCAAATTCTTGTGAATCTTGAACGGGCCGATTATCATGATAGAATTTTTCTTCAGTTGTTGTGGGAACAATAACAACTTTATTTTTTCCTTTTCCCGGCTTAACTATTTTCCCGACGTTTACTTTTCTATGAAAACCGTCTTTTTCTCGTTTTTCATCTCGTTGAATTAATTCATCAAGTGTTTTTAAGTTATGATGACACGAGCCTGCGGAAGACAAATTCTGCAAGAAATTGAGATCATTCGGACCGTATATTTGATCCGTTAACGCAGGTAGAACGCTTTGGAGAGGGAGCTCTTCTTGTTTGGGAGCCTCCTCATGACTGTGTGGAGTATCTGGCATGTTGACTCCTAACTTTCATCCTGGCGTGTGCAGAAGTAATCAATTGTTTTTTGAGCACAGGTATTACAATATCCTAACTTATCATGCATTGTTGTGAGAATTTTGTTATAAAGCTTTTCATTTTCCTCATTGGTCCGATTGGCAAGAGCCCCGACTAAACTAGCGGCTCCGGCGACGTCAGATTGAAGTCGGACATCAGTCACTGCTTTCACTAGATCATTGTTATCCATAAAATCATAACTCGGATCAGTATGTGCCTTACGACCATATATTCTACGAATCATTGTGCGAAAAGATTCTTTTTGTTCAGAATTTTTAAGCCCCATACGTTCTTCAACGCTCTTGATGTATGTTTCATCAATCTTAATGGCCTTTTGTTCTCCGCTTGAAGGGTCCGTGTAACGCCACATTTTATCGGGCCCAATTTCTTGCGAATCGATTGCTACAACCATGTTCACATAGTTTAATACTTCTTTTTTCATCGCAATCGGTTCATCCATATAGGCATTGAACATACTCGTTCTAACTCGTTCTCGATACAGCGCTTTACCAATTTTAAGGTCGTCAAGGTATTTGCTTCGAAACGTCGGATCAGGAACGTAGTCTAGAATGACTTGCTCAAGGCTTTTGAAAACATTACCGGCAAAGAGGCAGCAGCCTTCTTGAGATTCTGAGTTTTCAACAATCAGCTGTACCGCTCGACCGAGGTTACGGTGACCGATACCACGCTGACCAAAACGGCTGGTCACATCTGGTACGCGTTGTAGGTCATCAATCAACTCAATAAGGGCCTTGATGCTCTTATCACCGGCTATTTCACCCGCGGCTAGTTTTCTTGTTTCAAGCGGGGTTAATTTCTCTGACTTTGGGAGTCGTGTGAGAACAACTGCATTTGAAAGGGCAAAGTTGAGGTTTGGATCAGAGTGTAAGGGTTCACCTGCGATGGTCGTCTTTTGTCCATTACCAAGAGCGTATGACGTTAAATTTTCTTGCAGTTTGTAGTCTGTATTATGTCCAATGTAGCAAATACGACAACGGTCAACAATAGGAGCTTCTTCTTTTTCATTTATGAAACGATTAAATTCTTCATTGTTACTGGTGGCCACAATTAGAGTATCAATTGGCCATTTGAAACCATCCATTTCGATTTCTCGGTTTTGAATAACACCCAGGTAAACTTGAACGAGATCTTTTTTATTCTTAAACATTTCGTCACTGAAGTGAATTCCGCCACCGCCAACACGAGCGAGAGCACCGATGCGCAAATCAATCCTGTAGGGATTATTGGTGTCGGAAATATGCATGAGGCGTTGAACTGATTCTTCTCCAAGTAAGTCTTTAGCGGAAGACGTAATTTTGTCTCTGGCAGAATATTTACCCGTTACGGTTCCTAGGGTTTCACTCATTGGAATAGGGGAAACACGTATGAAGTCTTTCATCTTTTTAATATCCCCTCCAGTATGCATCCGAATTTGATTCAAGATATAGTCGCTACAAGCTCCTAATGGACGATGCTTATCGTTCATATCTGAAACGATTGAATCTGAAAATCCCAGTTTGTGAAGATTGTCTAAACTGTTGTCTCTGGTTTCAAACAGATTCATTGCAAGTATGGCAGGGTCTTCAAATGTTTGTGATTCTATTTCACTAATTTTTCCAAAGCCGCCTATTTTATCAAGATTGGTAAAACGAAACGTGTAACGTCTGTTTTCCGGTCGACTTAAATACGCGCGGTATTTGGTGCATAGGTATTCGACAAAGAATGTTTTTCCATTTCCGGGTTCACCCACGAGGACAAACGCCATTTCGGATGACGAACCTCCTTCAGCTGCATCTTTAACAAAGGAGACGAAGCTGTTTATTTCGTTGTAGAGTCCAACCAGGTGTTTTTTACCGCCTCTAAATATTTTATAATCGTAGGTGGTCTTTCCATTTACCTTAACTTTTGAAAAGGCATCATCGCCTTCAAGTATCATCCGAGTGACGGATTGATAAACGCTTTCAAATTTCGATTTGCCTTCCTTGAGTTTTTTCAAGTAGGCGTCGAGTGTACAGCTGTCGAAGTTGGCCATAGCAGTTTCCTTTCGTGGGGGGTTAAAAAGAAGAAGTGGGTTATGTTGTAATCGGGCAAACGTAAAATAGATATAAACATATAATATTCAACATATACCAAAATGTCAAATGAGCGGGGCATTTATGCTTCTTCGATAGATTTAATTGGCCATCAAATATTTACGATTAATGCATGAAAAGAGCTACAAAAGAACTTAGATTTATAGCGCCGAACGGCGCCTTTAAGTGCTAAGCAGTATAATTTTAGAACGGGTCTAGTTACATTGATTTGTTAATAGGGCTAATTGAGTGAGTTTATTTTGCGTTAATGTGATTATTGCATCTTATGTATTATTAGTAACTGCTAATTAATTCTGTATTCGAAATAATGAAATTTATAAAATCTATTGCTGATAAAATCGCTACTGTTTGCCTTTGTCTCATCGCAATTAATTGCCAGTTAGATGAGCCACTTACACTTTTGGTGTTTTAATGCCCTGGATCATAGTTATTCGTCGCCCCAACGAATTGCTATGATCCAATAATTTTTCTTCTTCGTTTAGGCCCAAACATACTCCATAAGCCCAAATGCTTGATTTAGAGAGAGACCATATGAGGCATTGAGTTCTTGCTCCATTAATTCTGGCTCACTGTCAGATTCTAATACTTGCCGAATTCGGAGAGTGTCATCGTTGGAGTATACATTTATTGCTGTTAGGTTGTAGTTTATCATTTTTATCCTTTTGTTCGTAGTTAAGGAGATAGAATAACACATAGGGTAGGACATTTGCTGTCCTATCGATTAATTAGCATTAATTGTTATGAAGGATGATTTCTTGATCAAGAGTAGAAGTTTCTATAAATTGTTTGGAAATGGCAGAATCTTTTAAAATAGAAAAGGTAGAACTATCGTTAGTGCGGCTACCGATGAAGGATGCTTTTCTATCAAGTGAATCGAGTGTCGCCTATCAAGAGCATATTATTGTAAAAGTTTGTGGAGGCGGTTTAGTGGGCTGGGGTGAGTGTGCCTGTCAGCCAGATCCTTTTTATACAGAAGAATATGTTGGCAGTTGTTTGGGCGTTTTGAAGGATTTTTTGATTCCGATGATTGTTGGAAAAGATTGGAATTCGATTGAGGATTTTCAAAAGCGGTATTCACGGGTTCAGCGGAATCATATAGCGAAAGCTGGTTTGGAAATGGCAGTTTGCGACTTGATGGCGAAAACTTTGGGTGTTTCGTTAAGTGAATTGCTTGGCGGTCAACGTAAAGCCATTGATTGTGGAATTAGTTTAGGGATTGAAAACAGTGTCGAAAAATTATTAGAAACCATTCATCAGCGTTATGCTATTGAGGGCTATAAACGAATAAAATTAAAGGTTTCGGTAGAGAATGATATTTCGGTCATTAAAGCCGTTAGGAAAGTTTATCCTAAATTGCCCTTAATGATTGATGGTAATTCTGATTATACATTGAAAGATATAAATCATTTGAAGCGTTTTGATGAATTTAATTTGATGATGATTGAGCAGCCGTTGTCTCAAGATGATTTTTTAGACCATGCAGTTTTGCAAAAAGAGTTAGAGACGCCTATCTGTCTTGATGAAAGTATTGTCGGGATTGAGCATGCTCGGCAAGCGATTGAGAACGGCAGTTGTCGCATCATTAATATTAAACCGCAAAGGGTGGGTGGGTTATTTAATGCAAAACGTATTCATGATTATTGTCTCTCAAAAAATATTGCTGTTTGGTGCGGAGGTATGCACGAGTTTGGAATAGGGAGAGCGGCAAATATTGCGATTTCTTCATTGATCGGATTTACTATTCCAGGAGATGTTTGTAGTAGTGATGTTCGCTATGAAGAAGATGTTTTAGATACGATGATTATTGCTGAGAAAGGTGTAATTCAAGTTCCTAATTCACCGGGAATGGGATTTGAAGTGAACGAGGCATTTATCAAAAAACATTCTACATGCGTTGAAACATTTACGGTATAATAATTTATGGAAATTCAGTTAATAGACAGTCATTGTCATTTAGATTTATTTAATAAAGAGGGTCGATTAAACTCGATTCTAGATGAAGCAGCGAAGGCGGGTGTTGAACAGATGATCGCTGTTGGAACAGAGCAATCTGACTGGGCCGTTTATTCTGATTTGGCAAATAAATTTAAAGATAAAATATTTTATACGGTTGGTTTGCATCCCGGTTGCATTGAGGACGATTGGAAAAATCAGGTTTCAGCGATCGAGGCTTATTTTAAAAAACCGATGAAGCCTGTGGCGTTAGGTGAAATTGGATTAGATTATTTTCGATTACCGACTAAGAAAAATCCAGCAGAAGCGGAACGGATTAAGCTTGTTCAAAAAGAAGTTTTTCAATTGCAGTTAGATCTCGCGAGTGAACAGCAATGCCCTGTTGTTATTCATACAAGGGATAGTTTTGATGATACGCTTGAGGAAATTAATAAGAGCAGGGTGAGTTGGGATAATATTGTTTTTCATTGTTTTACTTATGGCAAAGAAGAGATGGTTCAATTATTGGAGTTAGGCGGCCGGGCTTCCTTTACGGGAGTTATTACATATAAGAACGCCGAATCAGTAAGAGAAGCGGCTCTTTTACAAGGGGTAGATCGTTTGATGATTGAAACCGATTGTCCTTATCTTACACCTGTTCCACATAGGGGGAAAGAGAATCAGCCTGCTTTTTTAAAGAACACGGCAGAGTTTTGTGCTGAATTATTTGAGTGCGATATTAAGCACTTGGCCGAGGTAACGAGTAAAAATACTAGAGAATTCTATTTCTCACGAAAATGAAATACTATTTCGTTTTCTTTTGAAACATGAAGCCGTTCGCGTGCGACTCTTTCAAGGAATTCAGGGTCGTTTTTAAGTTTTTCTAAATAAATACTTTTCTTTTTTAATTTTAATTTTAACTCTGCGAGCGATTTACTCTTATCAGCTTTAACATTATTTATCGTGTCTAATACACGGTAAACATCGAGTAGTTGCTGACCAAAGGTAACAATGACGAGAATCAAAATAGCAACTAGCCCTAGTTGTGTTATCTTTTTGATTTTTTGAGTCTCCATTTTATTAAATATCCTTTTCATAAAAGGCATTATTCTACACTATGGCAATGAATAATCTAAGAGGGCACCTAATAAGTCTAAAACTATGGGAAGTATTGTTATTTTAACAGGAGCTGGGATTTCTCAAGAATCGGGAATTGATACCTTCCGCTCTGAAGGAGGCGTGTGGTCAAAGGTTAAGCTTGAGGATGTTGCTACGCCTGAGGGCTTTGATCGTAATCCTAAGCTCGTGCAGGAGTTTTATAATGACAGGCGCCGTCAATTGGTTAGTGGTGAAGTTCAACCTAACGCTGCTCATATTGCATTGGCACGATTAGAAAAAGAATGGCGTGGAGAGTTCCTTTTGGTGACGCAAAATATTGATAATTTGCATAGTGAAGCAGGGTCAAAGCGAATGATTCATATGCACGGCGAATTGATGAAGGCCAGAAATCTAGAAACACATGATGTGTTTGATTGGGGAGGGGACATTACCGAAAATTCAAAATGCCCAAAGTCGGGAAAACTCAATGTGCTTCGGCCTCATGTGGTTTGGTTTGGTGAGATGCCATTGGATATGGATCTTATTTATTCATCGTTAAGTGATTGTGATATTTTTATTTCAATTGGCACATCGGGAAATGTTTACCCCGCGTCTGGATTCGTAGAAGAAGCATCGCTTGCGGGAGCGAGAACAATTGAAATAAACCTTGAGCCATCGATAGGGGCTAGTTCGTTCGAGGAAAAAATTTACGGGAAAGCGACCGAAGTGCTCCCGAAATTTGTTGCAGAATTATTACTTAAGCAAAGCTAATGTTACATACGCTCTATGGTTTCAATACCTAAGAGTTTAAGGTTTGTTTTGAGTAATGTTAGTGTTCTTGAGCAAAGAATCAGTCTTCTCGATTTGATTGCGGGGTCTTCAACATTCACTTTGTTTGAATTATAAAATGAACTAAATGTACCTGCTAGTTGATATAGGTATGTACAGAGAAAGTGTGGTTTTAAATCAGTGATGGTTTGATTCAAAGTGACTGGATACGCCATGATCTTCCTTGCAAGGGCGATTTCTTCGTCGGTTTCGAATGCGGTTGCAGCATCTTCGTTTTCGCCGGGCTGTAGTTCTAGTTTTCTAAAAATACTATGAATACGTGCAACGGCATATAATAGATAAGGTGCGGTGTTACCTTCAAAGCTGAGAATTTTGTCCCATTCAAAAACGTAGTCACTAGTGCGATTTTGAGATAAGTCTGCATAGCGAACGGCAGCGAGCCCAACAGTTGTTGCGATGCTTTTTTGTTCATCTGGACTAAGGTCAGGGTTCTTCTCTGAGACAATAGCAAGCGCTCTTTCAACCGCTTCATTGAGTAGGTCTTTTAAAAGAATTGGACTCCCATCACGAGTTTTGATGGCTTTACCATCCGAACCCAAAATAGTTCCAAACCAGACGTGAGTTAGGTTAGGAACTATTTGCTTGTTTGCCTCAAACCATTTATTAACAGTGAGGAAGAGTTGTTCAAAGTGATCTTGTTGGCGACCATCTGTGACATAAACAATTTTGTCTGCTTCCCACTCTTCTTTTCTAAAAAGAACCGTGGCAAGGTCTGTTGTTCCGTAATTACTGGCACCGTCTTTTTTACGAATTATGAACGGTTGTTTAGCGAATCGTGGATGATTTTTGTGAAAGACAACGAGTGCGCCGTCGCTTTCTTCAGCAATGTTAAGATCAGCAAGTTCTTTATAGACTCTATCTACTTGGTCGCGATAGTGACTTTCCCCGAGAACATGATCAAATGTAACATCGAGAGTTTTGTAGATTTTATCAAATGCCTTATAGCTGATTTCGTTGATTTTTTTCCAAATAGCTAGGTTTTCCGAATCGCCGTTTTGGAGTTTCACAAGCTCTTGTCTCGCAGCATTTAATGTGTCGGCGTCTTCCTTGGCCGCCTTGTTGCCTTCTCTATATAGATCCTCTATTTCCTCTAAGGCATTTTCGGCATCGTCGAAAGAGAAATTATTTTTTTTGATTGCGAGAGTGAGTATGCCGAATTGAGTTCCCCAGTCGCCGATATGATTATCCCGAATGACGGTTGCACCGCTGAATGACAGTAGGCGACAAATGGTTTCTCCAATGATGGCCGATCTAATATGTCCCACGTGCATTTGTTTTGCCGTATTGGGTGAACTGAAATCAACAACGACTTTTTTGTTCTCGAAAGTTGTTGATGTTTGGTCTCTTAAGGAAGTTTCGGAGTGGTAGTGTTGTAGCCAATTAAGCAAATACTGAGGACTGAATTTGAAGTTAATAAAACCTGGGCCTGCAATTTGAATATCAACCGAATCTGATGGGAGTTGTGGTGATTTTTTTAGACACTCGAGAAGCTTTGTGGCCACTTCACGCGGGTTTTTCTTAATTTGCTTGGCGTAAGCAAAGGCACCGTTAGCCTGAAAATCACCAAACCGAGGATCAGCGGGTTGAACCATGGCTTGAAATTTATCTGCTTCAATTCCAGCTTCTTCAATATGGTTAGAGATTATATTTTCTAATTCTTTGATAAAATCAAAATGTAATGTCATCGGAAAGTCGTAAAAACGTTGTTATTTGGTGTTAAAGTGAAGTTTCACTCAAGTTGTTAAGAAATGCGTAACTTATTCATAAACAAAACAAAGTAAAATTAAATTAAGATCGATCTTCAGAAAAAGCTCGACATTTAAATGCACAATGGTTTAATGATTAAAGGTTTATGTTAATTAGCCCACGAGCTAACCAAATTAATTAGTTGTTTATGAGAAAGAAGATTGTCTCTCCAAGAAAGTTTATCAAGCCAACATTTTCTTATTTAATAGAAAAGAAAAGAGGGGGTGGAGAATTTACTACAGATGAAGTCCGCTACATAGTAGACTCAGTTTTAGATAAAGTAATGCCTGATTTTCAGCAATCAGCACTTCTTATGGCGATATATTTCCAAGGAATGTCTGCGCAAGAGACTGCCAATTTGGCGGAAGAATTGATTTTGTCAGGCGAAGTGCTTGATTTGTCTAAATTATCTCGTCCAAAAGTAGATAAGTTTTCGACAGGTGGTGTTGGGGATAAAACATCACTCGTGATGGGACCTCTTGCTGCTGCATGTGGTGTTGCTATGCCAACGCAAAATTGGATGGACGAAGATTTTATTATCACAAGTTTAGATAAATTATCAGTAATTCCAGGCTTTAATCCACACATGGAGCTAGACGGTATATTGCCACAGTTGAAAGAAATTGGGTGTACTTTTATTCAGAAAAGTGAGCATATTGCCCCGGTTGAAAAAATGTTATTTGATTTAAGATTACAAACAGGAACGATTCAAAGTATTCCTTTGATCACTGCGAGTGCGTTAAGTCGTAAATTAGCTGCGGGTGCAGAAGCGCTTGTGGTTGATGTTAAATGCGGAAATGGGGCTTTTATTACCGATCCAGAGCAAGCAAGACAGTTGGCTCGCTCGCTGACTAGAGTTGCCCGAACTATGAAGCGTCGTTGCGTTGCATTGGTGACTGATATGAATCAGCCACTTGGTGATACGGTTGGTTCTGGTCTTGAATTGAAAGAAGCGATGGCATTGCTTACGGGTGAAGGCCCAGATGATTTGAAAGAGCTTGTGTTGAAGCTTGGAATGGAAGTTGTTCGTTTAGCTGGTGTTGCGGGATCTACGCTGTCGGCAAAACAAACAGTGTTAAGGCATTTGAACGACGGTTCTGCGTTTAAACGCTTTTTATCTATGATAAAGGCACAAGGTGGAGACACTAAATGGTTTGAGACGGGTGAGTTCCCAGTAGCAACACATTGTCGTAAGCTTCCTGCTCCAAAACGCGGATATGTTCATACGATTAATGCGGGTATGATCGCTAAAGGTGTTCAGGTCCTTGCTGATTTAGGTAAAGGTAAAATTGATCCTGCGGTTGGTGTTTCTGAGATTAAGAAAGTCGGAACACAAATTAAGCAAGGTGAGCCATTAGTTATGATTCATTACAATGATGAGGCTAAATTAGAAGCATCACTTGATTACTTTAGGGAAGCCTATCGCTTGGCTCCAAAGAGGCCAAATCAAGTTGATTTGATTGCTGAGCGTATCGCTTAGATTTCGAACAAAATTTTATAAATTGAGGCGATGAGTAGTGAAACTATTCATCGCCTTTTTTATGGTTAATGCCAACTCTGTTTCAAAGGGGGATTAATTGCCGAACAAAAGGGGATTAAGGAAGGATCGTTTTTTGTTAATTTGAACCCCGTTTTCAACTCGATTCGTTTCAAGTAAGGAATCTCCAATGTAGTTTCCATATTGTTGTAAAGTAGAACAATTCGACAAAAGAAAAAGGAGGGTTAGTAAAACTAATCGTTTTAAATTTTTCATAAGATACATTTTAGAATTTGCGGCAACTGAGTAATCGTGATGTCTGGTTTGATGTTTTTGCAGTATTTATTTGTTTCTCTTAAACGTAAAGACCTTTTATCACCTGCGAAAAGAGCGGTTTTATAACCTTCTGACTGAGAGGGGTAAATGTCGTTCAGCATATCGTTTCCAACGAAGAGAGTTTCACTGGTCGAAATGTTATTATGCGTTTTTAGGCTTTGGGCGCAGAGTTGATAGAGTTTTTTAGAAGGTTTGGCTTCTTTTAGTTTATAAGACCAGATGCAATGATTTGGATTAAATCCGAGTTGGCTTAGGTCTTTATTTAAAAAAGCAGAGAACAGTAACGGTGTGAAAAATTGCGCATTGGAAACAATGCCTAAAACAATGTTATTTGAATGTAATTTTTCAATGGTCTTTAGTAATTCAGGAATAGGAAACACTCGGTTTGCAGTACATTCATAATAAACTGCGATTTGAGCGAGTATGTCAGACTCTGGAATTTCGATTTCAAGGGTGTTTAAAAAAGTAACCCACACTTCTAGAATATCAATTTCTGGAAATTCTACCCCTTTCTCTCGAACTATTTGCTGTTGGCTTTTTATACAATCAATGAAATTTACGCCGATGTCATATTTCGCGGGAACGGTGATGTTGAAATGGTTTAATGTTTTAAGTAATGAATGACTCCGATTGTCTTCATTGCTATGGCTGATGTCACCTGCACTAGAGGCAAAGAGTGTTCCGTATACATCAAAAACAACCGCCTTAATGTTTGATAAATTATTTACGGAAGGTTTGAGGTGAGTCGCTATAGTTTCAAAAGGAGGGCATAGATCCTGTATGATGGAATGCAGATTATTTCGCTGAAGGCTTGTCATCGTTTTCTTTAACCTGTGGTTTCAAATGTTTATCAAGGAATACAATGAGTCGATCCCAGTAAGCGTTCTTTGGTAAATCATGGTTGCCTTTTTCAATGATGAGAATGTCATGGGGAACTTGCTCTAGCCTCAGTAGGTCGTCGATTATGTACGCTTGTGATGCCGGGATGATACTGTCGTGGGAACCGTGACAAATGAAAGTCGCTGGAAGGCTTTTTCGAATATATGTTTCTGGAGAAAAAAGTCGGTTTTGTTTTGGGTTAGAAGGAATTCCTCCTGGGGCATCGTAGCGTTTATCTGAACCGCCAAAAATATTGGCTACGGCTTGAACTTCGATGTTGTATTTCTCTGGTGTTAATTTTTTTTCATTATTTGAAAAAGCGCTGAGTAGGGCTAAGGTTCCTCCTGAATCGTTGCCTAAAAGACCGATACGTTTTGGATCAATGCTGAGTTTTTGAGAAAATGAAATAAGAAATGCAATGGCTTTTTTACAATCTAAAACACTCTTATTGCAGATATCCCATCGGTTTATGTAGCTTTCGGCTAGCGAGTAGTTGATGCTAGCGCAAACGTATCCTTGTTCTGCAGCGCCATTACATATTGTAATGCATTCAGAGTCGGCTTTATCCCCAGATACGAGTTGCCCGCCGTGAAGCCAGATGATGAGAGGGCGTAGTTTTATTCCTTCTTTTGGCACAGGAAGATAAATATCCAGCGTAGAAGAAGGATTTTCCTTTTCATAAACAATGTTTTTAAGGATTTCTATGGGCATGTTTTTGGATGGGTTCGTATCTGCGAAACTAATGAATCAGCACTAGGGCATATTTAAAAAAGATTAGGTATTTTTAATTTTAATGATTTTAATTGTTTTTCATTATAGCCTTTACCTTCTAGGATGAGAAAGAGGGAAAGTAAATCATCTCCGTCGAGTTTGAAAGTTTTACCTTTAAACTTCTCACTATTACTAACGATACGTTTTTTTGCCGATTTAATGGTTAATACTTTGGGTGCAGGTTTTTCGCCTGTAGTTTTGTCTAAGGAACTTAATGCCTTTTGAAGGGTAGCTTTTTCATCTCCAGCTGGAGCCTTTTGAATGGAGCGGCAAATATTTTGAGCTTTTGCCCAAGAAAGTTGATCTTTCTCTAATAAGTTTCGGATAGCCTTAGGCATGATTGGGACATAGCGTATAATGTCTTCCACCCATCGTTTGCTTCTATCGACAAAGGTAGCAATTTTTTCAATTTCCCAATTGGCATTTTTTAGGTAGATAATGGTATCAAAGTAATCTGAAATTCTAAGATCTACTCTGTCTGCATTCAGTTTAAGGTTTAATGCACACATTTCATCTAGTTCACCTGCGACGATTCGAACATCAATACGCTCGAAATAATCTGGATTGTTTTCCTGGATTTTCTTAATTGCATTAAGGCGATGAAAACCACCAACGAGGTAAAATTCATTATGAGACTTTTCCCATACAATCAAAGGTTCTAGTAGGCCGTTCTGTTGTATATCTCTCGAGTAATGCTCTACTTTTTTTTGATCTAGGGGTCGATGATTTTTAATGACAGGATGAACCTGAATTGCGCTGAAGAGCATGTACTCGTATCGTTTTGTGGTAAGCATGTACTTTATTTTAATATTTGAATTTTTAGATATGAATTTAAGGTGTATTCTATCTTGAAAAAAGCTAAGTTTGGCAATACTTTAACCTACTTTCAAAAAGGAAACACACGAGAAAAGGATTATTGAATGAATTGGGACAGATTTAAGAAATATAATTACGAATTTAAAGAGTTGGAATTTGGCATTGATATTAGCCGAGTGAATTTCCCCGAGACCTATTATTCTGAAATGCAAAACAGGGTTGATGCGGCTTTGGAAAATATGGATAAAATTGAGAAGGGAGCTGTTGCAAACCCTGATGAGGGCCGTATGGTCGGACATTATTGGTTGCGAAATTCATCCATTGCACCTGATGAAAATTTGAAGAATGAAATAGAGGGGGCATTGTTCCAAATTAAGTCATTTGTGGGCAAGGTTCATTCGGGCGAAATTAAAGGGACTTCTGGCGTTTTTAGCCATGTGCTTATTATTGGAATTGGCGGCTCTGCACTGGGACCCCAATTCGTTAATCAAGCCTTGATGAATCCTCGTGGAGATAAAATGGATATCTATTTCCTTGATAACACTGATCCTGATGGAATTGCATTAACGCTATCAAAATTGGATGGAGAGCTAGGGAAGACTTTAAGTATCGTGATCTCAAAATCAGGAAGTACTCCTGAAACAAGGAATGGCATGCTCGAAGCAATTTCAGCATATGAGAACTCTGATTTGAAATTTGCAGATCATGCGGTTGCGATTACGGGTGAAGGTAGTAAATTGAGCCAATTTTCGAAAGAAGGGCAGTGGCTTGAAGAATTTCCGATGTGGGATTGGGTTGGCGGTCGCACGAGCGAGTTGTCGGCAGTAGGACTTTTACCTGCTGCATTGCAGGGGATTGATATTGACGCAATCTTACAAGGGGCTTCTGACATGGATCTGGCGACTCGAAATAAAAATATATCTGGGAATCCTGCAATGATTTTGGCCTTGATGTGGCATTATTGCACGAATGGTAAAGGTGATAAAGATATGGTTATTTTACCTTACAAGGACCGCTTGATGCTGTTTTCTCGTTATTTACAACAGTTGATCATGGAGTCACTTGGTAAGGAGTTGGATCTTGATGGAAAGGTTGTTCATCAAGGAATCGCCGTGTATGGGAATAAGGGGTCGACTGATCAACATGCTTACGTTCAACAGCTTCGAGACGGCGTGAATAATTTTTTTGCAATCTTCATTGATGTTTTAAACAAAGGAGTCGCTTTTGTTGATGAAGTTGAGCCGGGTCAGTCCACAGGGGATTTTCTCAATGGGTTTTATCTTGGCACAAGAGAAGCATTGAGTGGCAATGACCGTGAATCTATCACGTTAACGATTGAAAATGTTTCAGCGAATTCGATTGGGCAGTTGATTGCTCTATTTGAGCGAGCGGTTGGATTTTATGCAGATTTTGTAAATATTAATGCTTATCATCAGCCGGGTGTCGAGGCTGGTAAAAAAGCTGCAGTGTCTGTTTTGAGCCTTAAAACTAAAGTGTGGGACTTTTTGAAGTCGAATGAAGGACAATCGTTTACGACCGAAGATTTAGCTGAAAAATTGGGTGAGACCAAAAACTGTGAGATAATCTACAAACTCCTCGAAAATATGTTGATTAATTCATCCAAATATGTTTCAAAAGAGGCTCGCAAGCCATTTTTTCTTTCCTCCTATAAGTATAATACCTGAATCTGAACTAAAAATATGAAGATCGCTTCCTTAATTTTCCGTCTCATTGCCCTCGCTGGCATAATTTTCGCCATGTTTACTTGGCAGTATGATGAGAAGAAATCTGTTGTAACCGTCCTTTCAAATCAAAAGGCCAAAATTGTAAAAACGGAAGGGGATCTGAAAGATACTCAGGACTCCCTTGAGAATGAGAAGGGTAAGGTTGCTAAATTAGAAGTTGAGAAAGCTGACCTAGAAGGCGAGCTTTCAGATACTCAAGATACGTTGGCAGGGGTTGAAAAAGACCTCAGAGAGGAGAAAGATGATAAAAAGCGTATTATTGCAGAAGCGGCTAAGGCAAGAAAAGACTTTATGGCTGAAATTGATACCCGTGATACGAAAATCCAGAACATGGAGAGTGAGATAGATTCATTCGGTCGTGAGATGGAGGCCAAGAAAGAAGAGTTTGAGGATAAGATTCGTGATTTCGAAGATAGGATTGAAGTAGCTGAAAAAGCTCAAGAAGCCTCTGGTGTAAGAGCTGCATCGGCTGAAGCGACTGTTCGTGCGGCGAAGATGAAGATTGTGATGACGATTGAAGATCCTTATGGAACGGAAGAGTTTCCTGGAACGGAAGATGACGAAATTCAAGTGAATTCATTAATGGCTAATATTCGTAAAGAAATGGCCGCGAAGACTCCTGCTGAATCAGAACACGCAACTGTAAATACACAGATTGCGGCGGTTAATAAGAAGAAGGGATTGCTTGTATTGCCAATTGGAAAATCAGAAGTGTCAAAGGGCAGCAACTGGTTGGTTAAGCGTGGCGGTAAAGAAGTAGCAAATTTACGTTTTGTTGATGTCGGTCCTAAGTTCAGTATCGCGAATATTTTACCCAGTTCAAAAAGTCCTTCTCGTTTAGGTAAAGGGGATATGATTGAAATAATAAAGTAACTTTTTGTTTTAATATTTAGGAATGAAAAATAAATTAATGGGGATCTTTTTTTTAGTTATTGTAGCTACTATGTTTGGTGGGTGTGCTTCTAATTCGGAGAATGACACAGGCTCATCTGTCCCATGGAGTCGTCCAGCTTCTTGGGAAAATCAATTACCAGGAATGGGTGGTTTAGGCTATTGATTAAGTAAGCGTGAAAATTTATTGTTAAGGTCTCAGGTAAAAATATCTGGGACCTTTTTTTTAAGAACGATTGTACGGTATTTAAAAAATGGAAATTGAAAAAGGAGTATTGTATGTCGTGGGAACTCCGATCGGTTGTTTAGATGATTTAACGGTTAGGGCATTGTTTGTGTTGAAGGGTGTTGATTGTATCGCTTGTGAAGACACGCGAACTGCTTCGAAATTACTCAATCGCTATGAGGTCAAAGTGCCACTGATCGCTTATCACGAGCATAATGAATTGATGCAGGTATCACCCTTAATTGAGAAACTGCGATCAGGTGAATCGATTGCATTGATATCGGATGCAGGTATCCCGACAATAAGTGATCCGGGCTTTCGTATTATAAGGGAGTGCCGTAAGCAAATGATTGATGTTATACCTATTCCGGGCGCCTCCGCTGTGATGACTGCATTATCTGTTTCTGGTTTACCAACGGATTGTTTTAGCTTTTTTGGCTTTTTGCCTCCGAAGGCATCGGCGAGAAAAACGTTTTTTGAAAGGCACCGCAATGATCAGGAAACATTGGTGCTTTATGAGTCATGTCATCGTATTGAGAAATTCCTGAATGACCTAATCGCTGTTCTTGGAGAAGAACGAACGATTTTCATTGGCAGGGAAATGACTAAAATGCACGAAACCTATTTGGCGGGTTCGGTTAAAGATGTCCGAGAACGATTATTATCGAGGTCGAAAAAAGGTGAATTCGTCGTATTGATCGCTAAGGAAGATTTTGCGTTATAATGATTCCTTTAATGGAGGAAGTGATTAAACCTGAGGCGGGTAAGGAGAAAATTATTGTGGTGGATCATCAGGATTCATTCACTTTCAATTTAGTTCATTTATTGGAGAGGCATTTTCTTGTAACGGTTATTTCTTATAGCGATTTGGAGGAGGATTTAATTGATGATTCTGTTGAATGGATCGTTTTTTCTCCTGGGCCAGGCACACCGCAAGAATATGAAAAATCATTGGCTTTATATCAGAAATATAAAGGGATAAAATCAATCCTTGGAATTTGTTTGGGCTTTCAGCTCATTTTGTGTGCGGAAGGGGCGAATTTGTTGAAATTAGATAAGCCGTGCCATGGGAAACGTGCTAAACTGACATACAATATGAACTCTGTGGCTTACGCTGGTTTAAATGATGAATTGAAGGTTGGACGTTATCATTCATTGTTCATTGAAAGCGAGGGCATTTCTTCACGTTTTAGTTTAACTAGTTTTATTGAAGGCGAGGATGTTCCAATGTCATTTGAATGTGTTGAAGAGAAGATTTTTGGCTTTCAGTATCATCCTGATTCTTTTCTCACGGAGATGGGAAGTCGCATATTTGAAAATATTTTTCTAAATGAAGTCGCAATATAGCGAGTGTTGGAGTTATTCGGGTTTAGAGCTTTCTGATAGTTCTCCATGGGGATTAAAAGGCGTTTTTACAACACTGTCTTTAAGTGGTGAAAATCCGCAATTGCTTTTCTGGGAAGATCATTGGGAGCGATTGGAAAATTCATTGACGATGTTAGGTTTTGGCCAAGGTTTGGATAATATTGTATTTGTGCGAAATAAGGCACTGGAATTTATTGAGAATCAAAGGTGTAATTATCAGCATTTGCTTCGAATTGCGCTAACCGAAGAAGCCTTTTCTTTGGACATTCGATCCATCGGCACGAATATAGTTACGCATGGATTAGAAGGGCACCCGATTCCATTCACGAGGAATGATCCTTCTTTGAAATCCTTATTGGATGAAGAAATTTATGGTCAGTTGAAAAATGTTAAGCGCAATGAGGTTGAGTTATTATTGATATCTCCCGCTGGAAATATTCTTGAAGGATTGACCTCTAATTTAGCTTTTGTACTTAGAGAGAAGGTGATTATTCCTCAGAATAATACGTTGCCGGGGATTACCTGTTTTTATTTGACGAAATTATTTAAAGAAATTGGAATCATTGTCGCATTTGAAGATGTTCACTCTGATGATTTACAGGAGGTTAAAGAGATTTTGGTTTGTGGGTCTGGTCGCGGGATTTCTTTTTTAAATTCAATACCAGAGAACAGTTGGAAGCAAAAAGGGCAGGAGGTGTTTGATCAAGTTTCTCAAGCTTGGGCAATAAAGTATGGGTAAGCTTAAATTATTATAAGCCTAAAAGGGATGGTTTAAAACCAGGGTTTAGTATGAGGTTCAAGTCCTTTCGCCAGTTTGTTGATGAAACCGGGACCTTTATAAATGAAGCCTGAATATATTTGTACTAAGCTAGCTCCAAGATCCATTTTCTTTGCTGCGGCTTCTACATTATGTATTCCGCCAACTCCGATGATTGGCAGTTTTCCGTTAGTCACCTGGGCGACATATTTAATTGTGTCATCTGAGCGATTACATAGGAGTTTGCCACTTAAGCCTCCAACTTCAGTATATTTTGAAAGTGGGCCTTCTCTGTTAATTGTCGTGTTGGTAGCAATGATGCCATCAATTTCAGCTTCTAATATTGCTTCTAAAACATCATCCAATTCAGTAAAACTTAAATCGGGGGATATTTTGAGTAAAATTGGGATGCGAGCATTTCCCATTTTTTTGGTCCTCGCTCTGTTTTCGGCTTGGAGACTGTTAAGTAATTCGCCCAAGTATTCTTTCCCTTGTAGGCTTCTAAGGCCTGATGTGTTAGGGCTACTAATATTAATGGCGAAATAATCACCATAGTCGGCTAATTGCTTAAAGCAAGTGAGGTAGTCTTGAGTTGCGTCTTCTAGTAGCGTTGCTTTGCCTTTACCTATATTGATGCCAATTGGAACCTTCCTAGACGATTTTGGTGGAAGTTTTTGTAATCGTGAAAGCATGCTATCGGCACCCTTGTTATTGAACCCAAATCGGTTGATTATTGATTCAGATTCTGGATAGCGAAAGAGTCGAGGTTGAGGGTTTCCGGGTTGTTTAATCGGTGTGACTGTTCCTACTTCAACATGCCCGAATCCTAGAGCTTGTGACATAGGGATAAATTCAGCGTCTTTGTCTAATCCTGCGGCTAAACCCACGGCGTTGGGGAAATCGAGTCCAAAGAGTGAGATGGGTTTGTCGTATGAGTAGCGACTAAGCTTTTCTAAGGTTTTGTAAATCGGACTAAATTTGCTAGCAAAATTGAGTAAGGACACACTCATTTCATGGGCAAATTCAGGATCGTTTTTAAATAATATTGGACGAATGATCTTCTCGTATAGCATAACTCTTGGTTTGTGCCACAGTTTCGCCATTTAAGGGATATAAATCAAGACCTATTTCGGGTCAGGTTGTTGAAATCGTTGCTTTATCGAATAGAAAAATGTTATAAATTTCGATAAACAAACTTGCATTACTAATCGAAGATTACAAATTATAAATAATAGAGGAAATATATTATTTATTTGCAGCTTAGAATTTATGAAAACAAAAGTTAAAAGTCTTGATTGGTGTGTTGTTAGATTAGGTGATGACAAGAATTGGTGGGTCACTGAAATAAGTGATGAAGTTCACTGGGACCTGGAAGGACTTGGCATAATTGATCCTAAGCAGATGCAATATATTGTTGAGTTGACCGAAGCCTACCAGGAGTATGGTTTTCAGTATTCAATTTTAGATAACGCATTTTATACTTTTTCAATAACTGAGCAAATGAAGAATGGGAACGTGAAACTTAAGCGTGTTCGTGATTCGGTGGTGGATCCCGATCAAATGATTTTTGCCTTACCAGATATTTTGGATGAAGATAAAGGTGCCTATGCAGACCTTTTAAACCATATCACCAGAGTGAGAGTTAAGATGCTGAATGAAGCAATAAATTTTCAGCAAAATTTCACGGTAGATGAGCTAGAGGAAGACATTCGTGAAAAGCAAAACGCAGATTTTATGGAAGGGCGTTCAACCCATTTCTTTGAAGAGATTATAGCGATTCTTGATTATGTGCCAGATGGTTATTCTTTAGATGATGATGATGGCAGAAAGAAATCTAGTAACGAAAATATTGAGACTTTTCCAGATATTGATGTTGAGGTTTCTGACGAGAAAATTGTTGAAGATGAGACTATGAAATGGGAAGAAGATGAAGAGGGTTCCAGTTCAGAAAAGGATTCCCCCTCAAAATAAGCAAATTTCTATTAGGATCACTTGATTTATACCGTGATTTCCTCGAAATCCTAGAAAACTAGCTAGATTAAGCTTGCTTCTGTAGGCTATTCTTGTTTTTTTCTTTCTCCTTTTAAATCAATGTATTGCATTGGCTTAAAGTGATTAACACTAAATATTAACAAAAGAAAATTATTTCTCCCTCATCAATTTTTGAGGGCTTTGAAAAAAATATGAATATTACAACAAGAGATCTATTCGATGCTGGCCTTCACTTCGGTCACCAAGTTAAACGCTGGAATCCTAAATCAAAGCCATATGTATATGATCACCGTCATGGTATATCTATCATTGATTTGGAAAAAACATATGAAGCATTAGGTGCTGCCGGTGAATTTGTTAAGGACTTAGTTGCAAACGGGAAATCAATCCTTTTTGTCGGAACTAAAAGACAAGCTCAGGAAGCTATCCGTGAAGGGGCTATAAGTGCTCAAATGCCATTCTGCGCAAGTCGTTGGATGGGAGGAACATTGACTAATTTTGTCACGGTTCAGTCAAGCTTGCAGAAATATAAAAAGTTTTTAAAAATGGAAGAAGACGGAAGTCTTAATAAGCTTCCAGGAAAAGAAGGCGCTGCTATTCGTCGTCAGATGAGCCGAATGCATCGTAATTTTGAAGGTTTATTAAATGTATCAAAGCGTCCAGCTGCATTATTTATCATTGATACAAATAATGAGAGCATTGCTGTTGCCGAAGCTAGAAATTTAGGTATTCCAATTATTGGATTAGTTGACACTAATTCAGACCCTACAGTGATCGATTATCCGATTCCAGGGAATGATGACGCAGTTAAGGCAATTCGTCTTGTTGTTGAAGTTCTTACTGAAGCGATTCAAGAAGGAGTCGCTCAAGGGTCGGCGAATAAAGTTCGTGATATTACACCAGTTGTGCCACAGCAGGTATTTGAAGACACACGGGAAGAAGAAGTTAGCCTTCCTGAAGGTTATGAAAATATCGAAGAGGGTGCGAAGACTGCTTAAACTTTAAAAATAAATTATTATGTCAGATAAAATAAGCGCAAAAGCCGTTGGTGAATTAAGAGCAAGTACTGGAGCAGGTCTCATGGCTTGCAAGAAAGCTTTAGTCGAAACAAATGGAGACAGTGAGGCGGCGGCAGATCTTTTGAGAAAAAAAGGGATTGCTACTGCTGCTAAGCGTTCAGAAAAAACGGCAAGTGAAGGCATTGTTGAAGCCTATATTCATACAGGTGGTAAAGTTGGTGTATTGTTAGAGCTTAATTGTGAAACAGACTTCGTTGCTAAGAATGATGAATTCAAGGCATTGGCTAATAGCATATGTAAGGAAATCGCAGAAGATGAGTCGGGTACAAAAAATGGCGAAGTTTCAACCGATTTTATTGCGAAAATGGGTGAGAATATAGTTATTAAGGATCATACTCGTTTTCAAGTAAGCGATGGTATCGTTGAATCATATATCCATACAGGTGGTAAAGTTGGAGTATTGCTAGAACTAAATAGTGAATCAAGTGCTTTAGCAGAAAATGCTGAATTCAAAACCTTTGCCAGAGATATATGTATGCATATTGCTGCTGTAGGACCTGTGGCTATAAGCCGTGATGATGTTCCTGCTGAGTTGATTGCAAAGGAAACAGAAATTGCACAAGGCCAAGCGGAAGGGAAACCAGAACGAGCGATTGCTAAGATCGTTGAAGGAAAGGTTAACAAGTTTCTTTCAACTTGCTGTTTATTAGATCAAGGTTTTATTAAGAATCCTGATCAAACGATTCAAGCACTTTTAACAGAAACGATAGCTAAATTGGGTGAAACTATTACTGTCAGCCGTTTTGTTAGATATCAAATTGGTTAAAAAGTATATCTTAAACACTTTAAAAGCCCTGTTTTAGAAATAAGACAGGGCTTTTTTGTGTAGCAACCCTTATGTGTTCAAGTCATAATCCTAAATACGGCAGTTAAGCCAATGCAATCTAGAACAATTTCTTTGGCTACAAGCTATTATAGGATTTACTCGATACGCCTAATGGGCGCGCCTTCGAAAACCCATAACGGCTTTCGCTCAAATAGCTTATTGCATCTCACTGTTTCTCAACAGCCGTGTCTAGGATAAAGTTTTAAAGAGGACCTCCATATGAGGAGGTCATTGTTATTTCGCATGCCGTGAGCTTACTCAGGATATGGAAATCAAAATTGCAATGACATCATGATCGAACTCAGGCCGCTACCGATTCCAAGTAGGGCTGCTTTGTTGTTGGGCTGGAATTTACCTTGTTCAATTGCTAAGGCGAGCGTAATGGGTAGAGCAACGGAACCAGTGTTCCCGAGTGTTTCAAAAGAAGAAAAATCTTTATCAACGGAAAGGTTTAGGTTTTGATAAAGCAAGTTTCGGTGAGCCTTTCCAACTTGATGGGTTATTATAGTATCGGCTGTTTGTTCATTCCACCCGCTGGCGAGTTTGAATTTCCCCCATGCTTTATTGGCGACTAAAATACCTGCTTTTAGTAATTCCTCAGAATCCGTTTGCATGACCAGGCTGTTATCGCCTGCTTGATCTCCTTCGCATAAATGATTGAAGGACGTGTTGGTTTCGACAACTGCAACATCTAGAGTGGCTTTAGGCTTTTTACAAATTGATTTGTGGCAGAGTGTTGCGGCTACCGCACCTGAGCCGATGGTAAGGTTTGCGAAATAGGGTTTGATGGTTTTCCTTGTCAAGGAATCGTCTGCGAGCATTGACTTGATGGTTTGTTCTAGAAGGGGTCGACCATTTTCGCCAGAAACAATGAGGACTCGTTTACATTGACCCGAATCAATCATGCCGGCACCGAGAATCATTGCGTTTAAAAAACCTAGACAAGCATTCGAAACATCGAGTATTTGAGTGTCATTTCCAAGACCTAGGTTTCTGTGGACATATGAGGCTGTAGCTGGTTCAAGTTTGTCTCGACATACGGATGAGTGAATTAAAATATCAACCTCATTTTTATCAAAGGAGGCTTTCTCTAGTAATTTTTCTCCTGCAAGAGTGCTTGCTTGTGATGGGAGTGTGTTTGGTTCCCAGTGAAATCGAGATTTGATTCCAGTCATTAACTCTAGTCGACCGAATGGAAGCTTGAGTCTTTCATAAAGTGGAGAAAGTTTTTGTTCAACGATATCAGATGTGACTTCTTCTGGCGGAATTACGTATGCAGTATCCTCAATAACGACATTATTGAACTTCATCTTTTCCCTCTGCTGATTCACTTATGGGCTTTGGTTGAAGGAGTGCATCAAGGTTTTTAGGGAGTGAATCAAACAAAAAGTTCGAATAACTGAGATCTATGTTTTTTTGTATTTCTTTCCAGATGAAATTTTGTTGGTTACTTGTGTAAAATATGAAAACAGGACCTGGGCTAGAAAGTCCAACTGATGGAATAACTGCGGTTTCTTGAGTTGGCCCGATGAGAGGAGTAGGACGCGTTTCAACTGTGATAGCCGCTCTTTTACCGAGTGAAGCGGTATAGGTTGATTTGTCCACACAGGTAAAGGTTACGACCGTTGGCGAGGCTTTGGCTCCGAGGGCATCGCTGCTTCCACTAGGAACGATTTTGTTGAACTCTGCATTAAGGAAATTTGTTATTAATGAGTTTACTTTTGATTGATCAATTTCTTTGTCATTAGGAATCCCTTCTGACTGAAAAGGAGCGACTTCATTGACCCTGTGAAGTGTGATTTTATTTCCATCAGATGCTTCCAGCGTGATGCTACGAACATCTTTTTCGGCAAAACGTAATACTTTCGAATCGGCCCATTCAGTTTGACTTGTTTTTAGGAGGAATGTCTCAGTGCTTAGGAAGGCGATGGGTTCATCGTTGAATTGAACAAACTCCCCGCTGGATTGGCCTTTTTTACCGAAGCTTAATGATATGATAGGTTCTTTTTCAGCGGCAAGAAATTCAATTCTCTTTTGCCCGAATCCAAGACCTTTTATACGATCACTATTTTTTGTTACGAGTCTTTGAATTTTTCTGTCAGTCAGTTCCTTGGTGAAAGACTGGAGTTTTTCAAAATCAACAGGTAGGCCATGATAATGGGGTAAGACCCATGTGTTGTTAACTTTTTCAAGAACGGTTGGCTTTTGCTGGCCTTTGTCAGAAAGTAATATTTGAGTTGTTATTTCAAGGGTGCTTCTTGATATCAAAGGTTTGCCTTCAGCTTCATGAAGCGACTTTTCTTCGGATTGCGATTGTTTGCGATTGTTCGCAACTATAGCAATGGCCGTTAGAAAAATAACGGAAAAAAATAATGGTTTTAATTTCATTAATTTGTTTTTCGTGCTGTTTGAGTTTTCTTGTTTCGAATGTAAAAAAAGTTGATCCCGAGAATGATAATAAAGGCAGGCATGGTCAAGAGATTGAGGAATGCTAGGTTTCTATCAATTTTTTCAATATTTTCCCGAAGTCCTTTTCGTATTTCACGCTTTTTAGATCGAAGTTCTGCTTCTTTGATTTGAAACATGAGAAGGGAACTTTGAACTTCGGGGTCTGTGATAAGTTGTTTTTTCTGATCGTTTACAGCTTTGATTTTAGCGAGTTGGGCTTGAACGGCTTGAAGTTCATTTTCAAGTTGATCTAATTTTGTTTGATAGACCTTGCTTGCGTTTAGTTCCATTTCTCTAATCACTTTGAAGGGTCTGGAGGATGTTCCTTTGCTTCGAAGTGAACTTAAGTCATTGCCGCCTGAAAGGAATTCCAGGAGGTTGATGAAAAAGGCGAGATTATCATTTCTTGGACGAAACGCATCTTGGCCCATGTTATTGAATCGTTGAATACTGAATTGATCGGATAGTAAATCTGTATCGGAAATTAAGACCAAGGTGCTTTCATCTCCAATTGATTCTTTAATGGATTCATCTTTGTTGAGAAGGGCAATGAATTCTTCTTCATCAGATTGATTAAAGCGAGGTTTCCCATCAGGAAATGCTGTTTTAAACTTACCTGTTAGCATAGTTGCGAGAGATCTCTTTTTCCCATCAGAAATGATTTGGGTGTTCAGTTGGCGTGTGCTTGAATTGGCAATAATACTAGACATCATTTCGTCGCTTTGATTCGATGTTTCAATAAGAGCGACTGTTTTAATGTTAGCAGGAGTGTTAATCTCGAATTTTCCTGCTTCCGCAAAAAGTATTTGATTCAGCGGTGCCGTTATTGGGTGAGATTTATCGAATTTATCAATGGTTAGCCAAACAGGGTATGGTTGGCTTTGAGCTCCTTTCGTTCGGGTTATTTCGGTGGCATTTAATAAATCACCGACTACTTCTCCCTCATTGAATTCAATTCCCCATGCTTTAAATAAAGTGGGCAGATTGCTACTAGAAACCTCCCAGGAACCCATGCGGCCGAGTTGTTGAAATTTGTTTTTTGCGATGATCGATGATGGGTCAACTGCGATGAATACAGGTTTTCCGCTGAGAAGAAATTGGTCTATCGCAAATTGAATTTCTTCACTTGGGTATTGAGGATGAATGACTGCGAGTAGGTCTATTTCTTCAGGAATGTCTTTCCCCACATTAACAACGTTGAAGTTATAGCGTAACTCTTTAAGTAGTGTCCACTCGGGAAAAATTTTAGGTTTTCTTGCTTCCCCCATATGCACTCGCCCGCCAAATATGTCCAATGACGTCATTATTCCCAGTGTTGGGAGTTTATCCAGTTGGACTTGATAGATGAGTTGAGAAATATCAATTTCAAGGAATGATTCACGCTGTAGATTGAATTGAGGGATGACTTTTTCTTTGTGCGCCATGACTATCTGTAAGCCAAAGAATAATTTTTCCCCATTAGCGAGATCTTGCCCCGCTACACCAGCTCTAACTGCTTGCTCTTCCTCGGATGAATCTGGTTTAGGGTTTACTACTTCGAGGCGCACTTGTCCTTTGGAGGCGAGCTTGTATTGTCTGAGCAAATCTTCAACTCGGAGCGCAAAGTTTTTGAAAGAGATGGGAAGTCCCTCAATGCTTTGACTGTAATAAAATTTAAGGACAATGGGTTCTTCAAGTTTTGAAAGTAGGTTTCTTGTCCCATCAGAGAGAGTGTAAAGTTTTTTCTCAGTTAGGTCTAATTGAACTGGAATCGTTTTGCCAATGAAGTTCACGAGAAATAAGCCTATCACCAAAAGGGGAATGGATAGACTGAATCGGCCTTTTTTGTTCCCTTCGATAATGAGAGTGTTCACTGCGATGCAGAACGCGATCAAGGATAGGAAAAATAAAATATCTTCTAATCGGAGTAAACCTTTTGAGAGGGAAGTAAAGTGTGTGATGAAACTAAAATTCGCTAATGTATCAACAAGCCAAACAGGGAAGTTCATCGCAATCATTAGATTGTTGAAGACACTCCATCCCAGTAGAAGGAGAAAAAGGCATATTGTGAGGCTAAGAACGAAACTGATGACTTGGTTACGCGTAAAGGATGATGTTAAGGAACAGATCCCCAAGTAGCCACCAGCCATTAAAATCGACCCAAGGTAGCCGCTAACAATTGGACCCCAGTCGGGATCGCCAAGGTAAGTAATCGTCATTGGCATTGAAAATGTCAATAGAATGGCAATGGCGATAAATGCCCAACCTGCTAGGAATTTTCCGAGTACTGCATTGAAGGTTGAGAGAGGCATGGTTAGAATCAACTCCCATGTGCCCAATCGTTTTTCCTCGGCCCAAAGTCTCATGCCGACAGCAGGTATGAGAATGAGGAAAATCCAGGGAATAAAATCGAATAAACTTTTTAAACTGGCATCATTTCCTGAGAAAAAATGGCCAATATACCAAGGTAGCCCCATTGAAGCTAAAAGAAATACGCAGAGGAAAACGTAGGCCACGGGTGTTCTGAAATAGCCCAGAAATTCTCTTTTAAATATAGTAAAGCAAGCTTTCATCGTATTAAGGCCTTTCGAGGGTTAGATTTCTAAAGACTTTGTCTATGCCAAGAGGAGTATTGCTAATATCATCAATTTCCCAATTTTTTTCAGCGATAGCATTCAAGATGAGCTTTTTAATTGGCTGTTTGTTTTTGGGATAAATATGGAGATTCGTGTTCTGGATGATAACTTTTTCAATTCCTTTCAGTTTTTCGATATCATTTTTAATCGAAGCAATGTCCGATTCTTTATGTGGCCTAATCGTGACAGTATTGTAGTCAGGATGACGAGCAATGAGCTTTTCAGGGCTTTCATCTACAAGAATACTTCCGTTGTGGATGATGATCACTCTATTACACATTGCACTGACTTCCTCCAAAATATGAGTGGAGAGAATAACTGCCTTATCCTTGGCCATGGATGCAATGAGTTGTCGCACTTCCTGCTTTTGATTTGGATCGAGTCCATCGGTTGGCTCATCCATAATGAGGTAGGGAGGATTGTGAATGATGGCTTGAGCCATTCCGACCCGCTGCCTATAACCTTTACTTAGTGTTTCAATGGTTTGAAATAAGACTCCTTCTAAGTGGCAAAGCTTAATGACCCTTTGTTTGGCTGATTCTGCTTTGCTTCCACTGAGATCACGTAATTCTGCAATGAAATCTAAAAATTCAATTACAGTCATTTCTTCGTAAAGCGGACCGCTTTCAGGAAGGTAGCCAAGTAAGCGTTTTGCTTCTAAGGGGTCATTGATGACATCGTGCCCTTCAATACTGGCTGACCCTGAGGTAGGGGAGAGAAAACCGGTAATCATTTTCATTGTCGTGGATTTCCCCGCACCATTGGGGCCAAGAAAACCTAAAATATCGCCTTTATTGACGGTAAAAGAAATCCCATTTACGGCGTTGATGGAGCCGAAGGATTTGTGGAGTTGTTTTACTTCAATCATATGATGATCAGATATATCGAATAAGTTGTTACAATAAAACGAAATAGTAAAAATGGAACATTTCAATATTATATTGTAAACGCAAAAATTTAAAATAGCTTTTAGCCTTATTACGCTATCTGGCTTTAACCTCGTTTTACCATTTTAATCAATTTTGCTAAATGAAAAATTTAATAAAAATCATTGTTGTTCTCTCGGTCTTGAGCCTCATTTGTCTTGGCGGTGTGGTTATTCTTTTAATGAATACAGGTTTTCAGACTTGGGCCGCGAATAGCGCGTTGTCAACGATGGGAGCAGAGGGCGAAATTAAGGAAGTTTCCGTGGGGTTTTCTGGAATTAAATTAGAAGGAGTGAAACTTCAACAGGATGGTGTAGCCATTGCTTTGGATAAAGCTGAAATTGAATTCCCGATGATGTCGGCTGCGACTGCTGATGTGCTCGTGGTGAATAAGGTGTTTGCAAAAGGACTTGTTGTATATGCATCTGATTATCAGTCGGTTGCATCGTTTGAAAGCGAGCCTTCGTCTAAGGGTTCACAGAAGTTTAATGGATTGTTTGCTGATGTCTTAAATAAACTAGACTTGCAGAAGACCGTGATAGATGTGGCTGGCTTGATTTATTTACCGGAAAGACGGCAATTGGATTTTAAAGCAAATAATCAATCTTCTGGCGACCGTTCAAAGAATGAAATCGAGTTCAGTGCAAATATTTTGGATGCAAGTCCTCGGTCTGAGATTGGGCGAAGCAAAATAGCGGGTGTGGTTAGCTTTTTAGAGGATCCGACAAGCTTGTTGAAGACGTTGAAGTTGCATACAAATGTTTCTGTTGTTGAATCAACGGACTTGCGCCTTAGCGGAGTGAGTATGGGGGCAGAATTTGTTGTCGAAGAAAAGCCAGAAGGTGAATCCTATACTTTTCAGTTGTTGTCATTGTCTAAAGATAATCGGGGTGAAAAAGAGGCGCTATTAACGTTTAAAGGCGTTTACGATGAGCCGAATCAATTGTTTAAGGGCCGTTTTGCTTCGAGGGTTACTAAGGCAAAAGTTGAATCGCTTTTGTTCGGGTTGGTGTTGCCTGATTTTTCCTTGCAGGCAAAAGGAGCTGTTGAATATGACTTTTCTTCGGAAAGCCTTCGCCTTGATAGCGAGTTTAATGGTGGATTGTCGGGATTTGAAGAAATTCAACCAGAGTTGAGTGTGTTGGGAATGATGGTTTTTGATGGAAAGGTTAATATCGGATTAACCCAGAGCGACTTGGAGTTGGGCGATTTATTGTTCAATGTTAATCGTGAAGGAGAATCTTTAGTAAAGGCTTCATTGCTAAAACCCTGCACATTGGCGTTGGATGATTTGACTAATGGCAGCGTTAAGGTCCGTGGTGATATTTTAAGCGTAGAGGTTGATAATTTCTCACCTGCATTAATCAGTGAATTTGTGCCCGATTTTGATATAGTAGGTGGGGTGGTAGGAGGCACTTTATTGTTTTCTATCGACCCGTCTGGTGAGCCTAGAATTCGAACAACCTCTCCATTGGAACTAAAAGCAGTTAAGATTGAAAGTGGCCATTGGGGTATAATCGAGCCGCTTACGATAGATGCGTTAATGGATTTATCTACGAATCAGAGGACGGTTCAATGGGATTTGCAGAGTTTGAAGATTCTGAGAAACCGAAGTCTTCTTATGAAATCTCGCCTTACGGGAAACGCCGATTTAATGGATTCTGGATTAATCCAAACGAAGGGAACAGTCGAATTGTATTTGAAATCTTTAGCCGCATTGCCTGCTATTAAAGCTTTTGGGTTACCTAGACTTCCACCCGACTTACTGGCATTGAGTGCCTCGTTTAATCTTGATTACCAGGATATTGAGCTCGTATTGAATGGTTTGAGTGTTGGACTTCATAATGCCGAAGGAAAGCCGGTGCTCCTTTTTTCTAACAAGCAAAATTTAACATTGGACCTTAAGGGGTTTTCAAAAGAGGCGTTGATGCGGCAAGCGTTGCTTTGTAAGCTTACTTTAGATGATCTGCCTTTAAGTTGGGGTAATGCTTATTTGGGAGATGTTCAGTTTTCACGCGGTATACTTAATGGAGACCTTGGAATTGCGTTAAATAATGAGATTGTGAAAATTCTTCCTCAGTCGAATTTTGAGTTTAATCGAGTCAGTTTAATGAGTGGGGGCAAAAAAGTTTTGAGCAATCTTGATGTGAGTTTAACCCCAACAGGGGAATTTGATTTAAAAAGTAGACATTTCAAAGTTAGCAATAACTTAAGTTCTCTTCGAAAGGGGGAGGCTTTAATGAAGGTGAATTTTTTAGCTGAAGGTGTTTTAGCAGATAATAATAAACCGCAAATTAATGGAGCATTAGAGTTGAATGT
>CAWUTK010000055.1:0-17479 GCA_963924785.1 uncultured Opitutales bacterium
TGAAAAAGCACACCCTGATGTCGTTCAACTGCTTCTTCAGGTTCTTGAAGATGGTCGATTAACCGACAGTTTAGGCAGAAAAGTTGATTTCAGAAATACAATTTTAATCATGACTTCAAACGTCGGCGCTGAATTGCTTCAGAAAAACAGTTCAATGGGTTTCACCACAGGTGATTCAACCTTAAACGATTTTGAAAAAGCAAAAGAAAAGATTATGGATGAAACCAAACGTCTTTTTAAACCCGAATTCCTTAATCGTTTAACTGAGACTGTGGTATTCCAACCGCTTCAAAAAGAAAGCATGAGGAAGATTGTGGACCTAGAGCTAAACAAAGTTTCTATTCGCTTGAAGAAACAGCGCATCACAATTGATGTAACTGATGCGGCAAAAGATTTTCTTATCGAAAGCGGTTATGACGAAAAAATGGGTGCTAGACCATTACGCCGGGCTATCGAAAAGCACCTAGAAGACAATTTAGCTGAAGCGATACTCGGCGGAAAAATAGATAAAACAGGTAAAAACATTAATATCGATTGCAAAGATGAAGAGCTAACATTCACTCAAGGCAGTTCTAATTCAAAGACTGAATCTGAAGCAGAAGCTTCACAGAAATAAAGACAATGGAAAAAACACTTATCATACTCAAACCAGACTGCATGAATGGAATGCATGCTGGAAAAACTATTTCAAGATTTGAAAAAGAAGGTTTTCGAATTTGTGCCTGTAAAATGATTCAACTGACAGATGCTTTGCTAAAAGATCATTACAGTCATCTCGCAGACATGCCTTTCTTTCCAAATATTGTTGAATTCATGAGTTCAACGCCAGTTATCGTTTTAGTCCTACAAGGGGAAAATGCCATCAGTCGCGTTCGCACCCTACTCGGACCAACTGACTCAGCGGTTGCAGAAAAAGGCACTATACGGGGTGACCTCGGAACAAATAAGCAAGAAAACATTGCACACGCATCTGATAGCCCAGAAGCGGCAGAAGCTGAAATGAAGCGGTTTTTTGCTGATAGTGAAATCTGCAGTCTCTAAAGAAAAAACAACCTTTGTTTAAACAGTGGATTCCATTCTCCTAGACTACGCTTGGTCAGGCTCAAAGCTCAATGAAGCGATTGAGGTTCTTTCTAGGAAAATTGGTTTCATATCAAAGGTGTCAAGAGATGTTCCTGCTCCACCGCAAGGTCTAGAGAACCAAAAGCCTGAACTAATTTCGAAATGGTTAGATTCAGCCTCAAAATCCCTAGGGGTGGAATCATCGCCAGTAGAATCAGGCTATGCCGACTTACGCGATATGATCGCGAACATTGGTCCGGGACTTATTCGTATTCCAGATAGAAATATTCCAAAGTTCTTAGCGATCGTCAAAGCAGGGAAAAACAAGGTTAAGGTCATCACTCCTGAACTCAAAATTAGAAAAGTACCGATAGAGTGGATCCGCTCTAAGCTTTGTCAAAACATTGAAACACCATTAGTTTCACATATCAGCGTCCTTCTTAAAGAATTAGAAGTCCCAGATAAACGAAGAGATCAAGTCGCGACAGGTTTATTAGAGGAACAATTATCCGCCATCAGAATAACAAACTGTTGGATGATCAAAACGAGTCCAAGCGAAAACCCTTGGAAACAAATTGTTAAAGAAGGATTTTTCTTACATTTATTCGGCATGCTCTGTTCCAACCTTGTCATTACAGGACTAGGCATAGGGAGTTGGGCCGTGATTGGCTATGCCGCACTCAACGGTAAATTCCAGTGGCCTTGGCTACTCGCATGGGGTTTAATATTATTCACCGTTATCCCCTTCCAATTAATGATGACATGGTTTTCCAGTAAGATCACCATTACAATGGGATACATTTTCAAAGAACGCCTGCTCTTCGGTATCTTGAATTTAAACCCTGAGGACGTACGTCATGAAGGAGCTGGTCAGTTCATGGGAAGAGTGATGGAATCAGAGGCTATACAAAACATGGCACTAAGTGGCGGGCTCAAAATAATTTTAGCCTTCATTCAATTACTTGCCGCAACTTGTCTCTTTATCTCATCCCAATTGTGGTATTTCAACATTGTGCTTTTGGCCTGGGGATGCGTAGCCTCATTTTTCATTATTCGTTACTTCATACAGAGAAAAGAGTTCGCTATTGTTTATCGCTCTCTCACCAATGATCTTGTTGAACGCATGGTTGGGCATCGAACCCGATTAGCCCAAGAACCAAAAAGCCAATGGCATAAGCAAGAGGATCAAATTCTCGCTCGCTACCTAGCTATCGCACAAAAAATGGATCAAACGGCTATCATTCTGCAAGCAATGCTTCCAAAAGGCTGGCTTCTTATTGGACTGGGGACCTTTGCTTACGCATTTGTAACGGGTCCATCTTCGATTGTTACACTTGGTATTGCACTCGGAGGGGTCATGCTTGCTGCCAGTGCTTTTGAAATCCTATCAGATGGATCAAGAGGTGTCGCAGAACTCGTTGTCGCGTGGTCTCAATTCTCACCAATATTCAAAGCAGGAAAAAACAGTGATCAAACAGGTTGCGCTACTCCAATTCCTGTCTCAACGGTTAGAAAAGAAACAGGTGACAAAAAATCCAAGACCCCAATTTTACACGCAAAAGATATTGTCTTCCAATACCGCGATTTTGGAAAGCCAGTCCTAGAAAACTGTAATTTCCAAATACATGAAGGAGATCGAATTCTATTAGAAGGAAAATCAGGGGGGGGGAAATCCACTCTTGCCTCCATCATTGCAAATTTACGAGAACAAAAATCCGGACTTCTTCTTTTGAATGGAATGGATCGCAAGACAATAGGGAACGAAGAATGGCGACAACAAGTGGCCATGACTCCTCAATTTCATGAAAACCACACCTTTTGTGAAACATTTTCCTTCAACTTACTCATGGGCCGAAATTGGCCTCCTTCCAAAGAAGACTTAGAAGAAGCTGAAAAGATCTGCACTGAACTCGGACTAGATGACGTACTAAGGAGAATGCCCTCAGGATTTCAACAAATCATCGGTGAAAGCGGATGGCGACTTTCTCATGGTGAAAAAAGTCGACTCTACATTGCCAGATCTCTACTACAAAAAAGCTCTCTTATCATTCTCGACGAAAGCTTTGCCGCTCTTGACCCAGAAAATCTAGAAAAAACACTAGAATGCGTCTTTAAAAGAGCATCAACCCTGCTCGTCATTGCCCATCCCTAAATTTATAAAAACTAAAATTATTGCAAAATAAGCGATCGACACAATAATCCAAATAAACCTTAAAATAACGGAAATCTTCATATGTTTAACCAACTTCTTCACTACGCTGTATTAAGCGGATGGGTATTATTTGCATTTTATCTGATCATTTGTTTCACTCGATCGACCTTAGAGCGGGGGCTAAGAATGGGATTAGTTCAATTCCTTTCATTTAAACGCTTCTGCCTTCCTCTATTAGTTCTTCTTACATTTAACTGCCTAAGTTCAGCCTTTGTTTTCATACAGCCGAATGAAACGGCCATTGTAATTTCTTTATTTAAAAAAGGCACAGGATTAAGGGATAACCGCTTAAAACCTGGAGCGAACATCATTGTCCCATTTTTTGAAAAGGCGGTTATATATCCTATTAGTATTCAAGCTTACACGATGGCTAGCCGTCCCTATGAAGGAGATAACACAGGGGATGATTCTATCACAGCCCGAACCTCTGATGGTCAAGAAGTGAAAATTGACTGTACTATTCTGTTTAAAATCGACCCTGAAAGAGTGGTAGACCTCCATATTTATTGGCAGGATAGATATACGGAAAACTTACTCAGACCTTATCTTCGTGGTCAAGTCCGCTCATTCGTTTCAAAATACACAGTAGACCAAGTAAATAGTGATAAGCGCGATGTTATTGAAAATTTTATTACTGATAATTTAGGAGAAGAATTAAAACAGGAAGGGATTTCTCTTGAACGTTTTATTTTGAGAAACATTGGTTTCAGTAAAGATTACTCTGCATCGGTCGAGCAGAAGCAAGTGGCTTACCAAGGAATGACTCAAAAAGAATATGAAGCAAACCAAATTCGCAATCTTGCAGTCGGAGAAGCAGACAGAATCATTCAAATCGCACAAGCTGAAGCACAAGCCGTTAGGATTAAAGCACAAGCTGAAGCTGAAGCTCGCGTAGCACTAGCAGAAGCGGATAAACAAGCTTTAGAACTGGTATCACCTGTCGTTGCGAAAAACCCACGTCTCCTCAGTTTACGATACATCCAAAAAATCAATCCAAATGTTAAAGTAATGCTTATCCCCGAGCACTCTAACACCATTCTTTCAATGCCAAGCCTTGCGGATGACCTAGGATCTCCAAGCGAAAAATTAGACTTCCTCGGCAATAGAATCGCTGACAAAATATCTGATTCTCTCTTAAAAGAAGAATTTGAAAATCAAAAACCTAAAGGAAGTGAAAAATAGGAATTTTCACCCGACTATTTCTTCACGATAAAACTTCAAATTCGCTTGACTTTATTTTACAATATGTAAATGTTTCGGACTTCCAAATTGGAACACGGGGTAGTAGTTCAGTTGGTTAGAATGCCTGCCTGTCACGCAGGAGGTCGCGAGTTCGAGTCTCGTCTATCCCGCCACTTTTAAAGACCTGCAATCAACAGATTGCAGGTTTTTTTATGGCCTAAGATCTAGAAAATCCATATCATTTAGATTCCTCAACGACTACAGCTTCTTTATTTTTCACAAAGTTGTAACTAAGCCCTATGAAACACAATGTTGAGGCAATAACGATAAGTCCTCCAACGATGTATGCTATAATTTCCCCCTTAGTTAAATCCATTGAATATTATTTTTCTCCACGATTAGAATTCGAACGCTTCATCATGCCTTCAATCATAGCCATTCGGCCATTTAGCATCGAAGTATAGATTGCCAACTGTTCCTCTGCTAGAACGCCACTGAGTTGTTCTATTTTTTGGTCATTTTGATCGCGCATTTTTTGGATTTCATTCTCTGGATTTTCGACATTCATATAATGCTTCCACCCTTTTGCCCCAATTGAATCACTCTCAAAAAGCACTTGGAAAACTTGATCTTTCTGATCTTCATTCAAACTTATCTTCCGCTGAATATTAGCTAATTCAGAATATGCAGAAGCTTCACGATCTGACTTTTGCTTTTCAGTTAAAAACATATCATAATCCGCCTTTTGCGTTTCATCCAGTATCGATAAGAGTTAGTCATCAACATTATTAAAACCTAGTTCCTCAATTTTTTTATTTTCAATTTCGGAATGGCTCAAATTCCCATCTTTCATAAGGCTACGAAGACTCGAATTAAAAGCCCCTTCTCCCTCAAAAAAACTTTCAAGTTGAGCAATCTGATCGTCATTTAAACCTATCGCACTTTTTAAACGATTTAATTTATTCAGGTTCTCTGTCTTGAAATAACTCTTCATTCGATTACTCCGCCAAGCATCTCCACCTTTATTAGGATTAGTTTCTTTTTTTACTCCAGCACTGTTCTTTAATTGAACTACCTGATTCCTCAAATTAGCGTTTTCAACCTGAAGTTCCACGAATTGATCTAATGGAACAACCTCTTTCTTTTCCTCATCACTACTAAGAGAGTGATCACTTTTATCTGCCAGAACAGAAGCGGTGTCAGCAGATACATGTTTCTTCTGTTCAATATACCGACCGAGTATAAGACCCACTCCAAAACACAAGCTAAACAAAACATACTTTCTCATAATCTCAATCTCCTAAATATAGTTCTTTTGATCGGTCCCACCTAGCAGAAGTACAAACATCTAATATCTGTTGGTTTAATTTTTCTCGAATAGAAGAATCAACTGGTAACGCAAAAGCATAATAAGCTTCTGCCATGTTTTCGGGAAACAATATAATATCTCGATACGTTCCCTTTCGTAATTCATGGCGTAAAAGTGGACGGTCATAAACAAATGCATCAATAGTTCCTATACTGAGTGCATTCATTGCTTCTGTCACGTTTCCATATGAATCATAAGGAATCCTTCTCTCATCCAAAAAATCAGCTCCTGCAGATTTACCAACAACTCCAACTTCAACCTTTGCCAAGTCTCTAGCACTCTCAAAAGAATAACCGAGCTGATTTATAGTTAAAGAAGACGCTATACCCGCAGTCATACTAGAGACAAACAGAACGGAGGCAAACATCCAAATTAATCCAATCACTCGACCTAAAAATGTGGCTGGAGTCTTATCCCCATAGCCAACAGTAGTCATGGTAACAGCTGACCACCAAATTCCATTCCCAACCCCACGAAAAACGCCGCCACCGAACTGATCGCGATTATTACGCGACTCAACAAACCATACAATAAGTCCGACTGAAGCCAGTATACTTAAAAGGGCAAAAGCCGCTAAGAGAAATTTCCACGAAAACAAACTTTTGATCACACTTAGCCAAGGTGATTGAGTCGATGACCTTACCGCAATTGCTAGACCGGAATGAAAGTAGGGATTCGAAAAATCGAACACACGCTCTCTTTCTGCGGTTAATGTCAAAGCAGCCATAGCAATGTCCACCTCAGCGGATTCAACGGCCTTCAACAGCTCATCAAAGGCGAATACTTCGTATTCATACTGCCACCCTTCCCTGTTAGCGACTTCTTCCCATAGATCAATACTCAGCCCACTATATGTCCCATCGCCATTATCAATACAGAATGGAGGCGAAATTTTAATACCAACCTCTAGTTTATCATCAGCCCCACTTGAATCTAGTGTCATTAACAGTGTGAGACCGATCAAGAATAAACATCCTATAAATCGATTACTATTATACGTATGCGAGACTAAAGCTTTCATCTTTCCAACCATAATTCTCCTTTTAAAATAGTCACTTCCTTTTTTTATAACGATGAGCTCCCTTGCGATATTTTTTGTCGCCTTTCGGCTTTTTCAAATACTCTCCTGACTTTAAGGACTCAACCTGATCTCTCAATAAGGCCGCTTTCTCAAATTCCAATTTAGCTGCAGCTTCAAACATTTCTTGCTCTAGCTCTTTAATCACAATCGTGACATCCTCATCAATGCCAATTTCTCCGACCCTATTCGTCTGAGGTTCTTCTGCTTGTTGATACTGCAAACTCAATTGATCCATACGTTTAACACCCTTTGGAACGATCCCATTCTTTTTATTATGAGTTTCTTGCTTACTCCGACGATAAGCAGACACTTCTAAGGTCTTCTTTAATGCCTTAGTCATTACATCGGCATAGAAAATAACTCGCCCATTTTCATGCCTCGCGGCACGACCAGCCGTTTGAATCAAACTGGTTTCACTTCTCAAAAATCCTTCCTTATCGGCATCTAAAATAGCAACCAATGCAACTTCTGGAAGATCAAGGCCTTCTCGAAGCAAGTTCACGCCGATTAAGACATCAAATTTACCCGCTCGTAGATTTCGCAATATCTCCACTCGCTCAATAGCATCAATATCTGAATGTAAATACTCAACCTTCACTCCCGCCTCTCTGACAAAAGAACTAAGATCTTCCGTCATACGCTTAGTCAACGTTGTCACTAAAACTCGCTCTCCTTTTTCAGCTGCAGCCTTTATTTCACCAATTAAATTTTCCACCTGGCCCTTAAGCGGTCGAACCTCCATTACTGGATCAAGTAAGCCCGTGGGCCGGATTAACTGTTCGGCTACCACAGGAGATCGGTTCAACTCAGTCTCCTTAGGAGTTGCAGAAACATAAACCGTTTGCCCTGTCATCGCATCAAATTCCAGAGCTTGCAGGGGTCTATTATCCAATGCGGATGGAAGCCTAAAACCAAATTCAACCAATCGTTCCTTCCTCGATCGATCACCTTTATACATGCCACCGACTTGCGGTAACGTTACATGGCTTTCATCAATAAACAACAAATAGTCATCCGGGAAAAAATCGAGTAAACACCATGGCCGTTGCCCTGAATTTCGGCCACTGATATGCGACGAGTAATTTTCTATCCCACTGCAAAAACCCATTTCATGCAAGAGTTCCAAATCATATTCAGTCCTCATACGAATGCGCTGAGCTTCAATAAGTAGATTATTCTTTTCAAACCAATCCACTCGTTCCTCCAACTCATCGCGAATGGTTACTATTGCTTTTTCAACTTTATCCTTCGGAGTGATAAACTGATTTGCTGGATAAAGCTTAAACATCTCAAATTCCTTCCCCGTTTCACCTGTCAATGGATCAAGGGATTTAATAAGCTCAACTTCATCGCCCCAAAATTCGACCCTAATTGCGCTTTCCATATAGGCGGGAAAGATATCAACGACATCTCCTCTCACACGGAAGTTGCCTCTTTCTAACGCAATGTCATTTCTTTGATAAATATTTTCGACAAGACGACTTAACAACACATCTCTCCCCAACTCTTCTCCTTTAACAATAGGTATCATCATTGCTTCGAAATCATCTGGTGATCCCAGTCCATAAATACAAGATACACTCGCAACGACAATCACGTCATTTCGACTAATGAGTGAACTCGTCGCTGCAATTCTCAGTCTTTCGATTTCTTCATTTATCGAAGAATCTTTTTCAATATAAGTATCCGTCTGTGGAAGATACGCTTCAGGTTGATAGTAGTCATAATAACTGACAAAATACTCGACGGCATTATTAGGAAAAAAAGTTTTAAATTCTGAAAACAATTGAGCTGCTAACGTTTTATTATGCGATAAAATCAAAGCAGGTTTTTGAGTCTGCTGAATAACATTCGCCATAGTAAAGGTCTTACCTGAACCAGTGACACCTAGAAGTGTTTGATATCTATTTTTAGCGTTAACAGAATCAACAAGCTGCTTTATCGCAGTTGGCTGATCACCCTTTGGTTGATAATCAGATTGGAGTTTAAATAAGCCTTCAGCCATAGGAGAAGCCTATTTAAAAATCAAACACTAGGCTTATTATAAAACCCTGATTCGCCCTCAAGCTTAGCAATAACAACCGCTCCTACGCTATCTGAATAAATATTAACCGCAGTTCGGCACATATCCAATAAACGATCTACAACAAATATGATACCAAGATATTCTAAAGGAAGTCCAACAACACCAAGGATAATAGTTATGGCAACAAGACTAGCAGAAGGAATACCAGCGACACCTACGGATGTTAATAATGCCATGAGAACGATCGTAAATTGAGTGCTCATCGTCATCGCATAACTTGGATCTACGACCGCGTAAAACTGTGCAATAAATATAACTACGACACATTCATAAAGGGCAGTGCCATCCATATTAACAGTCGCCCCCAATGGTAACGTAAAACTTGTCACACGTTTCGAAACCTTTGCGTTATCTCTAGCGCACTCCATTGTCACTGGAAGCGTTGAAACAGAAGAAGCCGTAGAAAAGGCCGTCAAAAGCGCTGCGGACATTCCTCGCAAATGATCAATGGGATTCACTTTTGCAATAAATTTCAAGTATAACGATAATACAACTAGCATGTGAAAGGCTAAAGCTGAAATAACTGTGATAAAAAAGGTAATGATAGGCATCAACAAATCGAAACCAAATTTAATCAATTCAGGAGCAACTAGGGCGAAAACACCAATGGGTGCAAATTTAATAATGAAATCCGCCATAGTTGTCATTACTTGAAGTAAACTATCCCACAAAGCCACCTGAAACTTCAAATGCTTTTCGGGTAACCGACTGACAAAATAACCAAAGAACAAACAAAAGAAAATAACCCCTAATAAATTTCCATTGCTCGTCGCATAATCAAATACATTCGAGGGAATCATCCGTATAAAGATCTCCGCAAAATCTCCACCTGAAGCCCCTTCAGTCTTATCCGCAATCTTAATTCCAGCATGCATGACTTGATCATCACCTAACAACTCCGCTGCCTTATCAGGATCTAATTTTCCACCAGGCTGTAATATATTTACCATTATCAGACCCACGCAAATTGCCACAAAACCAGTCGACATATAATAAGCCAAAGTCTTTATCCCCATTCGTCCAAAGTTCTTATCTGAACCGAGACCAATCATCCCTTGAATAATAGAACATGCGATTAATGGAACAACGATCATCTTCAACAACCGAAGGAACATTTGACCAATAAAACTACAAACTTTAAGGAACAGCAGAACGCCTTCCGCCTTTTGATTTTCAGTAGCAATTACAGGAACCGCTATCGCCAACGCCAAAATAAGCGCAATGAGTATTTGCCAATGTAATTTTAATTTCATTTTAATTTTCCACCAAATAAGTTATCCCACACATAATCAGCCCCAAGGGTAGTGCCTTCTTCTTCAGATGAGACTTCAACATCATCAAACGAAAGATTTTCATCTTTCATTTTCTTCCACGCTTTAACTAACTGCCGATCTAATGGCGATAAATTTTCAATGGCAAATCCCATAGATTTCGATGACCCTTTCTTTAGAAAAGTCACCTTCTTATCATTAACCGCTTCGATTTGAACGTTAATCGCTCTTGCCTTATAATCGGTTAAAATAACATATTCGGAACGGAGTCTATTTTTAATCTCAAAATCTTTAAAACGTTTCCAATGAGGAAGAAATTCATTGTCCTCTTTTGACAACTTATCAACAGGCACTCTCAACATCTTACGATCTCCAACACGCGTGAACTCAACCGAAGTTCCTCTTAGCTCAGATAACATAACCTTGAGTTTACGACCTTTTAAATCTTGTACAACATGGACCGTTTGATCAAGTCGTTGACGAATTGATCCAGGGAGATCAGCCATCCAATCTCTATTTTCAATAGCATTCATTTTTCCTGAAAAAACGACACTATCAAGGTAAGATGCATATCCTCTATAAAAAGCGGTGACAATATCATTAGGAATCTTATAGACGCTAGCTTCCTTACTTAACACTGCTTTTATTTCCACCAATGCCTCCGTCCGAACTCTCTCAAGCGAATCTTGATGTATATCCTTTTTAGTAAACAACACTAATCCATTAGTCGTTCTCGCGTCATTTATAGCACCAAGATTCATTTCCATGGCTTCGAAATCGGATAGAAATTCTTTTTCGGCCATTGATTTTCCTAATGCAATCGCACTGGCAACAGAATCCACCTTAGACACAGTCTGGGTGACTTTGCTTGCATCTTTTACTTTCGGCTCAAACAAAGAGCAACTACTCAACATTAAAGAAAAAACGATTAAAATACTTAAAACTAATTTCATTATTATCTTATGGTAATTTATATTTTTAAAATCGATTACAGGGGATATTACTAAAAAAACAGAATTATTGAAATCAGATTTTAAAGAATTAAACCTCTTCTTCCTTCTCAATTTTCTCACGATTATTCTCAAAAACTGTTAAGGACTCTAATATTTCCTCTATCTCAATTTTATTTACCTGCAGGGCCACAGCTATATCTCGGAAAACTTTCCTTTCCCAACTTGTAACTTTTTCATTCGACTTAGTAACATCAGTCATAAGTTTAAGAAAATGAATTTTTTCATCTGCATTAATCAACGAATTAAACAAACGACAAGTCCTATAAATCATCAACAATTCTTCATCAATATTAAGAGCGGAATCAACAATAGTATTAACCTCTTCAGATGAAACAGAAAAGAACTCCTGCAGTGCAATCACCATGGCATTTCGTTGCTCGTCTTTCATTTCACCACTCGAAAAAACTAAACGTGTGAATAAAACAGTCGCAAGACACATCTTTCTCAACTCATCTTTTGGAAGCGTCAAAGCAACATCACTATCCAAGTCACCCATAGAACGATAGAGCCTAAAGAAAATAGGATTATTCATGAAATCTTCATGAAAACGCTCACGACCCATGATCGTATGTTCTTGTGCAGGAACACGACTACCTTTCAGTAATGAACCAATCTTGCCTAATGCACCATCTGATGTACTCGCAAAATATTCGGTAATTTGCTTATAGATTTCAATCTCACCGGGATCAACATTGCCATCAGCATAAATCATTTCCTTGAGTGCCTTGATCGTAAAATCTTTTTTCTCCTGGGAAACTAAAAGTTTCTTATGATGAATCAGAATCGTATCAATTTCTGCCTTCGACAAAGGATACTGCATATAAAGCTTTAATAAGGCCCATTCTTCTTGATTCAAACGAGGCAATTCAGACAAAATCTGCTTCAACATTATGGACTCTGACCCCTGTATTTCATCGTCAGCCCACATAGCCACAATCAACAGTTTACCAAGAGATTGTGCAAATAATTTGTCCATTAATTATAACCTTAACTAAATTCCTGTTAATTTCAAGTTGTCAATTGGGCTAAAAGCTTATTTTAAATCCGATATTATCTTCCTTATTATCAGCATTTTCCATTTCAAAACCGTGGATATTAGCACTTAATTTCTCTCCGATCGCATCAAGAAACGCATTGACCTCGCTATCAACACCTTGCGAATGAAGTTTAACACGCCCATCCTTTAAGTTTTTCACCCAACCGCTTACCTTGAAATTTCGAGAAATGCTCTCCGTGGTATAACGAAAACCCACACCTTGAACATTCCCGGTATAATAAACAACGACTCTCTTCATTTCAAATCAAACATCTAGTAGATTCCGCGCAAATCATATTCATTCAAACAATTAATAGTTAGCAACTTAGATTATTAAAATAAGCGAGCAATAACATTTTTCTGGCGTTTAAAAATAATAACGATTAAAACCACTGCACAACAATTTTATATACTAATGGCAGCAAAAATCTTTTCTATCGCAAATCAAAAGGGGGGAGTCGGTAAAACGACCACCGCAATCAACCTGTCTGCAGCCCTTGCCCAAAAAAATGTCAAAACTCTTCTAATCGACATTGACCCACAAGCGAATGCAACCAGTGGTTTAGGTTTTCCAAAGGAAGAAGGTGTTAGTATCTATGGAGCTCTATTCGGCGAAGCAAAACTAGCTAATTTAGTTCAAGGAACAAATAGGCCAAACCTTTCTCTCATACCCGCCGAAGTTGATTTAGCCGCAGTCGAAGCCGAATTAAGCAAAAATAGTAATTATTTATTGCAGCTAAAAAAGTGTATCAAGCCTTTAAAGGAATCGAATCAGTTTGATGTCATCATCATCGATTGCCCACCAGCTCTAGGCATACTCTCCCTTAATGCCTTAACTGCCGCTGATTATTTATTAATCGCACTACAATCAGAATACTTAGCAATGGAAGGCTTAGGACAAATTCTGAATGTGGTTAATCAATTAAAAGAAGCGAAAGTAAATCCAGACTTAGAACTTGGCGGAATTCTACTCACGATGTTTGACAAGCGAACTAAGCTCTCATTCCAAGTGGCAGATGAAGTAAGAGAACACTTCAAAAAAGAAACTTTTAAAACGGTTATTCCTAGAAGCACAAGACTCAGTGAAGCACCCAGTTTTGGTAAAACAATTCATGAATATGACCCAAAGGGCAAAGGGGCTGTTAGTTATTCATTGCTGGCAAGAGAAGTCATCAAGCGATTCGACCTAGATGCCAATCCTTTCACAGGAATGAGCATTGAGCAACCAGAGGAATCGAATGAAACCGAGTCACCTACTCCTGTGAGGAAAAAAGAAACGGTTAAAAAAGAAGAACCTACTCCGGCTCCAATCGTCGAGCCTGAGGCCATTGCTCACACGATTAAGATCAATAATATTTCTCTTCCGTCTTAACTAAAAGCCCGTAAACGAGGCTACGAAAAAACAGTCTAAAACTCCGCACTTCCCGGAGTCCTTGGAAAAGGAATCACATCTCGTATATTTGAGATGCCTGTCACGAACATTAACAAGCGTTCAAAGCCTAAGCCAAATCCAGAATGTTCCACCGTGCCATACTTTCTTAAATCAACATACCACCAATAATCTTTTTCATCAATGTTATGCTTTTTCATATTTTTAAGTAAAACATCCAATCGCTCTTCTCGTTGACTCCCGCCAATAATTTCCCCTATCCCCGGAACAAGGACATCCATCGCTGCAACCGTCTTTCCATCGTCATTTTGACGCATATAGAATGGTTTTATCTCTTTGGGGTAATCATAAACAGTCACTGGGCTTTTAAAATATTCTTCAGTCAAATATCGCTCATGTTCACTTTGTAAATTCACCCCATACTCGATTGGATACTTAAACGTTTTTTCCGACTTTTTTAAAATGACAATCGCCTCTTCGTAAGACAAGCGATGGGAAGGTTTCTTTAATAAATCCTCTAAGCGATCAAACAGTTGCTTATCCACAAATTTGTTAAAAAAACCAAGGTCTTCGGCACAGTGCTCTAGTGCATATTGCACTAAATATTTGATAAAATCCTCAGCCGTCGTCATGTCCATCTCCAGATCACAGAATGCCATCTCCGGCTCAATCATCCAAAACTCATTTGCATGACGCGATGTATTCGAATTTTCTGCCCGAAAAGTTGGACCAAAGGTATAGATATTTGATAGCCCACAAGCCATCGTTTCACCCTCCAATTGACCACTAACAGTCAAATAAGTTGGCTTTCCGAAAAATTCATTGTTCTCTCCACTATCAGAACTATTACCTGAAGTTGACTCAACTTTAAACAACTCACCTGCGCCTTCACAATCACTACCTGTAATAATCGGTGTGTGAATATATTGAAACTCTCGTTCTTGAAAAAAAGTATGTACAGCAAACGCCATTTTACTTCGAACCCGAAGCAATGCTCCAATTAAATTTGTCCTAGGTCTTAAATGAGCAATTTCACGTAAAAACTCAACACTATGCCCCTTTTTCTGAAGAGGATAATCGGCCTCCGCACTACCAAGTAAAACAACTTCACTGGCTTGAATTTCAAACGACTGTCCTTTCCCTTGAGACTCAACCAGTTTACCAGTTACCTGCAATGAAGCTCCTGTTGTTATCGCTGATAAAACCTCATCGCTAACAACCCCTGCGTCGACAACTATTTGAATATCCGTTAAACAAGATCCATCATTCAATTGAATAAATGAAAAATGTTTTGCCTGCCTCTTCGTTCGAACCCAGCCACACACAAGCACTTCATCCGCTTGTACTTCACCGGCTAATATTCTTTTGATGAGTGCCCTGTCCATAATTATAAGTTTTTAAGAATCTATTTAAAAATAGTTAACAATAGCTCTACTAAGAGCTAAAACTATTTCTCGATTTGCGGTCTATCTGGATTCTGCCAATCAATATGAAAGAACTTACCACGTGGTTGATCTACTCTTTCATAAGTATGTGCACCGAAATAGTCACGTTGACCTTGCAATAGATTTTGCGGTAGATCAGCAGATAAATAACTATCATAATATGACAATCCCGATGAAAAAGTTGGCATAGGAACGCCATTCAACGCAGCTAAACTAACAACCTTTCTCCAATTTGGCTCTGCCTCAGAAAGTGTTTTTATAAAATGCTCATCCAAAATCAAATTTGCCAAATCCGGCGCTCGATCAAATGCCTCTGTGATTTTTTGTAAAAATCTAGCTCTAATAATACACCCACCTCTCCAAATTTGAGAAATTCGGCCAAAATCTAAAGTCCAATCATACTCCTTCTGTGCTTCACGAATCAACTGAAACCCTTGTGCATAAGAACATATTTTCGAACAATAAAGGGCATCATGAATCGCTTCAATCAATTCGTCTTTATCCCCATCATAACTCGGCTTAACACGATTTGATTTTAAAGAAGCTTCAACTCGTTCCTCTTTAATGGCACTCATACATCTAGCATAAACAGACTCTGCAATTGTTGGCGCCGCAATTCCCATATCCAACGCACTAATTGAAGTCCACTTACCTGTCCCTTTTTGTCCTGCAGTATCAAGCACCTTATCAACGAAAGGCTCTCCAGTAACAGGATCTTTTTGCTTTAATACATAAGAAGTTATTTCAATTAAAAATGAATTCAACTTACCTTCATTCCATTTCTCAAACACATCGCCAATTTCATAAGCAGACATTCCGAGCAATTTCTTCATCATATCATACGCTTCACAAATCATCTGCATGTCACCATACTCAATTCCGTTGTGAACCATTTTAACATAATGCCCTGCTCCATTCGCTCCGATATAAGCGGAACATGGAACACCTCCCTGAATAGGTTGACCAGGTTTTGCTCCCTTAAGCTCTTCACCTGTTTCCGGATCAACTTTTGATGCAATAGAATTCCAAATAGGTTCTAACTCCGCAAATGCTTCTTTATCACCACCCGGCATCAATGAAGGCCCAAACCTTGCGCCTTCTTCACCACCAGATACCCCAGATCCAATAAATCTCAATCCCTTTTCGCTTAAATCTTTTTCACGACGGATAGTATCCATCCAGTTTGCATTTCCGCCATCAACAATGATATCATTTTTATCCAACAACGGAATAAGATCATTAATAACCGCATCCGTTCCCTTCCCCGCTTGAACCATCAATACGATTTTTCTAGGTGTTGAAATCGAAGCGACAAAGTCCTTTAATTCAGCCTGCCCGATCAACGCTCCTGGAGTGTTCACATTATCCGCAACAAACTTCTCCATTTTCGAAGTTGTTCTATTATAGACCGAAATACCAAAACCATGGTCGGCTATATTTAAGGCAAGATTTTGCCCCATCACCGCTAAACCCACTAAACCTATATCTGACTTCTTATCGCTCATAAATTACCTTATATTCACTTATTAATAGTTACAATAAATCCTAAATGGACTTATTTAAATTTCAAGCAAAGACACACACCACAATACAAGAACAAGAACGGAACAAAATAAGGGACAGACCCTTATTTTGTTGACGAACGGTGTTCGATTTTAGATCATAAACAACTCTATTGCAGCATGTTGATGCAATAACAACGCTCCCGTCGAAAGCCGTAAAATTGCGTAAGTACAGCATCTTTAGGGCGTACCCAAAAACCGTGACATGGGGCAACTAGGCACCTTAAACAGGGAACTCGAGGTTGGTCGCGATTAAGATTTTCGCCCAATATTTCACAAGTGATTTACTGTAAGTGACTTGCATTCATATTGATAGCAATGTATTCTCGTTAAATGAAAACTAGTAATAATAAAAATGTTAAATTTACATTATTGGAACCACTGGCAGAGGCTTTTTCTGAAGTATCAAGCCTGAGGGAATGTCCTCGATATTCGGATTGGGACCATGTTCCTTCTGGAGTGAGTCGAGTTTTAGGCGATGCCAAAACGGGAAGAGAGTTCGTTCAATATCGCCAATGTTTAAATGGCGAAGACAGTTCGATCAGTGTCCATAAGTTTTTCGATGCACTTTCAAGTAAGCGGCGAACAAAGTTAGTTCAAGAGGTATCAGCACGTCTTTGCGATGAAGTGAATCAGCAAACTCCCCAGAGGGTTAATTCATTGTTCAATCATGCTGAATTAGAAAACATAGGGGTGTATGCAACAGATGGTCATGCGGATGCAGCCAGTGCTCATGAGAATAAAATACAAAACAAAAAACGCTGTATTAA
>CAWUTK010000056.1:0-3404 GCA_963924785.1 uncultured Opitutales bacterium
GAATACTTGATTCTTCTTTAATTTCGTTGAATCCTCGATTGTAGAACTCCCGGCTTTATTAGACTTAACCCATTTCTTGATCGCAGCATATAACTTCCCTTCCTCTATCGGCTTGATCGTGTAATCGTTCATACCCACTGATAGGCATTTATCACGATCTGTCTTCATTGCATGCGCAGTCATTGCAATAACCACGAGCTTCTCCATCCCAGGAATCCCCCTGATTTTTTTAGTTGCCTCATGACCATCCATTACAGGCATTTGCACATCCATCAAAACAAAGTCATACGCTTCAACTTTAACTTTTTCAACAGCAAGCGCTCCATTAGAAGCAGTATCCACCACAATGCCTTGGTCCTCAAGCAAATGCTGGGTGATTTCTAAATTAATTAAATTATCTTCAACCAATAAACAACGAAGTCCCTTCAGATCCTCATCATCACTCAAATGAGTTCTCTTCGAGATTTCCGTTTTCAATTTAGGCGAGACAATATTAAGTTCGGTATTAAACAGCAAGCAACAAGAGAACGTACTTCCTTCACCTGGATTGCTTTTGAGATTAAAACAACTCCCCCCCATTAACCTAATCAAACTCTTGCAAATACTTAATCCTAACCCAGTTCCTCCATACAAACGGCTTATTGAAGTATCAGCTTGCTGGAATTGCTTAAAAATCCCTACCTTCTCTTTTTCCGAAACCCCAATCCCTGTATCTTCAACGGAGAAACGAATCTGAACAGAATTTACGTTCCGTTTTTCCATCGTTACGCTTAATTTAACATACCCTTTCTCTGTGAATTTAAGCGCATTGTTTAACAAGTTAAATAGGATTTGTTTAATTCGAACAGGATCCCCCACTAGCTTATCAGGAATTGCTTGATCAAATTCCACCACAGCCTTTATGTTTGCCTCTTTAGCCTGTGGGTTCATCCAATCTCCAATTTCACTAATCACCGAAGCGAGTGAGAAATGTATATTTTCTACTGACAATTGGCCTGCTTCAAGTTTGGAAAAATCCAATAAATCATTAGTCACACGCTGCAACGTTTCAACGGAAACCATTGTTTTTTGAATACAATCATTTTTCTTCTCAATTCCGCTGGCCTTCAACGCCATCTTTGTCATTCCGATAACACCATTAATAGGCGTTCGGATTTCATGCGACATATGTGCCAAAAACTCACTCTTCGCCTGACTCGCTTTTTTAGCCTTAGTTAAAGCAGCCTCCAATTCTTTTGTTCTTTCGTAAATACCCTCCTCAAGAATCCGGTTTGATGCTTCCAGTTGCTTGCCCTGTTCATTAATTTGATAAACCATATCATTGAACGATCTGAATAATTGCCCGATTTCATCAGTGAGATCTGTTTCAACTCGGACATCATATTTTTTTCGCTTCGACATTTTCTTTGCCGCGTCAGATAACGCAATGATTGGCACAGTGAAAATTAATTGCATTTTTTCAACAATGAGGAAAATGGAACCACTAATGACCGCGAACAAAATCAACCCAAGTGCCACAGATTTTGCAGCGTTTCTATAAATCAACTGTGTATCATATTTAATGTAAATATACCCCAATAACTCTTCTCTTAAAAACACCGGTTTACTTAACTCGAAATAATTCTCATGAAAAACAACCTTCTCATAGTCTAATATAGTAAACTTTTCAACCGCTTCTGGCTTCGGATACATTGCGATAACATTTTTAAGTTTATCAAATGCAATCGCCTGCGTGATATTAGGCTCGCTCCCCAGTGCAAACAATGTTTCTCTCGCAGATATAGGTTCACTAAACGCCATAGCGGGGCCGATATTTATCTCAGTCACAGCAGCTAAACTTTTAACCTTCTGGACGGTTCGATCCTTATCTTCAATAAAAACATAACCAATAAACACGAATTCCGCTAATACCAAGAGAAGAGAACATAAAAAAAACATTACGTAAGTTAACTTCTTACGAATGGAAAGTCCTTTAAATCGACTTTGTAATCTATCTATTGCAGTCATTCGTCTTGATAAACTTTATTTGCTAATTTCAACAATGTACTGCGGATTTGAATACCCTCTTGATTTGCGGCAGATAAATTTATTTCGAATTTAAATCGTGAACTTTTCTTAACCAATCCAACACATCCTCCCTTAAGAGAGAAATGTTTCATACCTGAAACAGTCATTGTCTGAGTATTCTTGAAACGCATTAACAACTCAGATAATTCTGGACTTTGATCTTTTCCAATAAACAACAAGTCGCAATCAACATCGACATCAAATGGGTAATACAGTTTCACCTTCACGGGTTTCCCTGCAATTTTCAGCTTCGAAAATGTAGACGAAATATCTCTAACTTTTGATTCCCCTATAAATCCAATAGTAAAAGCATCCTTTTCCTGTACCGAGTTTGGCCATTCGGAAAAATTTGCAATATGATATATAATTCCTGCCTGGATTTCCGCTTCTTTCAGTTCTTCAGAAGCATCACGGGCACCCGACAAAGAAGCATCTAGTTGCAAGCAAACTACTGAAACCAAACAAGCTATTTTCAGTTTCAACATTAGGTTTTAATAATGATAATCTAGTTTTAACATTACGGTTCGTTCAACTTCAGAAAGCCCTTGTTGAAAAAAAGTATTTATATACTCTCCATGGCTCTGGTTAAGTAAGTTATTTCCTGACAATGAACACACACTTACAGCAGATGCTGTATCAAAAAGTTGCTCATCCTTCTTTGAGACACTGGTAATATCCTGCATCAATAACTCATCTAAAGGAATTCAAAGTTGGACAAAAGTAAGGTTTAGGTTGTTAGAGCGGGTTACTATAACCGGTTTACGTAAACATAGCTTAATTAGCCAAAATTGCGAATTAATTGTGATATTTTATTAAAATAAGCAATTTGATCTAGATCGCCTTTAGCGATAGGCGGCAATGACTATGTTGGTTTAAATGATGTTAACTGTTGTTTAATATTTACTTGCGATGTTTTATCTTGATCTATGCACTGTTATGTGCCTGCCGCTCCTAAAATTAGATTTCTCAAAAGTGCCCATTTCGGCGCATCAGGTTTCGCAAAGCTGAAAGAATAAGCGACTGCCAGGCAAAATGTTATGAAGGATATGCGCATTCTGTTTTTCAAAAAAGCGAGAAATAAATTATTTTAAGAAATTAGTGCAAATAAGGGAGATGTTCGGTAGGTAAGCTCATGACTAACATGTACTATGCAAATGGCAACAGTTTTATTCTATGATTCTAACAATACTCTTGCAGAATAAATCAGCATAATAAGCTTATTATATTTGAACATTTCGCTAATGAGCTTAGAAACTCCAGATTGTAAGTGAACATTAATCTATCGTCGGAATTGAATAGGAAGTGCTTCATACTGATAGTGGAAAGACACGATATCT
>CAWUTK010000057.1:0-3705 GCA_963924785.1 uncultured Opitutales bacterium
ATTAATAGCATCTGCGGTATATTTCGAAGAACAAGAAGCTGGCTTAGGTGCCCGTTTAAGAAATCAGATAGCTCGGGTTTGCTTAAGGATCAAAGAGGATCGATTGTTGTGGAGAGGGCGAGTTGGTGGTTATCGTAAAAAGCTTTGTCCAGTCTTCCCATATTATTTCGCATTTATTGTACGTGGTGAAAAAGTGGCTACATTGTCTTATCACTCATGAAAAAGCGTAAGCTTGATTATTGGAAATATTGTGTTTAAGTTGTTTGTTATTAAAGATAAGAGACGATTATGGGAACGGGACAAATAGATCCAATTGAAGAACTAGCTGATATAAAAGCACCAGTGGCTATACCTACTTACGAGTGGGTATGGTGGTTATCGCTTGGCTTGGTTTTGCTGGCAATTGTGATTTGGTTGTGGATGCGGCATCGAAAGAAGAAAGCGGATTATGTTCCGCCTCCATTGACGCCTATGGAAATTGCAATGAATAGGCTTAAGGGATTAATGGCTAATAATGAGAGTTTGTCGGACAAAGAATTTATTGTTGAGGTTTCGGGAGCATTGAGGTCCTTTATTGAGGGCAGTATTAATATTCCAGCGCCTGATTTGACGACTGAAGAGTTTTTATCTAGGGCGGCTAATCACCGTTTGCTAAAAGGAGAAAGAGCGGAGAAATTATCGGGATTTTTACAGGAATGCGATATGGTTAAGTTTGCCAAGCAGTCTTTGCCTAAAGAACATCGCGTTGATCTTCATGCGAGTGCCGTGAATTTTATTAAAACAGTGAGATGATCTTCCGATTCGCGAGTCCAGAGTATTTATGGTTGTTGGTACTATTGCCAGTGATTGCGGTCTTGCTGGGTCGTAAAGGGAAAGTCGCGACTATTCGATTTTCAGATGTGAGCTTGGCTGCTGAGGTTTCTTCTTTTGTAAAACGAAAATCTGGCCGATTCTTAATAATTTTCCGATTACTGTCTTTGGCTTTTGTTATCCTTGCATTGGCAAGACCGCAATCGGGTAGTGAGGAAGCTGAAATTAAAGCCAGTGGTATCGATATTGTATTGGCGGTGGATTTGTCGGGTTCAATGTGGGGGCATGATTTTGAAATAGATGATAGGCGAGTCGATCGTTTAACGGTTGTGAAAAAAGTGATGAAAGACTTTATTCATAAACGACCGAGTGATCGAATAGGAATGGTGGCATTTGCGGGGGTTCCTTATCTTGTGAGTCCTTTGACCTTGAATCATTCCTGGCTGTTGAAGAATTTGGAGCGATTAGAAATCGGACTTATCGAAGATGGCACGGCAATCGGAACAGGAATAGGGATGTGTGTGAATCGGCTTCGTGATCAGCCTTCGAAGAGTCGTATCGTTATTTTGTTAACGGATGGTTCGAATAATAGTGGCAAGGTTACTCCCAAGACAGCGGCAGAAGCAGCTGAAAGTTTTGGTATTAAAATTTATACGGTTGGGGCCGGAATTGAGGGGCGAGTTCCGTATCCGAGCGTTGATGAGAATAGAGACTATATTCGAAACTATCGAGGGGAATTGGTTGTTCAATGGATAGAGTCGGATATTGATGAGGAAACACTGACCGCTATTGCAGAGTTAACTAATGCGAAGTACTATCGAGCAAAAGACACTGAAGAGCTAGAGAAAATTTATGAGGAGATTGACGAATTGGAAAAGACCGATGTTGAATTGAAATATAACGCCATGTATAGCGAAATTTTCCACTGGTTTCTTTTGGCTGGTTTTACTGCTTTATTGCTAGAGCAATTGTTAGGAAATACTATATACAGAAAGCTTCCATGACTGTTGAATCTGACATATGGCTTGTTGCATTGATTTTTGCCATTCCGGCATTAATTAGCTTTTACTATTTCACTGAGCGTAGTCGGAAAAAGCAATTAATTAAGTTTGCTGAAGAGACGCTTATCGGAAAGTTGCTAGAGGGTTGTAGTAAACGCAGAAGAATCCTGAAACATGTGCTTAACATGTTTGCGATTGTTTTGATTATTGTCTCATTCGCACGCCCTCAGTGGGGACATGTATTTGAAACAGTGAAACGTAATGGGGTTGATTTCGTAATTGCTTTGGATACGTCGAAGAGCATGTTGGCTCAGGATATTAAACCAGATCGTTTAATTCGGTCAAAATTGGCAATCTGGGATTTAGTGAAACAATTGAATGGCGATAGGGTCGGTTTAGTCGCATTTGCTGGAAGCGCTTTCTTGCAATGCCCGCTTACCTTAGACTATGATGCCTTTAGGCAAAGCCTTGAAGCATTGGATACAGATGTGATTCCTCGAGGTGGTACAGATATCGCGAGAGCGATCGAGGAAGCTGAACAGGCTTTTTCAAATGGAGAAAATGAAAAGGTTATTATTCTTATTACGGACGGCGAGGATTTAGAAGCATCTGGGATTCTGCACGCGAGAAAAGCCGCTGAACGTGGGATTGTGATTTACTCAGTGGGCGTTGGCAGTGAAGAGGGTGAGCTGATTCCTATTGTTAATGAAAAAGGAGAACAAAGCTTTTTAAAGGATCAGTCAGGCAAATATGTTCGCACGAAATTGGATGCCATGACACTTAAGCGTATTGCAGAAGCAACCAAAGGTTTTTATGTCCCCTTAGGGCATACGGGGCAAGGATTGGAAGCTGTTTATTCACGGGGTATCAGTCAACTGACTAAAACAGAAAAAGAAGCTCGTATGCATGAGACTCCCATCGAGCGCTACCAATACTTTTTGGTAATTGCGTTGTTTTTTCTGTTTATGGAACCGCTTATCGGAACGCGGAAGAAGGGGTAGGATTCCGTTTTGATAAGAGCGTTTAGTAGTTCGATATGGACGGACAATATTTGTTGGAAGATAAATTGTTTGGACAACAATTATTGATTAATATAGGATTATTTGATCATTGATGGACAAGGCTAAAATCACATTTGAATTAGGAAAAATATCAGATCAATCTAAGGATTATTTACGCGATTGTTTGTTGCTTAATCCGAAGCAGAGAATTGCTCAAATACAAAAATTAAGGAATATTTTTTATGGAGAAGAGTGTTCTTCCAGAGGACTTCAGAGACTTCCTGAATATATTAAAGCAAAGAAAAGTTAAATTTCTTATTGTTGGAGGTTGGGCATTAGGTGTTCATGGCTATATCAGAGCCACGGCTGATTTGGATATATGGATTTCTGTCGATGATCGTAATGTTGATTTTTTGATTGAGGGATTAAGAGAATTTGGAGTTCCAGAAGGGGTTCCTAAAAGTTTTTTTCAAGAATCAGGGAATGCTTTTCGAATGGGGCAACCTCCAATGAGAATCGAGATTATTACTGAAGCTAGTGGTGTTGATTTTAATGGGAGTTATGAAAGGCGGGAGGAAGTTGATATTGGAGGCTTAAACCTTCCTTTTATTGGGTATAAAGATTTTGTGAAGAATAAGAAATCAAGTGGAAGGTATAAGGATTTAGCGGATCTTGAAGCTCTAGGTGAAATCTAGATTGAATAATTAAATTACTAGGCGTAAACGAACACTTAATATAGGATCAGTTTTTTTGGTCTTTCGAAAATTTAGTGGGTAAACGGTAGTATTTCTTACAAAAAGTGTAAGAAATATAATAAATGGGGCTCATCGCCGCCCCAAACCTGCTAGGGGTAAATCCATAAGTTAGAATCCTATTAAACGTCACTGTATTCG
>CAWUTK010000058.1:0-11132 GCA_963924785.1 uncultured Opitutales bacterium
TAACGTGACATTGCCAGCTGCGTTACAAGCTGGAGGTTATGTTACCGGAAATTTCGGGAAGTGGCATGTCGGAGAAGATCCTTTAGACCAAGGCTGTGATGTGAATTTCGGGGGGAGTGAAGCCGGGGGGACAAATAAATATTTTTCTCCTTACGGTTCTAGGATGAAGTCTTTAACTGATGGCCCGAAAGGGGAACATCTACCGAAGCGTTTAACGGATGAAGCCATGAATTTTATCAGTGAAAATAAAGAGACTCCGTTCTTTGTTTATCTCGCGTATTATCAGGTTCATACTCCGATACAACCTCGCATGGATTTAGTTCCAAAATATGAAGGGGTTGCCAATATAAATGCAAAATATGCAGCAATGATTGAGGGCATGGATATTTATATTGGTGAGTTGATTGCCTTTCTGAAAGAAAATGAACTTTATGAAAATACGCTGATTATCCTTTCTTCTGACAATGGAGGCATTAATAAAGTATCTGATCAAGAACCTTATCGTGCGGGTAAGGGTTCTTATTATGAAGGAGGCATTCGCGTTCCTATGTTAGCTGTGTGGCCTAATCGAATTAAGGCGGGCAGTCGTTGTGAGGTCCCTGTTATTGGAACAGATTTTTATCCAACGATTATGTCGGCGACTGGTACTCCTAAGCCAGAAGGTAAAATATTAGATGGGGTCGATTTAATGCCTTTGTTTACGCAGACTGGGGAGATCGCAAAGCGAGCCCTATATTGGCACTTTCCTATTTATCTACAAGCCTATGCTGTGGGTGGTGATGAAGGGCGTGATCCGTATTTTCGAACTCGTCCCGGTTCCGTTATCCAAGTTGGGAAATGGAAATTACATGAGTATTTCGAGGACGGAAAATTTGAACTATACAACCTTGACGATGATAAGGGGGAGAGAACCAATCTTTCTGATACAATGCCAGAGAAAGTTGATGAACTTAAGAAACGACTTTATGGCTGGAGGGCTCAAATGAATGCCCCTGTGCCGACTAAATTGAATCCTAAGTTTGATCCCGATTATAAACCGACTGCCAAAAGTAAGAAGGGGAAAAAGAACTGATGAGGCTTGAAGTGACGGATGCTTTGTTGCCAACATACAAGGCACGGAGAGGAAGAGAATTGTGAATGCTGAGTTATAAATGATGAATTGAAAAAATGAGAACGACTAAACATTAATGGTATTGTGACCGGATGCTTTGGGGTTTAACCATGAAGAAATGAAGCACATGAAGAAGAATGGATGAATATCTGAGTGATACTTATGTTTACAGCCCTAATAGACTAACAGTCTAAAACCTAATAGCTTAATTTAAAAATACCTAATTTTAAAATATGATAAAACTAAATTTAAAAAACCTCCTTTTCTCCGTGTCCTCGGTTGTTAGAATGCTTACACTGTGCACATCATTTTTAGTGCTTAACGCAGATGACCGTCCGAATATACTTTGGATTTATGTTGAAGATACGTCGCCGTATTTTGGATGTTATGGGGATGAGTTAAATAAAGGTTACACACCAGTTGTCGATAGTCTAGCCGCGAAGGGCGTTTTGTTTGAGCGTTGCTACATGCCTGCTCCCGTTTGTTCAGCGACGCGTTCGGCGATGATTTTTGGTGTTATGCAAACAACGACGGGTACTCATCAGCATCGATCCTCTCGGAATTTCAAGAAAGGGGGTCCTGTTGCAAAAAACCTTTATCAAGTTCCTGGGAAATATAAAGCGATTCCTCAATTAATGATGGAGGCTGGTTATCATACTTTTAATAATGGTAAGGATGATTATAACTTTACTTATGATCGCGCGAAACTTTATAGTTCTGGGCAACCTAAGGGTTACAAGTATCCTAATAATGGATCAAAAGTATTGAAGGGGAAAGGTTCTTGGAATGACCGTTCTGAAAAGAGTCCGCCTTGGTTTGGACAGATTCAGTTGAAAGGGGGAAAGGGCGGTTCGAAGCGATTACCAAAAGAACATGTTTTAAAGCATGGCGATTCTCCACTGCCCCCATATTTTCCTGATACGGATATCTTTAATGTCTCATGGACTCACCACTGGAATACTTGTCGTCAAACGGATTTGGATGTAGCAAAAATTATTGATTCCTTGAAAGCTGATGGTGAGTTCGAAAATACAATTATCTTCTTTTTTTCAGATCATGGAGATAACTTTTCGCTCCGACATAAGCAGTTTTGTTATGAGGGCGGCGTCCATGTTCCATTAATAATATATGGAGATCATCCTTCTATCGTTAAAGGTGCTGTTCGACCGGAGATCATGACTGCATTGGATATCGGTGCGACCACCCTTGGTTTGGCGAATTTGGAATTACCCGAATACTTAGATGGACAAGATTTGTTTGATAAAAACTATCAAAAACAAAAGTACGTGATTTCCGCGAGAGATCGTTGTGATTTTACAATAGATCGTATTCGTACGGTTCGCAGTGAAAGTTATCGTTACATAAAGAATTTTAAAACGGACCGTCCTTTGTTACAGGCTCAGTATCGCGATGGCCAAGCGACGATGAAAGAGTTGAAACGATTGCATGCAGATGGGAAGCTTGATGCTAAAGTAGGGGAGATGTTCTTTGGTAAGCGGCCCCCAGAGGAGCTTTATGATATGGCCAATGACCCGCATCAAATGAATAACCTAGCATCGTCGTCACGATATGAAAGTGTGTTGATTAAGCATCGTAAAGTGCTGGAAGACTGGATTATCGAAACTGATGACAAAGGACAGTATCCAGAGTCTGATGCTGAAATGCTGACTCAGTTGCAATTTTGGAAACAGAAATGCGTTAATCCAGAGTATGATAAGTATAAGGTGATGCTTTCAAAGGGAGTGAGTAAGTAAGGATGAATATGATTCTGAATATTTACCACGGAGCTTTAGGGAATTATGCAGGATGCTTTGAAGGTTTAACCACAGAAGGCAAAAAACACAGACTTAAAAAAAATAAAATGAAACCACTAATTATCACTAATCTGCACTAAATATAAAATCAGAAGATTCGGAAATGTTTTATATGTATAATGTTTCTTCTGTTTTTGTGCCTTTTGTGGTTAATAAAACGAGTAGTTAATAATGATGAATAATAGATTGAATAAATTCCTTTTCTCTGTGCCCTCCGTGGTTCGTTTTTTAACATTGCTTACGTTTGTATGTGTTTTAAATGCAGATGACCGGCCGAATATCTTATGGCTAACCAGTGAGGATAATAATGTGACCTATGTCGGTTGCTATCGGAATGAAATGGCGGTAACGCCTAATATTGATAAATTAGCGACTGAGGGTTTTCGCTATACCCATTGTTATTCTAATGGGGCTGTTTGTTCTGCATCCAGAACGAGTTGGATTACGGGAATGAATGCGGTTTCGATGGGAGGGCATAATCATCGAGGCCGGATTGAAGGCTCTAAGGATTTAGTCTATTATCCGTCTGTATTACAAAAGGCAGGCTACTTTACAGGTAATTTTAAGAAACAGGATTATAATATTATTGATACGAGAATTAAAAAAATATGGGATAGTAGTAAGACTCCAAATTGGAAGACGTTGAAGGATAATCAACCATTTTTTCAAGTCATTAATGATGGGGCTTCTCATGAGAGTAAAGCGATGGGGACAGATCATATACATGATGAATCAAAGGTGAAAATCCCCCCATACCACCCAGATGTTCCCGTTGTCCGAGCAAATTATGCCCATTACTATGATGCGGTTACAAGGATGGATGCAAATCTTGGAAATGTATTAAAGGCATTAGAGAACAATGGGCTTTCTGAAAATACAATAGTTATTTATAATTCCGACCATGGTGGTCCTCTTCCTAGAGGTAAACGTTATATGTATAATAGCGGAACCCATTGTCCTTTGGTGATTCGAATCCCAGAGAAATATAAGTCGATGTGGCCAAATGAGTCAGTGGGGACGACCGTTGATCGTCTGGTGAGTTTTATTGATATGCCTTCCACGTGGATTAGCTTGGCTGGCGGTAAGATTCCCAAGAACTATCAAGGAAGTGTTTTTCTAGGTGAAAATAAAACACCTGAGAAAAAATACCATTTTAGTTTTCGTGGCAGAAATGATCATCGAGTAGAGAACGCGAGGTCGATTCGTGATAAGCAGTTTCTATATGTGAGGGATTTTATACCCTTTGTTCCTCGTGGCCAGTATCTAGACTATCAGTGGAAGATTCCTTTACAGAGAGCCTGGGAAGAAGAATATAAGGCGGGTCGAACGAATGATGTGACGGGGCGGTTTTTTAAAGTAAAATCGAAGGAAGAGCTCTATGACGTGAGTCGTGATCCTTATTGTATTAACGATTTGGCTCAAAACCCAGAGTATGAAGATGTATTGAAAAACTTGAGTCAGCAATTAACTGATCAGCAAGTAAAACTGAAGGACGCAGGTCTTATACCCGAAACAGAATTGCTTCGTCGAGTTAAGCAGAATAATACGACTCCCTATGACCTTATTCAGAAAAAGGAATTATACGATGTCCAAGCTTATATGAGTGCGGCAGGAATTGCACTTGAACAGGATGTAGGCTATCGTGATGAATTAGTTCAGATGACAGAGCATGCGGATAGTGGTGTTCGTTATTGGGGAGTGACAGGACTTTTTATGATTCGTGATCAATTAGATGGTATCAATGCTCAGTTTGAAAAGCTACTTAAGGATGACAGTCATAATGTTCGAGCAATGGCGGCTTGGGCATTGATTGACGTAAGTCAATCTAAGCTACCCTATGATTGTATGAGGGATTTGATTCAGTCGAATTCTTATGCTATGCTAGAAATCATAAATATTGTTGATTGGATGGCAGAACTTGGAAAGCCCCTCGTTCCGGAGTTTTCAAAGGTGAAATTTAAAGATAAACAGTTTAGTATCTTTTATAAATATATGATGAATGGTATGGCTCCATTGAAAGTGAAAAAGAAGAAGTGACCAATGGTTAATGATAAATTATTAATGGTTAATGAAGGGATAGGTATCTGTATCATGTTTCGAGATTCTTTTGTGGTTAATAAAATCAGTAGATAAGTAATAATATATGAATGTTAAATTAAAAAATCTCCGTTTCTCTGTGTGCTCCGTGGTTAAAGTTATAACGTTTATTATGTTGGGCGTTGTTCTAAATGCAGGCGATCGGCCGAATATAATATTTATCTTAGCTGATGACCTTGGAATGGGGGACTTGGGTTGTTATGGTCAGAAGGTTATTCAAACACCTCACATTGATAAATTAGCGGAAGAGGGGATGCGTTTTACTCAACATTATGCGGGTAGCACTGTTTGTGGACCCTCAAGGAGTGTGATGCTCACTGGTTTACATACGGGACATTGTTATGTGAGGGGCAACGGAAAATTGCAAATGAGAGCTGATCCTAAGGATGAAATATTTCCAAGAGCTTTAAAAGTAGCCGGGTATAATACTGCGATGATCGGAAAGTCTGGGTTAGGTGGCAATACCGATGATTCGGCTTTACCTAAAGCTAAGGGCTTTGATACGTTTTTTGGTTTCACGTCTCACACGCAAGCACACTGGTATTTCCCGAAATATTTATGGAAACATACGGAAAAAATAGAGTACCCTAATAATACGCTGCATGATGGAGATCACTATAGTTCAGAAGTTGTCATGGGTGAGGCGCTCAAGTATATTGACGTAAATAAGGATGGACCGTTTTTTCTGCATTTAGCGTTTCAGATTCCTCATGCAAGTTTGCGGGCAAAAGAGGAGTGGAAAGCGAAGTATCGCCCAATTTTGAAAGAAAAATTGTTGCCAGAGAAAAAACATCCGCATTATTCATACGAAAGAGAGCCTAAAACCACCTTTGCTGCGATGGTGTCCTATATGGATCATAATGTTGGTTTAGTCGTTGATAAGTTAAAGAAACTCGGCATTGATGATAATACGATTATTTTCTTTTCTAGTGACAATGGCGCTATGCAAGAAGGGGGTCATAAGCGCGATAGTTTTGATTCCAATGGGATATTTCGCGGTGGGAAACGAGATCTTTATGAAGGGGGGGTTCGAACACCGATGATTGTTCGTTGGCCTGCAAAAATCAAAGCAGGAACCGTGACAGAACACATGTCTGCTTTTTGGGATATTTCGCCAACCCTTAGAGGGCTTGGAAGGGCGGCCGTTCAAGAAAATACCGATGGACTGTCGATGGTTCCAGTATTGACAGGAAAAGGTGAGCAGAAAAAACATAAATCTCTTTATTGGTCATTTAATGAGCTGGGGGGTAAGCGCGCGATTCGCAAGGGGAAATGGAAACTTATTTATTTTAAAACAAAAACAGAGTTGGATCCTCGGATGGAATTGTATAATTTAGAAGAGGATGTGAGAGAGCAACACAATGTAGTTTCGGAATATCCAGAGGTCGTATCCGATTTAAAAACGGCTATGGAACTTTCGCATACAAAGGCTGAAAACCCAAGTTTTTATATAGCATCAGAATTCCCAAATGGTCCACCTAAGCCAAAATCTAAAAAGAAGAAAAAGAAATGAAAACAATGGTTAATTATGAATGGCAAATTGTTAGTGTGAAAGTGAGTGATTCTTCGGGTGTTTAACCATGAAGGGGAGAAGGACATGTAGTTCAATTATTTATAAAAGAGATTGTGGCATTTTAAAAAGGAAGAAATTATGGAAAAAGAAAATTCATTAGATACAAATATACTTAAAAATCGAACATCTGTGCTCCCTGTGTGCTCTGTGAGACTCATCCTCAAGTTGTTTTCCATTTGTTTAATAAGTGGTGTCAGTGGGTTGTTGAACGCAGAGAAGCCGAATGTGGTTTTTATCTATGGAGATGATGTGGGCTATGGGGATGTGGGCGTTTATGGTTCCACCATGATTCCTACGCCGAATATTGATCGGTTAGCGGACGAGGGATTAGTTTTTACTGATGGCCATTGTTCTGCGTCGACTTGTAGTCCTTCGCGTTTTTCCTTGCTGACGGGAGTTCATGCGTTTCGCCATGGCGTTTCCATTCTGTCTCCAAACGCTCCATTATCAATCCCGACGGATATTCTAACGATGCCAAAACTTTTTCAAAAAGCGGGTTATGATACTGCGGTTATTGGCAAATGGCATCTGGGGCTTGGTGCAGAAGGTGTTGAAACAAATTGGAATGGTGATGTTAAACCTGGGCCACTGGAAATCGGATTTGATTATTCGTTTTTGTTGCCTTCAACCAATGACCGAGTTCCGTGCGTGTATTTAGTTGATCACCGAGTTTTAAATTTAGATCAAAATGATCCTTTATTCGTGGGAAGTTATGGAGAGATGCTTAAGCACAAAAATAGCACTGCTTATCCAGATGGAAGAAAAGATCGTGATGCGATGACTTATTATCAAAGTTCGCATGGGCATAATAACTCGGTGATTAATGGAATTGGTCGTATTGGTTATATGTGTGGTGGTAAGTCAGCTTTGTGGGATGATGAAACGATGGCAGATGAATTTGTGAATCAAGCTAAGAAATATATTTCTTCTCGAAAAGATAAGCCGTTTTTTCTCTATTTTTCTTCTCAAGATATACACGTGCCTAGGGCTCCACACCCACGTTTTCAAGGAAAGACAAAATTAGGGTTCCGTGGAGATGCGATGGTTCAGTTCGATTGGGCAACGGGCGAAATTATGAATGCGTTAGAGAAGGCGGGTGTTAAAGATAAGACAATCGTTATTTTCTCAAGCGATAATGGCCCTGTTTACGATGATGGCTACGATGATGGGACTATTACAAAAACTTCATCAAAGGAAACGGATCATGGTCATGATGGATCGGGTATTTATCGTGGCGGCAAGTATCAAATTTATGAAGGTGGAACCCGTGTTCCCTTTATTATCCGTTGGCCGAATGGAATCAAGGCAGGGGAGTCAGATGCAATGGTTAATCAAATTGATTTTCTCGCATCATTTGCAAATTTGCTAGGAATTGAACTTGCCGATAACGAAGGCATTGATAGCCGAAATATGTGGGATGCTTTTATTGGTAAAGACAGTAAAGGACTGCTCTATATGCTAGAAGAGGCTAGGGGGTTAGCCCTCCGTCGAGATCAGTGGAAATTTATCTCTCTAAAAAAGGGAAGGAAGGCAAAAGGGGCTCCTCCAAAGGAGCTTTATGATTTAAGCAAAGATGTCGGTGAGCAAAATAACGTGATAAAGGAATTTCCAGAAATTGCAGAAGATATGGAAGCCCAAATGAAACAGCTGAAGGAATCGAAGGGGGTCCGGTTTTAAAATGCGTCGAATTATTCTAGTCTGTACTTTTCTTATGAGTGTTGTTATATCATCTGCTGAACCCCAAAAGGAACTCCTTTGGCCGGATGGTGCTCCTGAAGCAAAGGGTGATGATCCTGAAAAAGATTAGCCTGCTATAACTATATATTCACCATCCAAGGATGTTCTGAATGGATCAGCGGTTATAATTTGTCCTGGTGGGGGTTATGCAGGCCTTGCCATGCAGCATGAGGGGCATGATATTGCCAAATGGTTAAATACGATGGGTGTTACTGGAATTGTGCTTGAATACCGGATGAGCAGAGGAGGATATTCTCACCCCATACCGCTTCTAGATGTTCAGCGAGCCATACGAACGATAAGACTTCGTTCCAAAGAATTACAATTAGATCCAAAGCGTATTGGAGTTATGGGTTTTTCGGCAGGAGGTCATTTAGCTTCGACAGCCGGAACTCATTTTGACGAAGGAGATCCTAACGCACAAGACCCTATTGACAGCGTAGGGTGCAGACCTGATTTTATGATCCTTTGCTATCCAGTGATAGCATTTGATGAACCTTATACCCACAAAGGTTCTCAGTATAATTTGATTGGGCGCAATGCTTCAAAGGAGTTGATCGTTAGCCTTTCGAATGAGAAGCAGGTTACAAAAAATACACCTCCAACGTTTTTATTTCATACGGATGAAGATCGGGGTGTTCCACCTCAAAATAGCATTGCATTTTACTTGGCATTAAAAAAAGCCAAGGTTCCAGCCGAATTACATATTTATAAAAAAGGAGGACATGGTCGTGGTTTAGCCCAGAATATAGCGGGAACCAAAGAGTGGCCTAATGCTTGTAGGAATTGGTTACAAGGACAGGGTTTTCTAGGGGAGCGTTAACCCGAATTCTGTAATAGAATCGATAGGATATGATTTGTCTTTTGAGCTACAATGAATTGGAGCATTTTTCAACGCACCGGCTTGATGCGCTTTCTAAGCACTTCAACTCCTTAAATAATCTCATTATCTCCTAATGCATCATCCGGGTTCAACCATGATGTGCATTTTGATTCAGTGGAAAAATTAAAATGGATGGAGTTATAACTATATACCAACTGCTTTAAGAGCCATAATCCATGCAGTGACGTCGGCGATATCTTTAGCGCTTAAAGTGTGTATGAAACTCGAAGGCATACCTGAGTTGGGATTGTCCTCGCGCTTTACAATGTTTTTAACCAATGCGGTTTTCTTTTCACCTGTCGGTAAGTAAAGAATGATCTCGAGGCCTGTTTCTTCTTGAATCATGCCAAATAGTTGACTGCCATCTTTCATTGATAGGACTGTTTGTTGGTAGCCTTCAACAATGTAAGCATTTGGCTCTACAATAGATTTGATGACATAGTCTACGTCGCGCCGGGTATTGATTCCTTGAAGATCGGGTCCAATTGCAATTCCTTTATCACCTACCTTATGGCAGGCGAAACAGGTGCCTCTACCAAGGAAAATCTCTTCGCCTAGTTTGGTGTTTGCAGATGTAATTAAGTCTTTAATATTTGATCCATTTGTTTTGCTATCATTCACTTTCTTTAGGAAGACATGGTACATTGAAGACCTACGACTTTCTGCACCTCCTAGAGTAACGTTGCCCGCAGTAAAGTTTGCTTTATAAATATTATACTCACTTTTCTCACTAATCTTTACCATTAAGTCTGTTTTCTTGAATTGAGAAACCAACCAAGAAGGTGCCTTAGCTCGCTTATCAAAAGCAATGTAGACTTCAGCGGGAATGTTTATCGCAAAACGTATAAAATCTTCAGCCGTTGATTTTTTATCATTATTAGCTGTTTGAATAATAGATGCGCCACTGAGTTCATTCGGAACACTACTGTATGTGTAAGCTCTATCACTATAAACCGTAGCCCCATTTTGTAGGGCTTGGTTTTGTACAGTGTATTCAACTTTAGATTTTGTTTTTAGGTCATAGGCAAATAGGCGATTTCCCCATTCACTGTCACTGATTTTGTTAAGTTTAAACGAATGAACTTCAGACTGAGCGCTAACATTTTTATAAACCTGTGCTTTAAGTGTGCCGCCTTTATTAACCGTAAAGGGTTTTTTATATAAGGGAGACGTGTTTTTAGGTGTCGTGCCGTCGAGAGTGTAGTGTATCTTAAGCCCTCTTTGGGATCTTCCTTTTTGATTACTACGTTTTATTGTTACTGTCGTTTTTTCCCGCCAGTTAGTTTCTGATAAAGAAAAATATAGTTTGGACTCTACCTTAGGTTTACTGTTTAGCTCACCCTCTTCCATTAGGGCCAAAGTCATGATATTTTTAACATTACCTGTTAAGGCTTCATAGTGTTTTCGCTGTTCTTCAATGCTGAGAACTCTTCTCATAACCTGAAACGCGGTGTAGTTGCAGACTCGATCTTTTTCATCGGCCAATGAGGTGAAAATAGCATTCGTGTGTTCTCCAAAACCGACCTTTTGCAACCCTAGTAACGCTACGTGACGAACTCTAGGTTCTTTGTCATTTAATAGATCTACAAAAAGTGATTGGGCGGCAGTTACCTTAAATAGCCCTAATGCTCGAACGGCTTGAACACGGATATTGAGTGATACCTTGCTATCATTTGCATAGGCTAGGATGTTTTGATAATCGCCATCGTTTTCTCTTTCAATGTGAGCTAAAGCCCATAGCGACCAAGTAGTAGCGGCGACGCTTAGCTTTCCAGAGTTTAATTCTTTGGTAAGTTTCTCTTTTACCTTAAGTCCTCTGCGCACAATCTCATCTTGCGCATTGGTTCGCCATACAGGTAAATGATGTCCCATGTCTTGCATGACTTCATCAAAGGTCCATTCACTTAACGGGTTTTT
>CAWUTK010000059.1:0-5071 GCA_963924785.1 uncultured Opitutales bacterium
TCTGCATTTGGCAGTTCAATATATTCCCCTATTCCTTTCGTAATGGGATGAGATGGCTCAATATTCCAAAGTCGCTCTTTCTCGGCTTGTTCTCTCCATTTTAAAGAACAATTAGTTCCCATGAGCTTTTTGAAGATTTTCGAGTAATGAGCTGAGTGTAAAACAATCAAACCCATACCTTCCAAAACTCGACGTTGAATCTTTTCCACAACCGCATCGCTAACTTCTCCATGGGCACCATGTCCCCACCAGGTAAGCACATCTGTCTTTGCTAGCACCTCATCCGTTAATCCATGCTTAGGTTCATCTAGAGTAGCTGTTCGCACTTCTAGTTTATCATTTCTTCTTAAAGCATTCGCTATTGTCGCATGTATCCCCTCGGGGTATAGTTTTGCAACGGCTTCATTCTTCTTTTCATGCCGAAATTCATTCCAAACGGTAACATTAATATTCTTGTCCATAATTCTTTAAATAGGTTATTTCGATGAATTTAAGCTCTGCTCATAATTAATCAAATAAATATCCTAAAACCACAGTATATAAGCACTCCCTCCACTGCCGATTGCTTACATACTGGACATTCAAGTAGCATACGATTAATGTGCCTTCATACATGAAACTCTCAAACAACGATATCCAAGAATTATGTGACCTCGCTATTTCAGCAGCGAATCAAGCAGGTGCAATCATTTCGGCATACACAAATAAGGAATTAACGGTAAAAAGTAAGATCGGTGGTGATAGCTTAGCTTCTCAAGTTGTCACAGAGGTCGATCAATTATCCCAAGACAAAGTCATCGAAGTCCTTACTCCTGGTATTGAAAAATTTGACCTCGGTCTTCTCGCCGAAGAAACCGAAGATGATAAGAGTCGGCTAGTGAAAGATTATTTCTGGTGCATTGATCCACTCGATGGAACATTGCCTTTTATTAAATCTCGTGCTGGCTACTCTGTTTCAATTGCACTTGTAAGTAAAACCGGAGAATCGATCATTGGTGTCATATACGACCCTCTGAAAAATACGCTTTACCACGCTTTTAAAAATGGAGGTGCATTTGTCAATCATCACCCATTAGAAAAAAATGAAATTTCCGATGTGTTCACATTCATCAATGACGAAAGTTTTAAGGAACACCCTCAATACAATATGACAATAGAAGTCATGGAAAAGATTGCCAGTAATTTGGGTTACAACAAATTTAGAACGATTTTCCTAGGTGGTGCGGCTATGAACACCATGTGGGTGCTCGAAAAAAATCCTGCGTGTTACTTTAAAATACCACGGAAAACTAATGGCGGTGGCAGTCTATGGGATTACGCCGCAAGTGCATGTATTTTAGACGAAGCGGGTGCCATTGCATCCGATATGAAAGGCAATGTGCTTGATTTAAACCGTGAGGAGTCGACCCATTTAAATCACCAAGGCGTGCTATACACAAATAACCAAGTTTTATCAGATAAGATCATCGAAGCTTTTAATTAACCTACCTACCTAGCCGGTTTCTTCGAAAATACCGCTGAAGCTTATCAATCTAATGTCGTTTTATTTCTTTATAGATTTTCGACTCTTACTTTTTATTAGTGCAGGCATGGTCTTAGCTTTTTCTGGATCATTGCATTTTTCGAAGTAGCCAAGCATATGCCCTTTCATTTTTTCAATACCGCAGCGTATTCTGGATTTGAAGCTTGATTCTGAGTTTCATCTGGGTCTTTTTCATAATCGAAAAGCTCAACATCTTTTAGTTCACTTTCAGTAAAATCTTTAAAACTGTAAAAGCCAGTTTTCATCCAATAAACTAAACGGTAACGGCCTAACCTCATAGAATAGCCGAGTGCTTGATGACGAGGATACTGGCTCATAGAATAGTCCTTAACTTTCGCATTTTTATCTTTAAGGATTGGAACCAAGCTATCTCCTTCCAATTTCTTTGGTAACGGTAAACCTGCTAACTCACAAACGGTAGGGAAAATATCAATAAATTCAGAATGTGATTTTGTCTTTTGTCCCTTCGTCATACCAGGTGCTGAAATGATCAACGGCGCCGCAGTCGCTTGCTCAAAGTTTGAATGCTTACACCATGGTCCATGATCACCTAAGTGCCAACCGTGATCTCCCAAAAGCACGACAATGGTATTCTCTGCAAGGCCAGTTTCTTTTAATGACTTCATTGCTTTGCCAATCTGTGCATCTACAAAGGAAACGTAGGCATAGTAGCCGTTAATTAATGTTCGTTGATTCTCATCTTCAACCTTAACGCCCGTTTGATAACCCGTGTAAGCCCCAAGTTCCCCATACGAATGACCGGAATACGATGGGCGAACCCTTTGGCAGTTTTTTATAACGAGCTAATTCAATGTCGTTACGAGGATACAAATCCCAGTATTTCTTTGGAGCATTAAATGGTAAATGTGGTTTACGAAAACCTAACACCATAAAAAAGGGTTCCTGTGAACTAGCATGCTCTTCTAGTTTGGCAATTCCGGCCTTCGCAATCGCTCCATCTGGATAAGCATCATATGTTAGATCGTAACCTTCAGTCGCCGGATATTGATTATCTTTTTTCAATTTTTTCTGAAGCAGAGACGTCTTAATATATTTCCCTTTAGACTTTGCGGCAACATTGTTATAAACAAAATGAACCTCTTCTCCCTGAAATTCCCCAATAACTGGTTTTGGATGATCCTTTGAATAAGGAAGATCATCATCCTTTGGCCTTTCATCCCAAGATTGTGGATCATCATTCTTTGTCCAATGCAAAATCTTGCCGAAACCAATACTTTTATAACCATTTTGCTTAAAATATTCCGGCATTGTCAGAATATTTGGATTAATATCTCTCATATGTGTATGCAAATCCAGAACACCGGTGCTATCTGGTCTCATTCCAGTGTACATACTGACGCGTGTCGCAGCACAAAGGGCTTGCTGGCAATAATTGGCAAGCATTACCGTTCCTTGGTCCCCTAACTTGTCAATAATTAGGGGTCTTTGCGAAATCGTCGCCATAGCAGCCCAAGCTCGGTTTTAAATCATCTACATTCAATATGAGGACATTCATTTTTTTATCAGCTTGCAATAAACTGATGAAAATAGAAATAAATAAGATTAATATGACAAAGGGGGACTTCATGCGTATCTGCATAATATTACAGATATTCAATACATCATAAATGTCGATTAAAGATTCAGTCAAATTGTTGACCTAGTGAGTGCTTCGCTACTCAAAAGTGATGCGACAACTGAAAATATCCCTAAATAATGAGGTCATCGACTCTGAAAATTAAATATTAGAATTTCCAATACACGGCTATTTCGAGTGAAATACCTCTTGGAAGTTAGCTTCCTCTTAACCAGGGTCCACCAACTGAATCGCGGTTATCCAATAAATTCTTTCCAGACAACCGGACATCTAAATGTTCGAACATTACATCCTCGAACATTAAGCTGCTATCTAAATAAAACTGGTTATTTGTTTCTTCAAATTTAAACGTCTTCCCTCCGTCATTTGTCACCTCAGTTGGTTGTTGAGTGAAATAACGAAGTTGAGTTGAAAGTATTATATCGGTTGCAAGACTCATGTCCACCCCGATATTTGATGTTATGCGCGGAGAACCAATGAGACGATTATCGTCATTGATCGCTTGATGAGAATCCACCGTATTTGCGGCTACATCAAAAGATGATGAAGTTGAAAAAGTTTAATTATTATATGCGGCATTTCCCCAAAGTGAGACTTCATCAGACAATTGATAAATCAAACTGAATTCCAAACCATTGCCTTCAAAATCACCAACGTTGCTATGAGGAGAGCCCCATGTAATAAAATCTTTCAATTCTTGATGATACAGATTTAAGAAAAGATGAACCTTCTCGAGAGATAGAGAATTACCCCACTTGATCGTAGCCAGTTGTTCTGCTTTTTTTGCATTTGGAGAACCCGTTGCCCAAACCGGTGCATTAGGTTTGTTAAAACCCCATAATTGATTCAACGAAGACATCGGTGATGGCAGGCGATTCGTTCGATTATAAAGCAGCTTACTTGTCCAAATATCTGTAGCTTGAAGAACTCCCGCTATACGACCGCCATAAAGCTTATCCTTATCAACCAAGGTATTATGATCAACGCGAACACCTCCAATCAATGTTAACTTTTCATTGTAGGAATAATGGTCATCAATGTAAAAACCCAAACCATGCGTGTCTTCGTCATAAAGCAATTGCTTGTTTTCACCGACATCATGAAAAAAGGAATGGAGATTATCTTCGTAAACAAATTGAACACCTGCTTGAATTAGATGTGACTGGATCCCCGTATACTTGAGTCCCATTTCAGCATTCCAATCATATTGACTTAAGAAAAGCCATGCGATTTCTGATGCAGTACGGTTCTGCTTCTTATAAGCCGTTGAAACACTCAAAATCGAAGACATGTCACTATTGAAATCATGTTCATGCTTCAGCATTACGCCATGCGTTTGATCAATCAACTCAGAGCCAGGATTAACCCCCTCTAGTCGCAACTCAACGCTTGCCGCTTGATGAGAGGTTATTTGTGCAGTCAGTTCACCATATTCTGCTTGAATGACAACAAAGTGATTTGGATCAACTGACTCGCCCGTCGAGTCTTGCCCCGCAGTTCCATTCAAAGGTTGAACCGATTGCTTTGCACTCCACGCATCGAATCCATTTCGCTCTTCAATTGTTGCTGAAACATAGATTTTTAGGGTCTTTCGAAAATTTAGTGGGTAAACGGTAGTATTTCTTACAAAAAGTGTAAGAAATATAATAAAAGGGGCTCATCGCCGCCCCAAAACTGCTAGGGGTAAATCCATAAGATAGAATCCTATTAAACGTCACTGTATTCGAAGTGATATTATCGAATTAAAACCGTTTATTGTAGATATTCATTGGCGACTTTGTTTAATAGTTATGCACAACCTAAACAAAGATTAAACGCCAATGAACATAAAGACTCTATTAAACCGTTGTTATCCGCTCAAGCATTTTGTGTATGGACATATTTTTTTTCAAAAGACCCTTTGGAAAATGAGATATTGTAAAAATAGATCC